>JAYOHN010000013.1:0-36771 GCA_038118245.1 Candidatus Poseidonia sp.
TGATGGCTGCCTCATCAGAGGGTTCCCTCTGAATGGACGGGTCATCAGACCGTACGGTCTGCTTGGAAGCCTCATCAAAGGGACCCTCTGATGAGGTCCGCAAACTGACGACAATTGGTGCACACGGCCCATGTCAAGCGCAGTGAAGCCCGGTCAAGCCTCGAAATCCAACACGACCTTCCCGCATTCGCCGGACATGGCCAACTTCACGCCCGCTTCAAAGTCCGAGATCGGGAGGCGGTGGGTCAAGACCTTGTCAACGTCGATGAGGCCGCGTTGGAGGAGGTCATGCATCGTGTCCCAGGTCGACCACATTTTGCGCCCGTTGATGCCCTTCATGTGCAGGTAGCGGAACACCACTTCGTTCATTGGAACCGGGGGCATCGACTGCCCGTACACCGAGAGGATGTTGACGTACCCGCCCATTCGGGTGGAATGCACGGTGTTGGCGAGGGCCGCCGCCGAGCCTGAAAATTCACAGCTGTTGTCAACGCCGCGCCCTTCGGTGGCTTGGAGAATGGACGCCACCACATCGTCGTCCTTCCCGAGGACCACATCGGCACCGAGTTCTTTGGCCAAGTTCATGCGGTAAGCGTTGTCCCAGTCCACGGCGATGACCTTGGAGGCACCCATGGCTTTGGCGGCGTTCACGGCAAACAGGCCGATGGGGCCCAGCCCGTGAACGGCTACGGTGGCGCCCTCAACCGGACCGCCGGTGAGGGTGTGAATCGCGTTGCCCAGCGGGTCTTGAATGGATGCATGCCCCGGGTCGAGGCCTTCGGGAACGTGACGGGCGTTGACGGCGGGCACGACGAAGTACGGCGCAAAGGCCCCGTTGCCGTGAACGCCGAAAATGGACCCGTTTTCGCAAATGTGGGCGTTGCCTTCCTCGCATCGAGGGCAGGACCAGCAGGCGAGGTGGCACTCGACAGCGATGTGGTCGCCCACGGCATGCGATTCAACGCCCGCTCCGAGACCGACGACCACCCCGCTGGTTTCGTGGCCGGTGATCGTGCCCAAAGGGACGTTCTCTCGGCTCCAATCGTCCCACTTCCAAATGTGAAGATCGGTTCCGCAAATGGACGTGGATTGCGACTTCACAAGAACTTCCCCCGGCCCGGGTGAAGGCACGGGGTGGGGTTCAAGGCTGAACCCGCCTTCCTCGTCCCGGGTTTTGGTCCAGGCGGTCATGGTGGCTGGGATGGAATGCACAACTCGTCCTCATGCCTCTTTGCTCCGGCCGCCTTTTCATCCTTCGCTCACCGTGTCCTCTGCGTGATGGGGGTGGGTGGTCCGAGGTGCGGGTTCGGTATGTTGATAGGGGAGGCGCGACGGCCTCAAATCCCGTTGATGTTGCAATGAAGTACGTCGTGGTCAGCGGGGGTGTTCTGTCAGGTCTTGGAAAAGGCGTGACGGCAAGCAGCATTGGCGTCCTGCTGAAAAGTGCCGGACTGCGGGTGACTTCGATCAAAATTGACCCGTACCTCAACAGCGATGCGGGCACGATGTCACCGTTTGAACACGGGGAGGTCTTCGTGTTGGACGACGGCGGAGAAGTCGACCTTGACCTCGGGAATTACGAACGCTTCCTCGACATCAACCTCTCCAAAGACAACAACCTCACGACCGGCAAAATCTACGCCAAGGTCATCGAAGCCGAGCGTCGTGGCGACTATTTGGGCAAAACCGTTCAGGTCATTCCCCATGTGACCGATGCGGTGCAAGACTGGATTGAAGACGTGGCCGCTCGACCGGCCGACGGAAGCGGTGAATCCCCGGACGCTTGCATCATCGAGCTCGGTGGAACGGTGGGCGACATTGAATCAGCGCCCTACGTGGAGGCCCTGCGTCAGTTCCAGTTCAGGGTTGGCCGTGAAAACGTGACCTTCGTCCACGTCTCGCTGGTGCCGGTGATGGGCCCCGTGGGGGAACAAAAAACCAAACCAACCCAGCACACGGTCAAGGAACTGCGTGGTCTCGGCATCTCACCTGACATCCTGGTTTGCCGTTCTTCAGCACCTCTGAACGACGAGACCCGAGAGAAATTGGCGGCGTTTTGTCATGTCAAGCCTCAAGCCGTGATGTCAACGCACGACGTGCCCAACATCTACCACGTCCCCTTGATGCTGCAAGAACAAGGCATGTGCGACATTTTGGGCGTGGACTGCAACGCCACGAACCTCCTCTCGAAGTGGGCCACCATGGCCCACCACCTCGACACCCTCACCGAAGAAGTCCACATCGCCATGGTGGGGAAGTACACCGACCTTTCCGACGCCTACCTTTCGGTGATCAAGAGCCTGCAGCACGCAGCCATGGCGGTTGACCGAAAGCTGGTCATCGATTGGATTGAAGCCAGCCATCTTGAACCGGAATGGGACGCGACAGAGCGAGAGGCCGCGTGGTCCCTCCTGCGAGGTGCCGACGGGGTGCTGGTCCCCGGTGGTTTTGGCGACCGTGGGGTTGAAGGAAAAATCCTCGCCGCCCATTACGCCCGCACCGAAACCGTCCCTTACCTCGGAATCTGCCTCGGCCTCCAAATTGCGACCGTTGAGTTCTGCCGCAACGTGTTGGGCCTTGAGGGCGCAAATTCAACCGAATTTGAAGACAACCCGGACCATGCTGCCGTGGTCTTCATGCCAGAAATCTCGAAAACCCACCTCGGCGGGACGATGCGCCTCGGCAGCCGTCCCACCATGTGGCAGACCGAAGGGTCCACCATCCGGGCCCTCTACGGCGAGGGCGAGTCGGTGGACGAACGCCACCGTCACCGATACGAAGTGAACCCAGACTTGATTGAACGCATTGAAAGCGCTGGCCTGGTCTTTGTCGGAAAGGACGAGTCCGGCCAGCGGTGCGAGATTTTCGAACTGGAAGGTCACCCGTACTACGTCGGCGTGCAATTCCATCCGGAGTTCAAGTCGCGACCCGGACGGCCAAGCCCACCTTTCCTTGGCCTGTTGCAAGCAGCCTCAAAGCGCTGAACCTCCGTTCCTTCGCTGCCAAACTCAATCCACGATGCCGTGGCCAACGAGCAGCAACGCTACGGCAACGACCGAGAGGGCCCGTTGCATGTGAAGCAAACGGGCACCGCGACGGAATTCCTTCGGGGGCCATTTCTGTTGCATCAAGTACCCCGACACCACCAAAAACCAGAGAGCCCCCATCGCCACCCAAAGCGTCCAATGCCATTCGAGCACGTAGCCGTGAGCCGTTCCGACCGCAGCGGCAGCAAAGCCAATCCAATTGTGGGCACGCATGTAACGCCGGTTGAACACGCCGAGCGATTTTTTGAACGGCCTGGCCTCCTTGTTGAAAAGTTCGGGACCGTTGGCGCGTAGCCACTTGAACAACGGCTTCCAGACCACGATGGTCAACGTGGCCACCATCAGCCAAAGAGCAACCTCGCCCGTTCCTTCCCCGTCAAGCCCGAGGAGCATGACGTCATCATCGTCGTCATCCTCGTCATCGTCGGCCATCACAGAGGGTGAAAGCAGCAGCAACACAAGCATGAGCAGCAGAAGCCATCGGCGCATGCAAGGACCTCCGTTCAGTCCATTATAAGACTAAGGCGAACCGTGAGGGGTGCTGTTCCCGTTCAGCCAGCGCTCCACCAAATCGGGAAGAAGTTCGCCGGCGGCGCCGAGGTGAACCTCGTCAAAAAATTCGATGTTCGAAGGTGCCTCTGCGTTGACGAGAACCGTTTGAGCCCCCGCTTGTTTGGCCAAGTCAACCAGCCCTGCGGCCGGGTACACGTGACCTGAACTCCCCACGACGAGGAAAACCTCGCAGTTCAACACCGCATCGTAAATCATGTCCATGCCGAGCGGCGTTTCACCGAACCAAACGACATCGGGCCGCATACGGTTCGGTGGTGAACAGCAGGTGCACATGACAAATTCATCGCGCAACGAAGCTTCGTCCATTCGCAGTTCGCTTTGACCGCTCACTTCGCATCGCAGCGTCAAGAGTTGCCCGTGCATGTGGTGGACGTGTTCGCTGCCACCTCGCTCGTGAAGGTCATCGACGTTTTGGGTGATGAGCAGCGTTGCCTCGTTTTCTTGCTGCAGCCTCGCCAGGGCAACGTGGGCAGGGTTGGGTTCAACCTCGTTCATCTGCCGCCGGCGAGCCTGATAAAATCGCCAAACCTTCTCGGGGTCCTTCGCCCAACCCTCGGGGGTGGCGACTTCTTCAATTCGATGATTTTCCCAGAGGCCATCGTTGTCCCGAAAGGTGCGGACCCCCGATTCTGCCGATACACCTGCTCCGGTGAGCACCACCACGCGTTTTCCGTTCATGGCGCCACAGAACGGTGAGGGTTTTTCAACACAAGAGCCTATCTTGTTGGCGATTTTTCACAAAATCGGTTGACCTTCCGGCTCACAATTCGGCCACACGAAGCAGCCTCGTGGTTCGAAACCCTTGAAGAATTTTGACAAATCGTTTTGTTTGGAAGGCCTCGTCCAACGCCTCGTCGCCGGTGTCGATGCGAACGGCATCCAAGCCGAGAAGTTTGGAGGGTGTCGCCACGCCCAAGATGTTGTTTTGGCCGATGCTGCGAAGGACGCTCGGCGATAGTTGGAGGTTGCCCCTGCCGATCAAGAACCCTTGACCCCCCATGGGCGATAGCAGGAGAAGAAGCGGTCGTTGGTCACCCGTGGTGCTGTCGGTGTGGCCGCTGATGAGGTCGAGAAGCGAGGCTTCGTTGAGGTCTTTGTGAACCGTGTCACCGTGCTGCACATCGATGCCGAGCAAGGTCAGGTCCAACTCGAGGTGTTCACCCATGCGCCGCAACGTTCCGCCGCTTCCCCAAACGAGCATCAAGTCCGGTTCGTCTTCCAACAACGCTGCGACGTGTTTGGCCAAACCCTCGATGGTGTCCTCTTCGCTGACCCGTTCAACTTGTTCTTTGGCCCCTTGCATGAACCGTGGGGAGGAGGGCGTCCAGGCTTCGCCGTACATTCGGACCTTCCACTCTCCCTGAAGGTAGATGTCCTCGTCAAGGTCCATCACTTCGGTGATGGCCGTTCGCAGGTCGCCCATCGCATACGCCAGAACCACTTCTGCGGCCGCTTTGGGGGTCGTTGCGAAACATCCTGAGTGCATTTTTACCCCGCCAGGCACCCCGATGAGGGCGGTTTTTGCCGCCTCAGGGCCGCAGGCTTCGAGGGCGTTGACGATGTCCCGGGTGGTGCCGTCGCCGCCGGCATAGAGAATGGCGTCCACCTGCTCAGCAACCAAACCGCTCACCAAACGGGCCGTGTCCTCTGGCGTGGTGGTTTGAGGGGTGGCTTCGCTCCAGACGGTCTCGAAGGCGGGCGACTCGGGCACCCACGACGAGCCCATCCGCCCCTCCCAACCGACCAACGTGACGGTGGTTGAGGTGCGATTGAGGGACGAGGTCGCCAGAGAGACGAGATGCTCAAGGCATCGCTCCATCCGGGGTCCTGCGCGGTCTTGGGCTCCCGCAGCACGGGCTTCGGCTGCTCGACCGTCGCTGCCTTTGAAGCCCAATTTGCCGCCCAAGCCGGCATCGGGGTTCACGACCAGGCCGAGGCGCATGAGCGGGTGTCCGATGCCTCCCTCAAAAAGCCCTGCGGCGCAAAACGGGCGCAAGTCCACGCCCTTTACCCGAGGTTTCTTGAGCAGACCCGGTCATGCATGACCATGAAAGGGCCTCCGAACGCTAAGCCAAACTTGGACGACGTCCTCGCTCGCGACTTCGCTGAACTGAAGGCGGGTGAAGCGAACATCAAGGTCGAGGAGGAACAGAGCGTTGAACCACCTGCACCCGAGACCGTCCAACCCCCTGTGGTGTACAACCAGAAAATTGACGCCATTGAAGACCGCACCGCCTTTTCGGTAGCACCGCCCTCGACAGGCTCCGAAGAAGAGGTTGAGGGCGAGGACGAAGCGGAAGAACCGGCACCGCAAGAAGTCCTCCAGGCGCCCACCAGCAGCATCGGTGACGACTTTGACGTCGCGTGGTAGAACGGCCACCCGCAGGGTGAAGCAGGCGCGGGATTGATAGCGAGGGTTCAACCCCGAAGGGGTTGACGGAGAAGCGGTGAGCATGGCCATGATCAACATCACGCTGCCCGATGGGACGATCAACGAATACGCTGCAGGCATCACTTGCGCTGAAGTCCTCACCGATGCCTTCGGCAAGAAACACGGTTGCCTTGCAGCCAAGGTGGACGGTGCAGAGCGGGACATGTCCCACGCCCTGCATCAACCATGCACCGTGGAGGGCGTTGCGGCCGAATCCGATGCAGGCATGCACATCCTTCGCCACTCCGCGGCCCACCTTTTGGCCCAAGCCGTCATGGAATTGTACCCGGGTGCCCTGCCCACCATCGGCCCCGCCATCGACCGAGGGTTCTACTACGATTTTGCCATGGAACCCATCGCTGAGAGCGACCTCAAGAAGATCGAGAAGAAAATGCATGAACTTGCCCGCCGAAACCTGACGGTTGAGCGCGTGGAATTGGACCAGGAAAGCCTACGAGAACATTTTGAGCACAACCCATACAAAGTCGAAATCATCGACGACAAATTGGAAGCGGGCGACGGTTCAAGCATCTACAAACAAGGCGAATGGTACGACTTGTGCCTCGGCCCCCACGTGCCGAGCACCGCCCGCCTGATGTTCGTCAAGTTAACCTCGGTGTCCTCGGCCTACTGGCGGGGCGACCAATCACGTGAACAACTCGTTCGCATCTACGGCCTCGTTGAACCGACCAAGGAAGCCCTGAAAGCCACGCTGCACCGCATGGAAGAAGCGAAAAAACGAGACCACCGAAAACTGGGCAAGGACCTTCAGTTGTTTCACATCGACGAAGACGTCGGTCAGGGCTTGATTTTGTGGACGCCTCGAGGCGCCGTTGTTCGCCAGGAATTGCAAGATTTCATCTCTCATCATCTTCGCCGACAAGGCTACCATCAAGTGTTTACACCGCACATCGGCAAATTGGACCTTTACCGCACCTCAGGACACTTCCCCTACTACCAAGAATCCCAGTACCCGCCGCTGGTCGAACGGGATTTGATGCTCAAACTCGCCGACGAGGGCTGCTCCTGCAGCGAGTTGTCCAACCTCATGAAAACCGGCGACATCGACGGCTACATGCTCAAGCCGATGAATTGCCCCCACCACGTCAAAATCTACGCTAGCCAAGCCCGCTCGTACCGAAACCTGCCGTTGCGTTTGGCGGAGTTCGGCACCGTGTACCGCTGGGAACAGTCCGGGGAGATCTCCGGAATGACCCGTGTGCGCGGCTTCACCCAAGACGACGCCCACCTCTTTGTGACCGAAGAGCAAATCGCCGACGAGGTCCTCGGGTGCATTGAATTGGTTCAAATCATCTTTGACAAACTCGGGATGGACGATTACCGGGTCCGTGTGGGGCTGCGGGACCCCGACTCCACGAAGTACGTCGGGGACCCTGAGCGTTGGGACAAAGCCGAAGAGGCCTGCAGAGCGGCCGCCGCTTCGCTGGGCGTCAACTGGACCGAGGAGCAGGGAGAGGCTGCGTTTTACGGCCCTAAAATTGACTTCGTGGTGAAGGACGTCATTGGACGGGAGTGGCAACTCGGCACCGTGCAGGTCGATTACAACCTGCCCGAGCGCTTCGATTTGACCTACAAAGGCAGCGACGGCGAACTTCATCGCCCCGTGATGATTCATCGGGCGCCCTTCGGCTCCATGGAGCGGTTTTGCGGCGTCCTCATCGAACACTTTGCCGGGCGATTCCCGACTTGGCTCACGCCGACGCAATGCCACATCATCACCATCCGAGGCGAACACAAAGCCTACGCCGACCGGGTTGCCCAAACGTTGCGAGAACGCGGTGTCCGGGTGGAAGTGGACGATTCGGACAACAACATCATGAAGAAAATCCGGAATCACCGAAAACTCCAACCGGCCTACATGGTGATTCTCGGCGACGGAGAAGTGGAGAACCAAACCGTAAGCTTGCGTGCGCGAAACGGGGACCAAGTCGCCGACCTTCCGCTTGACGACTTTGTCAACCGGTTGATGGTTGAAATTGAAACCAAGGTCAGTCAGCCCTCCTTGGTGCCCAAGCAGCAAGAGTGAGTGCGCATGAGTTCACCGGTCATCATCCAAGGGTTTTCCGCAGCGATGTTGGGGCCCTTGGTGCTCGCCCTCCTGACGGCGTGGTTCTTTTGGAGCAACGTCGTTCCTCGTCAACTCAAGGGCTTGCAGGTGGCTTTCCAAACCGGTGCAAAAACCTACGAAGTGCACCGCATCACTTCCACGGTTGACGATGTCAAAGGCTTGCTGGCCCAACGAGGCACGCGCTTTGGCGTCGTCTCGTACCTGATGGCGTTGAGCGGGAGCCTCATCCTGTTGTTTGAATTTTTCAACTACCGGGGCGGCAACGCGACCGGCTACCATGCCCCCTCCGTGGCTTTCGCCTTGATCCTCATCTTCTTGCCTGCCTTGATTTCCAGCGGAACTTCGTTGGGCGCCCAAGTCATTCGCCCCATGGGCGTCAGCCGGGCCACCTTGCAAAACAGCACCCGAACCCGGAACGTGGCGTACGTCGCGTTGACCTTGGCGTGGCTCGTGCTCGCCTTCGCCGTCAACGCCGTGTTGCAGGCTCAAGGCGTCTCCCAAACCAACCGCTACAGTTTCGTCGCTCTCGTGGCGTTTTCGCCCGCCGTTTTGGCCTACGGTCGCATCCTCGGTTCGGCGTGGTACGCGCTGAAGCAATCATCAAAGCAAATCGCCAGGGGAGGCAGCTCACCCTTCCACAACCACCTGCCCAACGCTCGTCAACAATTCATCGCTCAGGTCGTCCACCTCAACTTGGTCGCCATGCCTTTTGTTGCGCTGAACACCTTCGTATCCCTCGTCGTGTTGCTGTGGGACCCGTCGATGTTCACCCACTCCGACCAGGTGCTGAACCTCCCGGAATACCGGCCACAATCCACCTACATGGAAGAAGGCGGGTTGCTCGGTTTCGCCCTGATTGAACTGTTTTCCAACATCCCACAAGCGGGCATCCGGGTGCCCATCGTGACGACCCTGCTGCTGTTTCTTCTGCTCAACGTTGCCGCCATTGGCTTCCTGTTCGTCTACGAGGTTGCAAGAATCCTGTTCCTTGACGTTCAGGACATCTCCGGCGTGGGTGGAATCCGGCTGGCGGACAGCCGTTTGTTGCGAGCCGAACCGGTTCAACAAGCCACCGTGCTCAACTTTTGTTTCACCGGATTTGCCGGACAGTCCATGCTTCTCCTCGCCCTTGCTATGATCACCTTCTGGGACTCGAGTTTCCTGCCCCAAGGCGCTGCCTGCGGCCCGTGGGAAGGCAGCGTCTGTGCGGTGATGGAGAAAGACACCCTCGAACAACTAACATGGATGCTTGCATCGGGCGGTCAAGTGGCGTTCTTGGCGATTTGGGCCATGTCTTGGCGACGGGCAGGCCAACTCGACGAAATCACCTTTGACGCCTCAATGGACGAAGACCGCACCCGTCTGAGGGGCATGAGCGACATGATTTACCTCAAACAGCGACCGGTGCACGAATTGATTGCCGGGGACGAATGGACCACGGCCCTCCAACGCTACGAAGCCATGTCTCACGGACGTGAGGCTACGCTGGTGGGTTTGGACATGGTTCGACAAACCAAAGCCAACATGATGCTCCACGCCGCCATGGGGCAGTGGGACGAAGCCGAGGAACTCGCCGTGAACCTGCTCGCCCTGCAGGGCGGGCGGGACGCCCAAATCTCAAGGCTCATCCTCTGCGCTTCGAGCCTGGCGCAAAGGGACTACCGCGAAGCAACCCCTCGCCTCAACCTCCTGACCAACGACGATGTCGAAGCGGTTCGCTTGAAATGGGTCGCCAGCGTCCTGTACCCGAAATACAACCTTGACCCGGAGGCACGGTCCATGCTGAGCGTCGACCCCTTGACCAAGGACAACGCACGGATGCTGGAGCGGTATGCAAGCTTTGACATTCGATTGGGCGACCGCACGCCTCGAACCGCTGCACAGCGAGCCATGTTCCTGAGCGACGTGGCCCGAATGCGCATGTTGGGGCGAAGCGAAGAAGCCCTCAACCAACTCGAACGCCACTTGAACCGACCCGATGCCGAGGGGTGGGTCCATGGCCACCTCGTCAAAGCCCTGCTCAACCACGACGACGGCCGGTCGCTAACAGCCCTCTCCGCTTTGGAAGCCTTGGCGAAAGAGCATCCTCGCGACCCCCATGTGAAATCCCTCATGACGCAGTTTGCCCGGAAAGGCGAGGTCCCGCTGCCACCATCCGAACCAACAAAATTCGAGTGGTCGTGCGATCAAGAAACGGATTGGCGAACCCGATGGCACCGTCACAACGTCAAGGTTCCACCGGTCCTTGACCACGACGACCTCAAAGCGCACGCCCTGAAGAACAATGCGTGGACCGCCCTCCTCACGCCGGACGCACGGAAAGCCTTGAGCAGCAAGAACGGTCACCGAACGATGCGCTCTGAACTTCCCCTTGGCCTCTACACCCACCTCTCGGGCATCGTGGTCACCGTGGGCGGCATGCCCGTCGATCTGGGCCTTCCTGCAAGCTACGACCACGAACGGGCGCAGCAGGCAGGGTTGTTGAGTCTCTGACTAAATTCGCCGCTGCAAACGTTCCATCGCTGCGTCTGCTTGCGCCAACCCTTGGAGGCAAGCTTCGATTTTGCTCACACCCAGCATGGATTCAGCTTCGGCGATGGCTTGCTCGCATGCGCGACGGTCCTCGTCCTGCACACCGATGCCTGCGGCCTCGCATTGGTTGCGAAGTACCCGCCAGCGGTCCATGACAAAATCGTACAGTTCCAAGGCTTCGTCGCTGGCGTGCCCCTCTCGGTCCAAGCCCGATGTCATCCGTTCGAGCAGCATGCCGGCATGACTCCACTGCTTCTCGTCGGAGGCCGCTTCAATTTCCTCAAGGGCACGTCGCCAGGTTGCCTCGTCGTCGCGGCCCTCAAAGCGCTTGACGAGTTGTTTCTTTTGTTTGAGCGCTCGAAGGACATCGTCCATGGCTGCACGCTCTCGCTCAATCGTTCTGACGGCGCCCTCGGCCAAGCCAATGGCTTGGCTTGCATTTCCATCGTCCAAGGCTTGCTGGGCTTGCACGAGGCGTTCTTCAAACGGTTTCCGGTCCAACCCGTCCGCTTGCTTGAGGTGACGCTTGGCTTCCTTGATGGCGTCAACGGCGCGTTCCAAGGCACCTTCACCCGCCTCAAGTTGGGCTGGAATGGAGACAGCGAATTCAAAAGCGTCTTTTGGTTGTTCTTGGAGGAGTTTTGACTTTGCTTGCTCGAGCATGTCTCGAAGACCTTCCACGCCCTGGCCCTTCTTGCCGTCAAGGCCTCGGGTGGCTTCTGAGATGGCTTGCTCGGCACGAACCCACCAGGTCAAGATTTCAGAGGCCCGTTTTTTGGCTTCCCTGAACAACAATTCGCCTTCTCTCAGCGAGCCGAGGACCACCTCTCGTTCACCCATTTCGTAGGCCTTTTTTGGCCGACGTGCAGCGGGGGCAATCTCCATCGCGGCTTCAACGGTTTTCAACGCATCCAAACGGATGATTTCAACGTCGTCCGCCAACGAGAGCGCTCGGTCCATGTCCTCCTCGCTTTCGTCGAGCAGCCGCATGCCGTAGGCCGGGTCACGATGCCCCTCTTCCTTGGCGGTCGTGATGAGGCTGGCCGCTTGGGCGACCGCTGCGCCTTGCGCTTTCAACTCCAACAGGCGAACCTCAAGTCGGTCCAACCGCTTTCGAAACGCTTTCCGTTCGCCTTTCTGTTCATCGCCCACCGACCATGTGTACACCGTGTCGAGAACGGCCATGCCGCAAAGCACCGCAGCCATGACACCCGTAAGGGAAGCCCAGTCCGTTGTTTGAGTTGCGGCAAGAACGATGGCTGAAGCCGTCCCGATTCCGGTCAGAACCGCACGGTAGCGCAGAACGCCAAAGTGCCCCCGCATCGTTCCGACGGCGACGCGGCGGCAGATGACTGCCACCAACAGCAACAAACCACTGCCAGCCAAGGCAAGCCGGTTGTCCAAATCCAAACCAAACACCCCCAACACCATGATCACCGGCCAAGCCACGGAGGTGGCCGAGCCGACTCGGGTTCTGGCGGCCGGGTCGTCAAGCGTCAAATCCTGGACGAAAATGCCCCAAATCACCAGCAACAAGGGCGCACCGAGGTCGGAGAGAACGATGCCTTCGCCTGCCATCAGCGCCTGAACGGTTGGCCACGCAAGCCAAACAGCGAACACGAGGAGAACGAGAGCCGAGAACAGCGTGGTGTTCTCGACGCGGCGCAAGCGAGCGGTGCGCTCGGCTTCGATGGCCGCGTCCGCATCCGCCCAAGTAACCATGAGCACCGCACGAAGGACGACGGTGATAATCACTCCGTTGCCCTGCTGTGCTTCCCATCACCGACTGAAGGGAGCGGGAATGTTCAAGGGTGTCTTTCGCATGTAGTGAAAAGAGAGGAAGCATCATGCCCGGCTTGATCACCATGGACGACCTGACCAACGACGAAATCCTCGAGGTGTTGGACGATGCTGAACGCCTCCTGCCGGTCGCTCGAGGCGAGGTTTACTTGCCGTTGTTGCAAGGCAAAATCCTCGGCAACCTCTTCTTTGAACCCAGCACGCGAACCCGAATGTCCTTTGAGACCGCCATGAAACGCCTCGGGGGCGACGTCGTGAACTTGGGCGACGTGAAAACCTCCTCGGTGGTCAAAGGCGAAACCCTCTTCGACACCATCCAAATGGTCGACGGCTACACCGACATCATCGCCATGCGCCACCCCCGTCAAGGAGCGGCACAATACGCACAGGATGCGGCCCGGGTGCCGATTTTGAACGGCGGTGACGGTGCGGGGCACCATCCCACCCAAACCATGCTCGATCTGTTCACCATTCGTCAGGCACACGGCCGATTGGAGGGGCTCAACGTTGTGCTGGCGGGCGACCTTCGGTACGGTCGCACGGTCCACTCCTTGAGCCACGCCCTCACCCGCTTTGGATGCACCCTGACCTTTGCAAGCCCAGCGTTGTTGAAAATGCCGGCTGAAATTGTTTCCGACCTTCAAGCGCATGGCGCCAGTGTTGTGGAAACGGACGACCTTCTGGGCGCCCTTTCAAGCGCCGATGTGGTCTACATGACCCGCATTCAAAAAGAGCGCTTCGCCGACGAAGACGAGTACGCCAAAGTAGCGGGCGCCTACAAATTGCATGCTTCCAACCTTGAGGACGTCAAAGAGGGCATGATCATCATGCATCCTCTCCCGAGGGTGGATGAAATTCATCCGTCGGTGGACGCCACCCGTCACGCTCGGTATTTCGAACAAGCCTTCAACGGTGTCGTCGCCCGAATGGCGTTGCTTTGCCGCTTGTTGAACGTCGAAGTCCCTGCAACCGTTGGAGGAGGTGAGGCCTGATGTCACAAGAACACAACATGCGCCGTGTGACGGCCATCCGAAACGGCACCGTCATCGACCACGTTCCCGCAGGCCACGCCATGCGTGTGCTGGAAATGCTCGGAATCGACCGAAGCAGTTCGGTGCCGGTCTCCATGGTCATGAACGTCCCCTCGAAAAAGATGGGCACCAAGGACATCATCAAGGTCGAGGACCGCGAGTTGACGCAAGACGAACTGAACCGGCTGGCCCTGGTCGCTCCCGATGCCCACGTCGCCATCATCCGAGCCTACAGCGTTGCAGAGAAGATGACGATTGAACTCGGGAACGAGGTCAGAAATGTGGTTCGCTGCACCTTCTCGAACTGCATCACCACCAACCCGCGCGAACCGCTCCCGCATCGCCTGCGGGTGCTGTCAACCGAGCCCCTTGAATTGCGATGCCATTATTGCGGACGCCCTCAAGACCTCGAAGCCTTGGTCCGAAACGTCCTCTAATCGAAGGCCACGCCCAAGAGGTCCCGCATATCGCAAGCCTTGCATTGCTGACCTGAACTTGGGCTGCCGCACCTCGGGCACGGGGTTGGCGGGTTTGGACGAGAACCGCCCCCTCCAAGCGCAACCACCTCGTCTCTCAGCGACTTGATCTGGTCGGCCATTCGGACCAGGCCGTGACGCGTCCCCGGAACGTCGGCTTCCATGTGAGCGACCATCTCGCGGTGACGCCAGCGAAGGGCCCCCCGAGCGTTTGGACACTCCTCGTGATGCAGCGGAAGTTCACGGTGAAGAGCGTAAAGATGCACTTCCTGTTCCGGGACCCAACGAAGCGGGACGATGCGTGGGGCGAGGCCGTCCACGGGCGTCATGGTGTGCGGGGCGAGGCGCAACGTCCGCTCAATATCGGCGTTGGCCATGTTCATCAGCACGGTCTGCGCCATGTCGTCGAGGTTGTGGCCCAGCGCAATCACATCTGCGCCCACCTTGGCGGCCAGATGATTGATGCCTTGCCGTCGGAAGACACCGCAATACGAACACGCCATCCGAGGGGCGTCGTTGTCCTTTTGAGCCACCATCGGCAGGCGGTTCACCACCTCATCCATTTCAAGAAACGAGAGCTCGGGGTAGGTGACCACATGGTGTTCAACGCCCAAACGTTCGCAAAGCGAAGCGGCGCAGACGATGGAAGGGGGCCGATAACCTTCGATCCCCTCGTCCACCGTCCCCGCAACGATCGTCACGTCCGGTCGTTTTCCGAGGAGGTCAACCAGGGCATCAAGCAACACGGCCGAGTCCTTGCCCCCCGAAACCGCCACCAAAATCGTTGTGTGTTTGCCTTTTTCAAGCGGAAGTTGCATGCGAAGTTCCTTGCTGATCTTTTTTCGAACCGACTTTGCGAGGTGCTTTCCACACAGAATACGCCCTGAATAGGCCTGCTCCACCACGGCCGGTTTATCGCACGAGTCGCAGCGAGGGACGCTAAACGGGAGCCCCCTTTCGTTCTGCATGATGCCTGCTCACAAGGCGCCTCGTTTCAAATGAGCGGCTCAACGAGGGAAGTTCAATCATCGTTCTTTTTTTAATTTCCAATTGAATATTTAATTTTTCAATTGAATTATTCCGCCTTCATCCGTCAGCGAGAAAACGCTTTGACCGGCGAATGTGCCGCCAAACGACGCTGAGAATTGCATCACTGCGCCCCTGCATAGGAGCCACCAAAACCCGATTTCCAGTTGGAAAATCCCGAAAGGTCAACAAAACGGCCCCTCGGGGTCTCTGGGCGCAAAACTTCTTGAAGGCAACAGCGGTGTCCAACGGTTTGAGCGACCATGCTGCAACGACTTCTGGCGGAATTCTTGCGGCACGAAGGCCTTGAACAAGCCCTGGTCTTTGACGACAGGGGACGCATGCTCTCGAGCGTCGCCAAACAAGGCATTCTCCCCGATACGGAGCGTGCGGTGGACCTGACCGTCCTCGCCTTGGCCGCCACCCAACACACGGGGTTCGGAGAACTCCACGAACTTTGGTTGGAAGGCGATGCAACAACCCTGATCGATGTCCTCACCCCCTACCGTATTTTGATGCTGCAAGGAACATCCAGCCACGTCGCCAGATGGCGACACACCATCGACCACATGCGAAAACAACTCGCCACGACCCCTGAATTTTAGGTGAACGAACATGTTTGAACTCCCCCAAGGAAAGCCCGTTAACGAACCCATCACGTTCACAGAAGGTGAACTGCAGCCGTTTGCCCACGGCGCCATCTCATCCTACATCGGTCGAAGAAAAAAACCCGTGGGCCACCGCTTGATACGCGGCGGACGCATGGTCGGTTGGGTCGTTGAAGACAGCGACAAGGGTGTCCTCTTGGGAGGCCAGGAGGCCAAAGCAGCGCTTGAAGCCCTTGAAGCCGAACAAAAGGTGCGTCATTTGGCGACGTCTTATTCGCTTGGAGGCCTTGGAAGCGTGGCAGAAATCCTTCCGGAAGCGTTTGAGCATCAAGCCGACCGTCAAGGCTTGAAAGCCGCAGCCAACACGGTCGAGCGCCTGCTTGCTCGAGACCTGTCAACCGTCATCCGAGAACTCGCAGCCCACGCCACGGTTCGAGGCGCCATGGCCATCGATGCGGGCATGCTCATCGACCACGCTGGCGACCTACCAGGCCTTGGAGAGGCAGAACACTTGGCCAGTGAGTTGCATGAATTGCTCTCCAGGATGCGTCCGGACCGCCTGACGGCTGAACTCGGCATGAAAGGCGCAGGCCATTGGACGCTTCACAGCGCTGACGGCGCGCTGTTGCTTGCCCAAAGCGGCGAAATTTCCATCGCCGTATGGACCGAAAAGGACGCCAACCACGCACGCTTGTTGTCCTCCGCCTCCATCGCTTTGGAGGGCGAATTGGTTGCGGCAGGCGCACACGGTAGCAAACTCCCCGAAGGTTTCACCCTGCGTGACGGTCGAGGAGGCCCCGATGCCGTCATCTCCATGATCAAAGCAGGTTTGGCTGAGGAAGTCACGGGTCACATTCAATCCGGGTCCTCAAGCAAGGCGGTCTCCCTGATCCTCCAGCGAGGCGTTCCCGTCGCTCTTTGGGCTCCGGAAGCAGGCAGCATCGAAGAGGCGGTGATGGGGCTGACCGAATCAAAGCGCAAGGTGAAACTCATTCGGTTGCCTTCCGGCACGATCGTCTCTTCCAACTCCGGAACCGTTGAAGGGTTCGCCCTGAAGACGTTCACCGACTTGCTTTCCACGGTCCGTACCCGCTCTGAGGCTCGACAAGCATCCCTCAAGGCCTTGCTTGACGATCTGCTTGGCTTTGAAGCAGGATTGGAAACGCTGAAGGAAGCGAGAACGAAAATGATGTTCAAATCCGACGGGGCTGATATCGCCGAACCGTTGCCGGTGCTTGCAGAACAAGCCGTTTCTGCGGTTGATGCTGGCTTGCGCCGCCGGCTTGAGAAAGCCGAACAGACGATTGATGAGTTGAACAAGGTCAAAGCCGTGCTCGAAACCCAGGTCAAGGCGACCGAAAAGAAACGGGAGGCGGCACAAATCATCGCACGAGAGGCGACGGAAAACCGCCAGGAAAACAGCGTGGCGCTTGAGGAGGCCCATGCGAAACTGAACACCTATCAGGTTGACCTTGCCCAAGCCCGCAGCCAGGCCGAAGAAGCCGAAGCCCGCTCCGAACGCTTGATGCGCCGTGTGAACGAACTCGAACATCAAGTCAGCGAGCGTGCCGCCGAGCTCGCCAAAGCCGTTGGAGATGCAGCGAGCAGCGATGCTTTGCACGCCATGATTGAGACCCTTTCCCTGAAGGAGGCCGAACTGCAGGCCAACCTCGGCGAGGGCTCAGAACGGTTGGCGACCATACGCCAACAAAGCGACGATGAAGAGCGGCGCTTGCGGGTGCTCTCGGAGCAGGTGAACACCGTTCGCGAGCGCCATGCAAGGACTCAAGCCGACCTCCAGGCCTTGCAAGAACAAGTCCACCTCAGCAACGTCGAACTTGACGCCGTGAGAACTGAAGAAAAGCAGGCCCGACAGCGCATCGATGAAGACCGGCTTCGTCGTTCAGAAGACGAGGCAAGGCGAGCCAATTTGCAAGCCGAACTTCGGGAATTGATGGATGAGCGGCGAGTTCTTCTCCGCGAATTGGGCGATTTGGGGGCTCGTCGAGGCCACAGCGAGGCGGAACTCGCCGTGCTTGTGGACAAGGCTTCAGCCCTCGCAGAAGCCCACGAAGAAGCCTTGGCCGACATCCAGGAAGCCGAACGCCTCCGGGCGAGACTGGCTGAAGAACCGTTGGCGCAAGCCTTGCTCGACGACAACACGACCTTCCAAGGGCTCGGTCCCGTACTCGAACGGTTGGAACACGCCCGAAGTTTGGGGTACTCCGTTACGTTGCTTGACCGTGCCGTTGAACGGTCGCTTCAAGTGATTCAATCCACGGTCGACCACGTTGCCGCCACACCGCGACATTTGCTCTCCTCGGAAGTGATGACCCTGTTGGAGCGTCAGGTTCCACAAACGGCGGGTGCGGTGCGAGGATTGGCGCGTTGGTCGGTCCAGCAACGCCTTGAGCACCAATTGGGCGAAACGGTCAACCACCTCGTCCTCGACCTCGAGCATCTTTTGGAAGATTTCGACCGCTCCATCACGATGCTGCGTCGGATTCGCAACGTGCTGGAACAGGTTGAGCGGCTTGGAGCCCCTTCCGATGAAGTCCATGCGCTCCTTGCGAACTGCAAACGCCCCGAAGCGCTTCCAAGTTTGGCCCAAGGCACGCGTCGGCTGATTCAGGTGGCTTTGGATGACATTTACCTCGAGGCGGACCAACGGGACGCCGGCGAGGCGATTGGTTTGGAAGAAACCGCTCGAGTCTTGGAAGAACTCATCACCCAGCTCGATGCATCGGGTTTGACGGATGGACGGCCACGGGGCATGATGTGGGAGTTCCAACGCGACGGGTACTTGCCCTTTGAGCGAGAAAACCTCCCAACCGAACAACGGCTTCCCGTCAGCGAGGAGATGAAGGAGGATTTGGAACCGAGCCTGCTTCACGCCGAAATCGTCACTTCGCTTGAACAGGAAGCAACGTCCGAGGTGGACGAAGAAGGATGGAGCGAGTTGCCCCCTCCCCAAGAGGAGGAGGACACGACGGTCGAAACCTCGACGCCCACGCCACAAAACATCGCCTTTGAGGCCTCTCTTGAAGATGAACGAGCGGTGCTTGAAGCTGAATTGGCTCGCCTCGATGCGGAACGCCATCACCGGGCAACGGCAACGCCTGTTCCCGCTGCTGCACCCGCTGATTCGGCCCTTGCAGATTTGGAATCCAAACTCTCGAACCTTGACTTTTGAGCGTGATCCATGTGTCCGCTACCACGACGCTGCTTGGCCGTGATGAGCGTGCTGGGCGCACGTTCCCGCTTTGGATTGAACGGGTGGCGTTCGTGGTGGCCGTCGCCCTCTTTGCAGCCTTTGCCGGCGAGGTGAATGCCTGGATTGACCATCCGCTTGGAGGCCCGCTCACCGCCTATGTGCTCTACCCGCTCGCTTTGCTGGCTGCGGCAGAATTGACGGGGCGTGGGGTGCAACGCTTTCACGCCTCAAAGTTGTGAAAAGTCCTTGCTGGATGACTCGGATGGGAGCCGGTTGGTTCTTGACTGAACGAACCCAATCACCCTCTGCCACGGGATGAAGAACCGCAGCACAGCCATCATGCTGAGGAACAACAACGCGGAGATGACCAAACCGTAGGTCAACGTCAGCTCAATGGATTCCGAAACTTGACCGGCCCATTGGCTTCCGGTGGTGTCGGAAACGACGGTGAGCAGCACCTTGTGGAAGCCAAGGGCCACCATCGTCGCCAGCCCGGTCAACCCGAGGAAGAGGAAGGTGTGACGGAGATGGGTGTTCAACACGTTGTCCATCTGGCGAACGTATTCCGGGTCACGCTTGCAGGATTCTGGCAGGCGGAAGGCGTACTCGAGGTTGCGAATCACACCGTAACTCGCCTCTTGGAAGACCATGATGAGCACGGCGATGAGGATGAGGTTGAATTGTTCCTGCGTCACCAGTTTTAGTCCAAACAAGCCGATGGTGGGGTTTGACGTTTGACTCTCCAGGACAGCCAAGGTTCCTCCGTACGCCCCCAACTGGCTCTTGATGAGCGGGAACGTGAGGATGGCATGGACGCCCAAAAAGAGCAACGTGAAACCGATGGCCCATGCAATGGAGCGGCGTGAAAGCCCCCAGATACCGCGCGTCCCCATGATGACCGGGAGGAGGTAAACAAACAGAATGAGCAAGGACATGATCATCAAAAGCGGCCACTGGAGGGTTTCCAGTTCTGTGTCGGTGGGCAGCCGAAGGTCAAAGGAGAACAGCATTCCAGCCAACCAAGAAAACATCAAACGACCCACAAGGAGAACGATCAGCCCGACGATGAAGCCGAGTTTGATGCGTTGCTGTGTTTTTGGAGTTTGGAAAGCGATGAAGGCCATAGCGCCGCCAAGGCCCAATCCGAGCACAAGCGGGACGAAGAAGCGGCCCATGCCGTCCCGCCCCTCTCCGGTCAACCAGTCACCGAGCGGCAATTGGTCAGCGATGAGGAGTTCAATGGTGTCGAAGAGCATGGTGTGGTCGATGGAGCCAACGACGTACGTCGAAACCACCTCAAGGTACATCGCCACCAAGGCAACGGTTGCCAGAATTTGCAAGGAAAGAATCTGCCACTGCTTCCGGAGGTTTTTCAGGTGCAGCGTCCGAGGTTTGGCAGCCCCTTCGAGGTAAACGTCAGACTGGAGACCCACTTCGCCCGCCATCTCAATACCCCCGCACCTGCATCAAGGCCTGGGACAAATCCATGTCCGGCATCCAGTCGATGACCTGCGCCCCCGAACCGGCGAGGGTGGTTAGGCGGTTTTGCCGCTCCAACTTCAGCACCTCGTACGACATGCGTGGGATGCGGCTGACAAGGCGTTCAAAGTCAACGCTTGAGGGAGAGAGAACGGTCACTTCGTGACCGCGCCCAACCAGGTCCCGAACAGCGGCAGGGACGGTTCCGTCCCCTTCGCAGGAAGAGATGATGAACACCGGGCTGCCGCGGCTGAACCTCCCGCTCAAGGAGTTCGTCACGGCTTGGAGGGGCATGGAGCCTTTGGGCGTCACCCCGGCCAAGGCGCTCAGGATTTTGAAATACTGCTTGTCGCCGGTATCGGGAGGAAGGTAGGCCAATTTCTCGTCGTAAATCGCCAACGCCACCGAATCCCGACGTTTCAAGAAAAACGCAGCAAGGCTCGCCGCAGACACCGTTCCCATCTCGAGGGGATTCTTGAGGACGGTGCCGATTCGGGCAAGGTCCCGGCTGTCAAGAAGCAGATAAAGGTCGGTGACAGCATCTCGACACTTCTCGTTCACCATCAATTCCCCCGTGCGGGCGAAGGCCTTCCAGTTGATGTTCTTGAACGGGTCCCCGGGCACGTACTCCCGAAGCGAGTAAAATTCCGAACCCTGTCCAGGCGTCCGAAGCGTGGTGGCCCCGGTGTACATTTTGGGGGTTCGGCTGCGCAGGAAGGCCTCCTCAATGTCTTTGATTTGGGGGAAGATGACGATGTCGCTGTGGTGGTCGACGTACATTTCTTCCACGCCCAAGTTGAACGTGTTGCGAGCCCGCAGAGAGACGGGACCGATGGAGTAGTGGCCACGCAACGGACACCGCAGAACATACCGAATCCGAGCGCTCTCTCCGGGTCGAAGGTTGAGTTGCATCTGGTTCAAGCCGCTGCGGAGTTTCATTTCGTGCGGAATGTTGTCGTAAATGTCCAGCATCTGCGTTTTCCGGTTGCTGCGGTTGGTGACCAGCAGTTCGACGTACAAATCGTCCCCTTTGTACAAGTTGTCCGCCGAGAGGGTGCGCTGGACTTCGACGTCCCCGTGGCCGGAAATCCAAGAGTTCACGACGATGAAAGCGACGAGGGTGAGCCCCAAGATCATCATCTGTTGGTTCGAAATCATCATGCCGATGAGCACGAGCGCAATGCCGCCGGTAAAGGTGAAGGCTGCTTTTCGGGTCCACATCTTCTTCACCTCACTGACGTCCCCACGCCTTGATGCGTTTGACCAACGCCACGGTTTGTTCGAGCGTGTAGCGGTTGCTGGATTCAACCGCAAACTTGGCGAGCACGGGGTCGTTGATCATCGACACGAGTTCGTTGGCCTGCATCGCTTGGAATTCTTCCCGATTCAGGCCGTTTTGATTGCGAACCTTTGAGAGGAAGACCTGTCGGATTTTTTCAACCTTCGAATAGTAGGCGTAGCGGTTTGCATCTCCGAAGCCGTAGTAAATGATGCTAAACACGTGACGCCACGGTTCCGGGTCCCGCTTTTTGATGAGAACGGCTTCAAAGGTGATGAACAAGATGAGGAACAACAGCAGCATGGCGAGGCCTTCACCGGTGAAGTACACCAGCAGGAAGTAGACGGTGTTGTAGGAGTCGGCCGCCAAGGCGCTCTGCGGGTGACGGGATTCGTCAAAGACCACCATGGCATTCTCGGCGGGTTGACCCGCTTCGTCCACCCGTTCGCTCATCAAAGCCTCAGCGATGTAATCCAACGCCCACTTTCGGTTGTCGTTTTTGGGCATGAGCGTGTCGGTCTTGCCGTATTTTCCAGCGTTGAAGCCCTCGTGGTCGTAGATGGCGTTGATGAGGGCAGAGCCGTCGGCAACAAAGACGATGCGTCCCCCGTCGGAGGGGTTGCAACTCGCCCGTGCACACACCTCGATGCTGAGGTTGAACTGACCCCATCGGTCGGGGGTTTCGGGGGTGATTTCGTTGCCCACCCAAATCTCTCCGTCGCCGTTGACGTCAACGGTGGCTTCGTTGCTGGTGATGGCTCGCACCGCTACTTCCGAAAGCGGCCCGCGGACCCCAGGAATCACCTCGAGGCCGGTGATGTTGTTGAGCAGCATCTGGTATGTCCCGTTGTACGCCACTTCACCGCTGGGCGTGAGGTGCTGAGCGCAAAGACCGGCCTCGGCTTCGTTGGCGAAGGGTTGACCGTCAAGTTTGGAGCAGGGGTGCTCCCCAGGGCTGCCCACTTCGGCCCAACGCTCGTGTTGGGAGAGGGTTGCGGGGTCAAGTTGCGTGCCGTTCATGCCGCAAGGGTTGTTTTGGACGCACATCCAGATGTAGTTGTAATCCAGTTCGGCAACGTAGGTGGTGTCAAAGACTTGTTCGCCGGAGTAGCGGATACCAAAGGCCTCGGCGATCGTGTTTGCGTAGCCGTAATCTTCGAAGACCATGGCGGTGCCACCGGCCTCAACAAATTCGACGATGGCGTCGATTTCTGAAGGTGAGTAGCCGTCGCCGGAGGCGACGGTGATGAAGCCATCCTCGTCAAATTGGGGCAGCGTCAAGGTGTCCCGCTCAACCCCTGCGAGAACATAGGTTGTGTTTCTCGGGTCCTCAATGTCGGCCAAAAGGAGCGGGCTGCTGACCAGCGAGCGGGTTTCAATGCCCATGGCTCTGATGTCTTCTCGGAAAGCTGACATGTCGTTCCAATCATCGTCGTAAGCCGACAATTGATTGGTGGCGCTGATGTTGATGAAATTGAGAAGAATCGTCATCAGCAAGACGAGCATCACCGCCCAGAACGATGCTTGCAGCGCAAGGCGCCGAACATTGAACGTTGCTGGAAGGCCAAACATTGGAATCACTGAGGAGCGGTTTCCCGGTTATCCACGCCATCCGCTGACTTTAGAAGGTTGTCCAGAACGGTGGAAAAAATGCTCATCAAAACCAAAGCGCAGTTCAACGGTTGAGGTGGATGCTTGAAGCGACTCGAGCCACGGAGGAAGCGGGAACGTGAACGGTGTTTTCGTGGTGGTCAAACGGAAGCGAAGCGGCGTTCACACCGGCCTCAACTTCGACGACCAGTTCGCTGATGGCGCCGGTGTTGAGGTCAAATTGAAGGTCTCGCAACGTGCCCAGAACCGCACCCGTGCGGTCAAGCACCTGACGACCCAACATCTCTCGTCCAAAAACGGCCATCGTCCCCCTCCTTGAGAACCCGTCAGGCAGGGAATCCCATCAATGCGTCGGTGCGGGCACCGCCATCACATGGTTTCCATGCCGCGGCTAAAGTCGCGATTCCGCTTGATGTTGGTCAAACCGGAGGTGAGACGGGTTTCCATCTTCTGGTAGTACTCGAGCATGTCAGGGGTGACGGTTGGCCGGACCCGAGAGATGGCCTCCTCAAAGTGGCTCTTTGTGACCTTCTTTTTGCCAGCCCGCATGCATATCAAGGCCGCCTCTCGACAAACGGCTTCGATGTCCGCGCCGGTGAACCCGTCCATGCCGTTGAGCAGGTCCTTGAAGGAGAACTTGCCGAGAGGCATGCCCTCGGAATGGATGGCGAAGATGGCTTCCCGAGCACCTGCGTCGGGTGGAGGCACGTGCAAAACACGCTCAAATCGGCCGCTGCGCAAGAGGGCAGGGTCAATCATTTCCGGGCGGTTGGTGGCCGCGACGATGATGACGCCGTCGAGGGATTCAACACCGTCCATGCTGGCCAACAGCTGGTTGACGACGCGGTTGGCGACATCCGAACCTTCGGACGAACTGCCTCCGCTTCGCATCGAGGCGATCGACTCGAACTCATCAAGGAAGATGATGGAGGGCGCCGATTGCTTCGCTTTCTTGAAAATTTCACGAATGGCCCGCTCCGACTCGCCGACCCATTTTGAAATCAATTCAGGACCTTTGATGCTGATGAAGTTGGCTTGGGCTTCGTTGGCGATGGCCTTGGCAAGCAAGGTCTTACCGGTCCCGGGTGCCCCGAACAGGACGATGCCCCGGGGGGGCTTGATGCCAAAGTGCTCAAACAATTCGGGTTTGGTGAGCGGCCATTCAACCGATTCCTTGAGTCGGTCTTTCACCTCGAGCAAGCCACCGACTTCCTCCCAGGAGACTTCGGGAACCTCAACGTAAATTTCACGCAAGGCCGAAGGTTCAATGTCGCGAATGGCCTCTTTGAAGTCGTCCATGCACACTTCCATCTTCTCAAGGACTTCGGGGGGCAGCGTCTCCTCATCGAGGTCAATTTCAGGAAGGTAGCGTCGCAAAGCACGCATGGCTGCTTCTCGGACGAGGGCGGCCAAGTCTGCACCGACGAAGCCGTAGGTGTTGTCAAGGACCCAGCTGACGTCGAAATCATCAGCGATGGGCATCTGCCGGGTGTGGACATCCATGATTTCGTGCCGACCTTCACGGTCCGGCACACCGATCTCAATCTCACGGTCAAATCGGCCCGGACGACGAAGGGCGGGGTCAAGCGCATCCCTCCGGTTGGTGGCGCCGATGACCACGACGTTGTCCCGGCCTTGCATGCCGTCCATCAAGGTCAACATTTGGGCCACGACACGGCGTTCAACTTCCCCGGTGACCTCCTCCCGCTTCGGACAGATGGAATCAATTTCATCGATGAAGACGATGCCGGGGGCGTTGTCAGCGGCTTCGTCAAAGATTTCACGGAGTTGTTTTTCCGACTCGCCGTAATACTTCGAGATAATTTCAGGGCCGTTGATGCTTTTGAAGTGAGCGTTGACCTCGGTGGCGACCGCCTTGGCGATCATCGTTTTACCGGTCCCCGGAGGACCGTGGAGGAGAACCCCCTTCGGCGGGTCGATGCCCAGGCGCCTGAACAGTTCAGGATGCTTGAGGGGGAGTTCAATCATCTCCCGAACCTTCTGGAGTTGTTGCCCAATGCCGCCGACATCTTCGTAGGTGATGCCCTCGGATTGGCTCATGTCTTCTTCGGCAACCGCTTCGTCCTTGATGACAATCTCGGTGTCGGTGTTGACCACGACAATGCCCTTGGGGACGGTGGCCATCACGGCGAAGGGTAAGGCTTCGGTGAACAGCGTCATGCCGGGAATGAAGATGCGGTCGCCAGCCATGACGGGTCGCTTCGCAAGACCTCGCTTCGCAAACCCTTCTATTCCTGGCCCAAACTTGACCTTCTGTTTGCTGGCCATGACGGGAGAAATGGTGAGTTTGGTGCAGGGCTTGGCCTCGACCTTTCGAACGGTGACCCGGTCGCCAAGGCTGACGCCAGCGTTTTTGCGAATGATCCCGTCAACTCGGATGATGTCCATTTTTGCATCTTCAGGGCGACTTCGCCAGTAGATGGCCGCCGTTGAGCGTTCTTCACCGCTGATTTCGACGAAATCACCGGGTTTGAGGTCCAGCCCCATCTCGGATGAAATACGAGCACGTCCGAACCCGACGTCGGAGGGGATGGCTTTGGAAACGCGCAGTTCAATGGTTTCGTCTTTCGTGGCCATGGTCTTCTCCCCTCTCCCTGAAATGTGCGCTTGACGGTATATAACTAAACTTGAGCCGTTCCTTGACCGGTCGCAGAAGAATCTCAACGCACCCCCCTTTAAACCCGATGAGAACGGTTCAAAGAGGTGGGGGGTGGAATGGTTCATTCTTCTTCGCCATCACATTGAAGAGACGAATGGAAGTCCAAAGTTTATGGTTCACCTTCTCGAAACCGGCCTTGAATTCATCGACAACAACAACCCCAACGGGAAACCCTCCGTACGCGGTTACAACATCATCAACGGGCGCTTAACCTCGGCCAGCGACGGAGGTACCTTCACGTCCACCAACCCCGCCCTGTTGGCCGATTGCTTGGGAGAGTTCCCCCTCTCGACCCGAGAAGACGTTCACGCCGCTCTGGACGCCGCCCACGCTGCCTTCCCCGCTTGGGCAGCCACGCCTGCACCAACACGGGGCCAAATCATCGGAAACATGGGGCGGCTGCTGATGGAACACAAGGAAGCCCTGGTGGCCCTTGAAACCCGGGAGATCGGGAAAACGTTGAAGGAATCCGGCGGCGAAATCCAAGAAGCCATCGACACCTGCTTGTTTTTCCAATCCGAAGGACGGAGGCTCTACGGCCAAACGGTCAACTCAGAACTCCCCGACAAGGAATTGTTCACTTACCGGCGCCCGCTCGGTGTTTGTGGCATCATCAACGCCTGCAACTTCCCTTCAGCCGTGCCGTTTTGGAAGATGATCCCCGCCATCATGTGCGGCAACACCTGCGTTTGGAAAAGCCCGCAAGACGCCCCGCTGCTGTCCTTCGCCCTCGCCCGAATCATGCACCAAGCTGGCCTGCCCGACGGGGTCATCAACCTCGTCCACGGGAAAGGCAGCGGCGCAGGCCAGCACCTCGTCGATGCGGTCGACGAAGGTTTGGTGAACAAAATCTCGTTCACGGGCTCGACCGAAGTCGGCAAAATGATCGGCGAAGTTTGCGGGCGCAACCTCGTTTCCTGCTCCCTTGAACTGGGTGGAAAGAACCCCCTTGTCGTCATGCCCTCGGCGGACCTCGACAACGCCGTAGCAGGCGCCTACTGGGGCGCTTTTGGTACCGCTGGCCAACGGTGCACAAGCCTGGGCAACCTCATCGTTCATCAGGACATCTACGACGCCTTCATGGAGAAGTTCATGGAAAAGGTCAAGGCGACACGAATCGGAAATTCACTGGTGCATCAAGACGTCCTCTACGGCCCCATGCTCTCCGAGAAATACGCCAAGGACTTCGAAACAGGCCTGGCCATGGCCAAAGCCAGCGGCGCCACCCATCTGTGGGGCAACGGACGCATCACGTCCGAGAACGCTCCGACAAACTTTGTCGGCGATGCGAGTGAAGGCGTCTTCATGTGGCCCCACGTGTTCACCGACGTGACCGAGGACATGGCGTGCTTCCAAGAAGAAATCTTTGGGCCCGTCGTCACCGTGGTCAAGGCCGACGATTTCGACCACGCCCTCCACCTGGCGAACGCCAGCCCGTACGGGTTGTCCTCCGCCATTTACACCAACGACCGGCTTGAAGCCTACCGCTACAAAACCGGCATCAAGGCCGGCATGACGGGCATCAACAACTCCACCACCGGAGCCGAAGCCCACCTTCCCTTTGGCGGGGTCAAAGGCTCCGGAAACGGGACCCGGGAATCAGGCATTTGGGTGCTTGAAGCCTACTCCTACTGGCATGCCGTCAACGACGAGTTGTCGGGCAAGTTGCAACTCGCCCAAATGGACGTCGACGAAATCGACACGGTCGAGGCTGAAGTGAATTGGTCTGAATTGGCTTGAAAACCTTTCATTTTCGGCACACGGCTCAACGGTGAACCTCAAAGACCCCGCGCTCTTCGGAGCGTTTGTCCCTTAGGGCACGTGGGTGAAAAGCATGGGCGAAGGCATCAAACTCCCTGTCATCAACGGACTGGGACGGACGAACCGCATCGACAATTGGTGGAGCCAACCCCTGGCCATGGGCTTGGCCCTGACCGCGGCCTTGCTCTACACCTTTTGGCGGCTTTTCCTCTACGACGCCGACATCTCCTACACGCTTCACGGAAGCACCGTCATGTCCCCCATTTTCTCACCGAACGTCCTCGAGTGGAACCTCTTTGGCCTCAACGAATGGAACCACCCCGAATGGGTCAACGCCGCCATTTTGGTGCTGTGGATACCCTTCGGTTTCCGAGGCACCTGCTACTACATGCGTCGCGTGTACTACCGCACCTTCTTCGCCAGCCCCACCGCCTGTTGGGTGGACGAACCTGACATCAACAAAACCATCGGCTACAAAGGGGAGAAGCGCCTCTTCATCTTCAACAACCTTCACCGTTACTTCTTGTACGCCGCCATGGTTATCTTGGTCATCAAGTGGTGGGACGTGACCCACACCATGCACTTTGATTCATCCGCCCATCACGGCTACGGCGTCTCCATCGGCACCTTTGTCATGGCCTTCGAAGCCTTCCTTCTGACGATGTACGTCACCTCCTGCCACGCCCTGCGTCACCTGGCCGGCGGGATGCTCGACCGGTGGACCACCGGCATCAGCCGGGTCCGTGGGAAACTCTTCGGGAAGATCAGCGTGCTCAACCGGTCCCATGGGTTTTGGTTCTGGACCTCGTTGGCCTTCGTGTTTTTGGGCGACCTTTGGGTTTTGGCCGTCGCAGAAGGACGTCTGAGCGATGCGGTGCTCTTTGTGATTTGAGGTGAGATGATGGGAGAGAACGTCACAAAACACGAGTACGATGTCATCGTTATCGGTGCCGGGGGTGCGGGCCTCCGAGCGGCCATTGAAGCCGCTCGTAGCGGGGCGAAAACCGCCATTATCACGAAGTCCTTGCTGGGCAAAGCCCACACGGTCATGGCCGAGGGGGGTTGCGCAGCAGCGTTGCAAAACGCCGACCCGAGGGACGGCTGGAAGGTTCATTTCCACGACACGATGAAAGGCAGCAAGTGGCTCGCCAACTGGCGGATGGCCGAGTTCCACGCCAAAGAAGCACCCGACCGTGTGCGTGAACTCGAACAATGGGGGGCCGTGTTTGACCGCACCCCAAAGAACCTCATCAACCAGCGAAACTTCGGTGGACACACCTTCCCCCGCCTGGCCCACGTTGGCGACGCCACCGGCCTCGAAATCATCCGCACCCTTCAGGAACGGGGCATCCATGAAGGCATTGACATCTTCATGGAATACACGGTGCGAACGCTCCTCAAAGAGGGCGATAGGGTCACCGGATGCGTCGCCTACACCCGCGTTGACGGTGAATTCCACGCCTTTTCAGCAAAATCCGTCGTCCTTGCGACCGGTGGCATCACTCGCTGCTGGTCGGTTTGCTCGGGTTCGTGGGAATACACCGGCGACGGGCACGCCTTGGCGTTGTGGGCAGGAGCTGAGTTGCGAGACATGGAGTTCGTTCAATTCCACCCCACCGGGATGGTGTGGCCACCTTCCGTTCGTGGCATTCTTGTGACGGAGGGCGTGCGCGGAGAAGGAGGACGCCTGACCAACAGCGAAGGCAGCCGGTTCATGTTCGATTACGTCCCTGAGATGTTTGCCGGCGACCACGCCGACACCATCGAAGAAGCCGACCAGTGGGTCGAAGAAGTCGTGAGCGGTAAACTCGCAACCGTTCGGCGACCGCCTGAATTGCTCACCCGTGACGTGGTTGCTAAAGCCATCAACGCCGAAGTCAAGGCAGGACGAGGTTCCCCCCACGGCGGTGCGTTCCTCGATATTTCGCACCGAGGGGAGGAAGCGATTTTGAAGAAACTCCCGTCCATGCATCATCAGTTCAAGGAGCTCGCAGGGGTGGACATTAGCAAGGAGCCGATGGAAGTTGGTCCCACGGCGCACTACGTCATGGGAGGCGTCCGAGTTGACGCTGAATCACAAGAGACGAGCGTCCCCGGTCTCTTCGCTTGCGGTGAAGTCGCCTCCGGCCTGCACGGCGCCAACCGGCTGGGTGGAAACTCCCTCTCCGACCTGATCGTGTTCGGCAAACGCGCCGGTGAATTTGCAGCGTTGCGAGCGAACGATTTGGCTCAACCGAGCATCGACGACGCTCAGGTCAACGCCGCCATCGACGACATGCTCGCACCGCTCCAGCGCGACGGTGGCGAAAACCCCGGTCGAATTTACGATGAAATGCGGGACATGATGCAAGCGAAGGTCGGCATCATTCGGACCAAAGCCGAACTTGAAGAGGCGCTTGAGGACATCAAGAAATTCAAGCAGCGCGCCATGGCGTGTTCTTCAGGGACTTCCCGAAAATACAATTCGGGCTGGCACCAAGCCCTTGACCTGATCAACATGGCCGACGTCTCGCACGCTGCTACGCTTGCCGCCATCACTCGGGAAGAGAGTCGTGGTGGCCACACACGGGACGATTTCCCAACCCCTGAAGACGAATATTGGGGCAAGACCTTGAACATCATCTGGATGGAAAACGGGGAGATGAAAATCCGACAAGAACCGGTCGAAGAAATTCGAGACGACCTGCAAGACGCCCTCAAGGAAGTGAAGGCGATGATTGCAGAGCGCGCTGCCGAAGCCGGAGGTGAAAACTGATGTCCCTCAAAGGAACCAAACAATCGTTCAACATCCTGCGAGGCGAAGGCGACGACGCAAAACTCGAGGCCTATGAATTGGAACTCGATGAGGGCATGGTGGTGTTGGATTGCGTTCACCGCATTCAACACGAGCAAGAGCCCGACATGGCGGTTCGTTGGAACTGCAAGGCAGGCAAATGCGGCTCGTGTTCCGCTGAGATCAACGGCCGACCTCGCTTGATGTGCATGACCCGGATGAGCGATGTCGTTGCGGAGACACCAGCAGGCCAACCCATCGAAATTCGGCCGATGAAAACCTTCCCTCACGTGAAGGACCTCGTGACCGACGTAAGTTGGAACTACGAGGTTGCCCAGCGCATCAAACCCATCAACGGCCCCGAACACAAGGACTGGGAGTTCAACCAAATGGAAGCCGACCGTGTCCAACATTTCCGTGAGTGCATCGAATGTTTCCTCTGCGTCAACACCTGCCACGTGTTGCGCGACCACGAACTGTTTGACGACTTCGCCGGCCCGCGAAATTTGGTTCGACTTGCCCAGTACGAAATGCACCCGCTCGACGTGGAAGACCGTGTACCGGAAATCAAGAAGGAATTTGGCGTTGAATACTGCAACATCACCCGCTGCTGCACCGAAGTGTGCCCCGCCGGCATCCAAATCACCGACGACGCCATCATTCAACTCAAAGAACGGGTGGTTGACAGGTATTACGACCCGCTGCAGCGGATTTGGCGCACGCTGACCCGAAAGAACGTCCGCTACTGACGCCAACGTTCAGCCCATTGCGAGCAACCAAGAACGAACCCAGGCTTCGCCTGAGGCGTCGTCTTCCAGCGTTGGGTGGCCCACCGGTCGGACCACGATGAGCATGTCCAATTGACCGCCCCACGCTGCCACGCTGGTGCTCACGACTTCGCCCACCTTGGTCCCGCTCGGGTCCAAACCAATGGCCGTGGTTTTGATGTCGTACCGGCGAAATTCCACCGGTTGAACCTCCGTGCTGGAAAGCCGTACGTCAAGGGTGGAAGGCGCAGGAATCGCTTCGAGAAAGACATCGCTCGGCTCGATTTGAAAGGGCAATTCGTCATCGATGAGGGCTACCGCTTGGTGCATTCGAGCGGCTTCCATGTTGAAGATGGAGGCCAGGAAGAGCGACGAAGGCTCGGCAGCGAGGACCCCTTGCTGATGGGGCAGGCGCAAGGTAAGGGATTGCAGAACGACCACATCCGAGGTCAGCCAGGTGTATTGGTGGCTTGCGGGATAGAGGGGAGCGTGCGGGTTTTCCGTGAACAACGGCTGACCCCACTCGGTTGGTGACACGGGTTCGCTCACGGGAAGCAGGGCGCCTGCTCCCAAGCACAACAACGCCATCCCGACGGCGATGGCCCGCGCTTTTCGGTGTTCGCTCCAAGCCGCTCGTGCAGCGGGACTGGCGACGGACAGAGCCAACATCGCAGGGAAAGCGAGGAGCAATCCCCCCGGCACCAGCCACAACATCGGTGGGACCAGCACCAACATGCGAAGCCCGTCTTTTCCAAAAGGAGCGTACCATTCGGCCTCGGAACCCTCAGCCGTTCGACGATGCAGGAGGTGGAGCGTCGCAACGGCCCCAAAAACCGGAGCCAAGGCTTGAATCGCCCCTTCCCATAGCATGGTGTTCGCCGGAGACCCACCATCTGTTCGTGATAGAGGTTCGCCTCTCGCCAAGGTTGATGCGAGGGGTTTGCATGCGTTCGTTCATGGCGGACCCGCTGCTCGTCTTCTCCGAGATTGAGCACCGTCACCGACTGCCGGCTCCAAAGCTCTGGAAGCCATGGGCCACCCGACCTGGGGCGGGCGTGCACGACATCACGTTGTCCCTTTACCCCGGATGTGTGCTTGGCTTGATCGGGCCCAACGGCGCCGGGAAAACCACGCTCCTGCGCATGATGTCGGGCATCCTTCCCCTTCAGAGCGGGAACGTGACCGGACATCTCCAAACGAACGAAACGGTGCAGGTGGAGGACTTGCGAACCTGGGCGGGGCACATGCCCGAACAGGTAAGGTGGCAGGGTCGGTTGACGGTTCTTGAGGCCCTGCGGCAACTCAACACCATGCGAGGACAAGGGACGCAACGCTTGGACCAACTTCTCGCTCTGGTGGGGTTGAGCGGTCGTGCCGATGAACCGCTTGACAACCTAAGCCAGGGCATGCGCCAGCGGTTGTCCATCGCTGCGGCGCTGCTGGGCTCGCCCCGCGTGTTGTTGCTCGACGAACCGTTCAACGGTTTGGACCCCGTTGCATCCGAAGCATTCGCTAACCTCGTTCGCCGCCTTGCCGAAAAAGGCGTGAGCGTGGTGATTTCCTCCCACATGGTCACGCAACTTGAAGGGCTCATCGACCGAATTGCCCTGATGCACCGAGGCCAACTGCTCGACGAAGGCCCGCTGGAAGACGTCGAGAAGCGGTTGAATTTGGACGGAAGGTACCGTTTGCAAGGCAGGGGCGACCTTCATTCCTCAGGCGTGCTTGAAGCGGTTGAGAAGAAGGTGATTGAATGGGCTCAAGACGACGATTTCTGGTCCTTGGTGGTGCGAGGCGATGCTGAGTCGGTGTTGAAAGCCTGCCTTGATTCAAACCTCGAAACGGTCTCCTGGGCCCCGGTTCGACCGAACCTCGTGGAGTGGCTTTGCGCCGCCACCGGGATGGATTTGAACGACATCAGCCTCGAGGTCGCTTCCTCAGCCATGTTGCCCCTTCAAGGTGCGGAGGTGAGCGAAGATGAGTGACCTTCAACGCGTGTTCAACGTGGCCGCAAGCATTCGCAAAGACCGGATTTCCAACGTTCGTTTGAAGGTGATGCTGCCCATTTTGCTTCTTTTCCTACCTGGTCTTGCCTGGGGGTTTTCCGACCCCAACATCGTCTTGCCCGGAGGCCATCAACCCGACACGGCGATGGAGGTCCTGTTTTACGCCTCTTTGGGCGTGGTGTTTGGTGCCACGATGTGCGCCGTCTTGATGGCGTTTGATGGCGTCAGCAAAGATCGAGCCAGCGGGATGCTCGAAATCCAACTGGCCCAACCGATGCCTCGAGCCCACCAAGCCGCAGCGCTCATCATCGGCCACACCCAGGCGATTCTCGTCCCCGTCTATGCGCTCTTGCTGATGACCGTTCTTGTCGTCAACCACCGCATGGATGCTTGGCCTTCCCTGACCGAGACGCTGGTGTACGTGCTCTCCACCAGCCTTCTCCTGATTTGGTACACGCTGTTCGCCCTGCTCGCGTCAACCACGGCGAGGGAACAAGGGACGGCCGTCGCCTTCGGTGTTGGCGTTTGGTTCTTTTTCACCTTCCTTTGGGCGTTGGTGACCTCGATGGTGGCGTACGCCTCGGGCGTGTCGGTGGGCGAAGCAAACGACCCGTCTTGGGTGGCGCTGGAAGGCATGCTGGATTTGCTCTCGCCCAACGGTGTGTATCATCACCTGTTGGAAACCCAACTCCCAACGGTGGACCGAGGCGTCGCTGCGTGGCAGTCGTGGCTTGCAGCCGCCGCATGGACCGTTTTGCCCTGGTGGGCCCTCCACCGACGCATGGAACGCCTTGTGCCGTGACGGAGAGAGGCAATTGTTCATGAAGGCGAAAGGTCAGCGTGCAATCATGTCACGCCCGCTTCCTTGGACCGCGTTCGCATCACTTAGCCTCACGTTGCTGATGGTTTCGGTGGTCATGAGCCCCGTCATCACCTCCCTTGAGGGAGCGACAAAAGCGGCTCCAGCCGAGGGACGCCAAGACGGCCTGGACGTCGATTGCAGCGGGTACTCCTTCGAGGATTTGTTTGAATACGATTTTGCCTTGTTTGAGTTGGACATCCTTGACGACTGGGCCACCGGCAAACTCTACGCCAACGCTTGGGTCAACGGTTCAAATTCCCCCGTTGTTCGGGACAACTTGGACGGATTGTTCGAGGGTTTGCCCGGAGGCGACAACGACTGGATCAGCACCGACGAGCGAGACGCTGTCCGAAGCATCGGTCCAAAGTGCATCGCTGACATGGAAACTCGGTTGGGCCTGCGCGAGGGGATTCCACACTCCGGTGGTGTCGATTGGAACGATTTCGAGTTCGTTGAAGACGGCATCGGACTGGATGAAGTGAACCTGGTTCCCGAAAACCACCCGGATGCGCGCCAGTGCACCAACTTCGGAGCAGCTGCCGATTGCAAAGAGGTCCCCACGTCAACCACCGACGACATGGAGATCAGCCTTGAGGTGGTCGACGGGCAAGCCAACAACGTCCGCTGGGACCAACTGCCCAACAGCGGCGCTTCGAATTTCACCCTCGCCATGAACATCACCAACATGAGCAACGCCGCCCTCCGTGTCACCTTCCCCGTTCTGCAAGGGTTGCGGATGACCGACTTCCGAGTGACCGATAACGCACCCGAAAACGGTCAAACCTGCGACCACATCAACGAACCGTCCTTCGCCTATCTTGGTGACGGTGCCCTTCAGGTCACGCAGCTCGTCGCTTTTGACCGGACACAGTGGGACCTTCAGTGCAACATGTTCATGGATTTCACCACCGAAGAACCGGCAACCAACGACGTCCCTTCTTGGACCTCTTCAGCTCCCTCCAACGGCACCAAAGTGCCGACCTCCGGAGAAGGGACATGGCGATTCGCAGAGGCTGAAGTGGGCAACGGATGGGCGATGGACGAAAACGGATGGGCGCTGCAATGTGCCTTTGATGAAGCAGGTTGGAGCGTGTCCACCAACGTCTTGGGGGATTTCTACGTCACTCAACCTGCAGCATCGTCCATGGCCACCGCGACATGCCACGCGGTTGACCCGCTCGGGGCCACCGACGAAAACGACTCGCGCACCTGGGTCTTCGGGACCTTGTTCACCTCAACGGCAACCTTGAGCGAAGACGGAAGCAGCGCCACCCTCAACATCGCATCGGCAGGCCTCGTGGAAGCGTTTCGCATCTCAGCTCGAGCCATGCAAGGCGAAACACTGGGTGGTGCGGGCGAAACCGTCACGGTCAGCGGAACGACGCCGACCGACCTCAGCGTATCGCTCGACAACATCCGTCCCGGTGCTTTTTCCTTCAGCGCCGAGGCTCAAGCCACCAACATGCTGGATTTCAACGCAGAATATGACCTCGGGTTGGTCAAACCCAACACCCCTCCCGTGATTCAAGTTGCGACGAATTTTAACGGCGAGAACGCCACATGGGACGAGAGTCAATTGCAATTTTCGATGTACGGCTTGGTGTCCGATGCCGACCTTGAGGCCGTTACGATGCAACTCAACATCTGCGGAAGCGACTACCAAGGCTTCACCATTGAAGGCATCAATTGGAACGTCGATGTCTCCACCGCTGTCTGCATGGCGTACGGTATGACCGATTACGATGTGGTCATCACCGCCACGGATGAATCCGGCGCCTCAACCCAGGTAATCGTCGGCATCAACCCCCCGGTCGTTGACGACGACCCCGCCGCTCCGTCACCCGTTCCTGAAGAAGAGGCAGCCCTCCCCGCCGCAAGCCTGCTCTCCGTTCTTGGGATGTTGGGCGCTGCGGTCTTGGTCCGTCGGGAACCCGATGCCTAAACCGACACAACCAAAAGGCGATGGTAGCAGGAATCAGCAGGCCTCGCTATGTTTTCAGGTACCGTTGAGTCAAAAAGCCACGAAGGCGGCCTACTGATTCATTTTGAAGGGTCCTCGCCGTCGTTGAACGCCATCATGGTCCGGAGCGACGACGGCACCTACATCGGCAAGGTTGACGGCGTGTTGGGAAGCACCAACCATGCCCTGGCCCACATCGCTCACATCGACCGTTCCTTGAACATGGACGAACTCATTGGTGTCCAGGTCACCGTACGGGCCAAAAAGCACCGGGAAGAGCGCCCTCGAAGGGATTCACGACCTCAAGGTCGAGGCTACGACGACCGTCGTCAAGGATCCCGAGGGGACCGAAATGAAGGACGGAGTCCCCACAGGGGACGCGATGACCGTTCGGGAAACCGCGGTTTCCAACGAGAACGTAACGGTCGAGGAGACCGCCAAACCTTCGACGGCGATTGGGATTGCCCATCGTGCAACAACTCCAATTTTGCTCGGCGCACCGAGTGCAACCGATGCCAAGCGCCGCGGCCCGATGGAGGCGGAAGCAGAGGAGAGCGACCCCGAGGAGACCGAAGGGGTGGGTTCGAGCGCCGAGACGATCGCCGACGAGACGACCGGAGAGATGGAGGGTTCCGTAACAACCGGGACGACCGCCGACGGGACGACCGGAGAGATGGAGGGTTCCGTAACAACCGGGACGACCGCCGACGGGACGACCGGAGAGATGGAGGGTTCCGTAACAACCGGGACGACCGCCGACGGGACG
>JAYOHN010000014.1:0-35135 GCA_038118245.1 Candidatus Poseidonia sp.
CGCTTGACGGTGGCGTGGCCTACAACATCGAACAGGCCATGCACGTCCTTGACTGTGAGGCAGGTGATGTTCGCGTCGTGGCCTTGGACCGCAACCGACATGCCGGACTGTTCAAGGAAATTCGGGAGGCAGGAGCGCAACTTCACCTGCTGAGCGACGGTGACGTCTCAGGGGCCATTTGGGCCGCCAAAGACGACGGTCCTTACGACATGCTGATGGGCGTTGGAGCAGCCCCCGAAGGCGTCATCTCGGCCACGGCGATTCGTGGTGTAGGTGGGATGTTTGAGGGCAGGCTCGTGTTCCGCTCCCCCGAGGAAGAGGCGCGAGCAGAAACGATGGTGGGTGACGACTTGACCCGACTGTGGAAGGCCCACGATTTGTGCCAGAGCGAAGACGCCATCTTCGCCGCATCCGGTGTTTGCGACGGTTATCTGCCGGGCGTGAAAGTCGACGAAGCCCACACCACCACCTACAACGAACTCATCGACGTCGCTGCGGGAACCGTGGTGCGTTCACAGCAGCAACGACCACGTTGAACGAGAGGGCTTGGGGATGGCGCAGCAGCTTCGGTTGGATGTTCGCCTCCCCCAAGGCCACTGGGCGGGTGATGTGACACGCGACCACCCATCGGCAACCCTTCGCATCGAACAACACATGCCATTGAGTCGTGGAAAAGGGACCGCCCGGTGCTGGTGCAGCGAAAACGTCAACCTCACCGTGGAAGCACACGATGGCATCGACGAATGCACCGCCCTAGAAGACGGGCGTTTCAGCGTCACCATCTCGGCGGGCGGAGGCGGTTTTCTTCGCCCTTTGGTTGACCTTGGCGTGGTGCCTCGGACGCCGTTTGAGGTGAGGGACGGTTGGGTCGAGTGGACCGTCGAGGGCAGCCGAGAACAAATGCGTGCCCTCGTCAACCGCTTCCGTTCGGATGAAATTCCTCATCGCTTGCTCTCCACACGAAGCACCTCCTCTCGTTTGTTGACGCCCCGTCAGCGCGAAGTGTTTGAAGTCGCCTCGAGGGAGGGTTACTGGGACGTCCCTCGACGCATCAACCTGACCGAGTTGGCGGCGCTTCTCGAGGTGGCCAAATCAACCCTCTCCGATCAGTTGCAACGCATTGAATCGGCGGTGTTCAACGCGTTCACCGACGAGATACGTCGGCAAAGCCCCTAACATGTTCGCCCGAACATGTTCGTAAAGGGTATAAGGAGGTCCCCGCCCTCATCCAACCATGGACAACCTTCCAAAGACCTGGGATGACTGGATTGAGAACTTCAAAGCCTGGCAAGACAACGTCGGTTACAAGCGAGAATGGATGGGCGACTTTGACCTCTCCATTCAATTCGATTGGGAGCGGGCAGGCGATGTCATTGAGTTCGGCGACTACGAAGGCCGTGCGAAGTGGGAGCGCTCACTCCAAGTCCCTCATCAAAGCATGCGTGACGCCCTCGTCAGCATGATCACCGTGCAAGGCGACACCGAATTCGCCTCGGTCGAGCAGCAACGCCACCTCCTGGCCACCGCACCCACCGACTACGACCGCTACGCTGCAGCCCGCATCATGGCTGAAGAACAACGCCACGGCTGGCAGATGGCCTACCTCTTGATGACGTATTTCGGCCAGCAAGGACGACGTGAGGCCCAAAAGCTTCTCGAGCGAAACGCCCAGGACGGTGACCGTCTGCTCGGTGCTTTCAACCGACCCATGCCCCACTGGCTGGATTTCTTCTGCTACACCATGTTCGTTGACCGTGACGGCAAGTTCCAACTGGGCATGCTTTCCACCTCGGCCTTCAAGCCCCTTGCTGCAAGCATGGGTCCCATGCTCAAGGAAGAGTCCTTCCACCTTGGAACGGGCTCAAACGGGCTGCGACGAATCATCAAGGCCGGTGTGATCCCCCTCGACATGCTTCAGCGCTACATCAACAAGTGGGTTTCAACCGCCCACGACCTCTTTGGTGTCGACGAATCCTCTTCGGCTCACTGGGCCTATGTCTGGGGCATCAAGGGACGCTGGGATGAGCGCAAAAAGCTCGAGGGCGACGTTGAGGTCTCGAAGGAAAACCTCAACGAAGAAGCTCGCCAACACTACCACGACGAAATCGTGGCTGAAGTTCGCAAACTCTGTGGCTACCTCCCTGAGGGGGCTGCTGACCTCTACGTGCCTCACGAAAACTTCAATCGCGAGATTGGCACCTTCAAGCGCCAGCGCTACACCGTTGAAGGCACCCTCTTCGAAGGAACTGACGACGAGTGGAGCGCCTACGTCGCTGACCACCTCCCCACCGCTGAAGACGAGGAGAACCTCAAGGAGCTCTTCAAGCAGCAATGGGTGGCTGAGAAGCCAATGACGGCTCGCCAAATCGCTTCAGGCATTGGCGCAAGCGCTTGAAAGGGACGGGGCATCGGATGATTCCTGTCGCCCTTTACGGCGTGGACGCCGACCTTTGCGAACGCTTTTTCGAGGCGCTACCCGAACTCGTGAACGACGCCTACGAGGACCGGTCATACATCGAATCGCTCTATGCCGTCGAAGCCGACCACTCCATTGAACACGTGCGGATCGCTGACCAGTGGTCTCAACGGGACCCCTACGCCTGGCCGGAGGACATCGTGAACGAAGTGGAGATGGTGCTGCGAACCACGGTGTATCCTGATGTCGCCCTCCTTGAGCACCTGATGACCCTTGACGGTGTCGATGCCCAGCGTATTTCGGAATGGATGCACTTCTCGACCAACCTCTTTCCCATCTACTCGAAAAAAGCGTGCGAAACGCTGCAACGCATGGGCCTTGACACGCCGTACAAACCCGACGACATCGCCAGCTACGGCCTCTACGTGAGCAGGATTGAAGGACTCAAACTTCATGCCCCAGCCGCAGGACTTCCGGAAATCGGCTTGCCCCGAACCCGGATGCTGCAGTTGGGCTTGGAGCGGTTTGAATGAAAAACGCCCTCGTTCATTTGAAACTCCTCACCGTTGCGACGATTTGGGGGTTCGGCTGGCCAGCAGGCCGGGTGGTTGCCCTTGACACGCCACCCCTCCTCGCTTCGTGGCTTCGTTACGTCATCGCCTGTGCCTGTTTTTTTGCTTACCTTGTGCTGCGAAAATCGGTCGTTGCTCCCTCGAAACGCCAATTCAAGCGCATCCTCTTGGTTGGCTTTTTCTCCACGTTTCTCTACCAGATCTTCTTCATGCTGGGTATGGCCAGAACGGCGGCCGGCGATGCCTCGTTGATGATCACCCTGAACCCCCTGTTCACCGCCATCCTCGCTGCCCTGTTTTTGTCGGAATCGTTCACGCGCCGGCACACGCTCGGCGTTGCGTTGGGGTTCACGGGCGTGAGCGTTCTGTTTTTGGGCTCGCCAAACACCGATATTGAACTCGTTGAACGTTGGCTTGGAAACGGCTTTGTGGCGCTTTCGGCCCTGTCCTGGGCCAGCGCCTCCGTCATCATGAAACAACTCATGACCGATTCCGACGAAGAAGCGGGCATGTCGCCCCTTCACCTCACCGTTTGGTCCTCCGTCGCCGGACTGGTGTTTCTCACGCCGTTCCTTGCCCTTGAAACGGTCCAGGCAGGCGGCCTCCACGCGCCTTCGCAGGGTGCATGGGTGGGCATCGTGTTCCTCGCCATCCTTTCAACCGTGGTGTCCTACGTTTGGTTTGCCGACGGCATCATCAAAATCGGGGCCGGCAAGGCTGCGCTTTATGTCTACTTGATTCCACCTTTTGGCATCTTGGGGGGCTTCGTCCTGTTGAACGAGCAACTCGGTTGGTCGTTGTTGGCCTCTTTCGTCTTGATTGCAGGGGGCGTTGCCATTGCGCAGAGCGAGAAGCATGATGAACGAGAAGCGTTTGCTTGAGGGCATGGCCATTGAGCGCGTTGCCGTAATTGGAGCCGGAACCATGGGAGCGGGCATCGCCCAGGTCTGTGCCCAAGCAGGGTGGGACACTCGACTCCACGATGCTTTTCCAGAAGGCCTTGAGCGCGGCATGGAACGCATTCATGCGTTCTGGCAGAAAGGCATTGAGCGTGGAAAAACCACGCCACAAGAACGGGACACTTGGACCAAGAACATCACGCCCGTATCCGAACTTCAAGCGGCCGTCGCAGACGTGGATTTGGTGATCGAAGCCGTGCCGGAAGTGCCGGCTCTGAAAGCGGCCATCTTTGCCGAACTGGACCAACACGCACCCCCAAACGCTGTGCTCGGAACGAACACGTCTTCGTTGTCCATTGCCGATATCGCTGCAGCCACGTCGCGACCTGAGCGCGTCATCGGCATGCATTTCTTCAACCCGGTCCCCATCATGAAACTCCTTGAATTGGTTCGCCACACCGCCACCTCAGAAGAAACGATATCCTTGGCGAAGGAGGCAGGGGGGGCCATGGGAAAGACCTCCATTTTGGTCAAAGACGTCCCTGGCTTCGCCACCAGTCGACTCGGTGTGGTGTTGGGCAACGAAGCCATTCGCATGCTTGCTGACGGCGTGGCGAGTGCAAAGGACATCGACACCGCCATGGTGCTTGGCTACAAACACCCGATGGGCCCTCTTGCCTTGACGGACTTGGTGGGCTTGGACGTGCGCAGGGACATTCTGCTCAACCTTCAGCGCTCGTTCAACGACGATGCGTACGCTCCCCACCCTCTGCTTGAACGCTTGGTGGCTGAAGGGCGCCTCGGGAAAAAAACGGGTATGGGCATTTACGATTGGTCGAGCGGTCAGGCCGAAGAAGCCGACATCGGCGATGCTTGATGCAAACGTCTCGGAAGAGGTCCGGGGCTCGCCCGCAGGCAAGAGCCACACGTTCGGGTGGACGTTCCTGCCCGTAGCGGGGGTTCAATTCCAGATTCAACGGTGCTTCAAAATTCAGGGCGTCGCTTCTCCAGGAAAGCAGCCACGCCTTCTCGGAAGGCGTCGGTCGTACCGGCCGCTTCGATGAGCGTTCGTTCATGGTCGAGGTGGGTGGCGAAATCGTGGTCGGCTTGGACGTGCAACAGATGTTTGGTGGCTTCTTTCGTGTGCTCGCCCCACGAAGACCACATCGTTGCAAGACCTACGGCGGTCTCCAGCAAGGATTCGGGTTCAACCAACACATCGATGGCGCCGTAGGCGTGGGCGTCCCGACCCGACCAAACCTCGTTCCCGAAGAAAAATTGCCGTGCGCGCTGCTCACCGACCAGGCGAGGAAGCAACCATGTCGTTCCACCGTCCGGGGACAATCCCATGCCTGCATACGAAGCCGCCATGCGTGCGTCGTCGGTCCCCACACGGGCATCGCAAGCCAACGCCAAGCCCAAGCCGCCACCCGCTGAGACACCGTTCAGGGCCGCCACCACCACGGTGGACGAGGTGCGCATGCGTTGAAGCAAGGGGTGGAGAATACCGGTTAACGCACGAATCAAGGCGGGTGCCTCGTTTTCGTCAATGGATTTTTGGAAAGCGTTGATGTCGGCACCAGCTGAAAAAAACCGGCCTTCACCCGTCAACACGATGGCTTTGGTTGAAGGGTCCCTCAAGCCGTCGTCAACGGCAGCGGCGATTTGCGGCAAGAAAGTCCTCGAGAACGATTGGGTTGATGACTGACCGGCCATCGTGATGATGCGCACGGACCCTTGTTGCTCAACATGGACGGACATCAACGACCCTCACAATTTGACGTTGACGTTCTTCACCTTCGTGTAGAACCGGAGAGCATCTTGACTTTGTTCGATGCCGATGCCCGATTGCTTCCAACCCGTGAACGCCGTTTGGGGGAACGTGATGGGGTATTCGTTGATCGAGACCATGCCGCACTCCAAATCCCGAGCAAACCGGTGTGCTCGACCCAAATCGTTGGTCCATACACCGTTCAACAGACCAAACGGCGTGTTGTTGGCCAAAGCAAGCGCTTCCGCTTCATCGGCAAAGGGTGTCACGGTAAGGACGGGGCCGAACAGTTCGTCTTGGAAGAGCAAGTCTTCGGGCCCCACGCCGGTCACGACGGTGGCTTCCATGAAGGCTCCCTCTCGTTCCAAGGCGTGGCCTCCAAGGACGACACTTCCTCCCTGGGCCAGTCCGGCTTCCAACTTCTCCAGAACTTCCGCTCGGTGGCGCTCATGAACCAAACTGCCCATGCGCACCCCTTCTTCCATGCCGGGCCCAACAGGCCACTTGCTGACTTCATCGCACACCGCCTGAACGAGTTCATCGTGGATGTCTTGGTGAACCAGTAGCCGAGAGCCTGCCCAGCACATTTGACCTGCGTTCATGAAAATACCAAAGCAAATCGCTTTTGCTGCATATCGAAGGTTTGCATCTGGGAAGACGATGTTGGCCCCTTTCCCACCCAGTTCGAGTGTGACGGGCGTCAGGTTTTCGCTGGCTTTGGCCATCACGGCTTGGCCCGTCGGAACGCCGCCCGTGAGGACGACGCCGTCAACGCCTGCATGGCCGGCAAGCCCGTCGCCAATCAATGCACCCGAGCCGGTGAGGATTTGCAAAACACCAGCCGGCAATCCTGTCTCGGCTTCATCAACCGCTTTGGCCCACGCCAGAAGCGAGAGCGGCGTCCAAGACGCAGGTTTGGCGATGACCGTGCATCCCGAAGCCAGCGCAGGTGCGATGGAACGAAGCGCAAGCTGGAGCGGGAAATTCCATGGAACGATGTGGGCGGTCACCCCAAGGGGTTGACGAAGCGTGTAGTTCAGGCGAGGGCCTGGAACCGGAATGGTGCTCCCCTCGATCTTGTCGGCAAGACCGGCGAAGTACTCCAAGGTCCATGCCCCGTAGCGAATTTCGGAGAGGGCTTCGCGGAACGTCTTTCCGTTGTTGCTGGATTCAAGCACGGCCAACTCCTTCGCCTTGGCGTAGGTGACGGCCGCCATTTTGTTCAAAATGCGGCCGCGTTGAGCGGGGTCCATGGCTTTCCAATCTGGATGTTCAAAGGCGGCCCGAGATGAAGCGACACTGCGCTCAAGGTCTTCCCTGCTGGCCCGGGGGACCGTCGCCATGATTTCCCCCGTTGCGGGGTTGATGACATCGCTCGTTTCACCGGTTGAGGCTGCGCACCATTCGCCTGCAATCCACATCCGTTCTTCGCTCATGCCTCGGGGAAGTCCAGCCGCTTCAAAGGAGCATCGGTGAGACCGTCCGAAGCGAAAGCGCCCCAAACACGGGTGAACTCGGACAGAAGCCTCATGTGCCGATGGGAAATGTTCGGACCATGGCCCGAACCGTCGGTCTTGCGCAAAGCACGGCGCAAACACTGACCACACGACCGCCTCGCTTGCTCGTCATCGCGGGAGCAACAGGGGTGGGCAAGTCCACGGCGGCCGTGGGCGTCGCTCAACGTTCCGGATTCACTCGCGTGATGTCGACCGATGCGATTCGAGAGATCATGCGAGCGACCGACCACGAACAACATGTTCCTGCTCTTCATCGATCCTCCTTTTCAAACGGGGAGAGCGGAGAGGCTGTTTTGGATTGGACCGAAACCTGTCGGGCAGTTGAACCCGGCATCGCCGCCACCGTGGACCGTGCGCGGCGAGAAGGCATTGACCTCTTGATCGAGGGCGTGCACATCGTACCTGCCGCTCGCTGGTTGCGGGCCTGGGAGGAAGCAGGTGGCGTGGCTCTCGGCATCGTGATGATGGTGGACGAAGAGAAGGCTCACCAAAACATGTTGAAGTCAAGAGACGCCCACTCCTACCGAAGGTCGGACCGGTATCTTGCGAATTTTAAGCGCATACGAGCCATTCAAGACGGGTTTGTCGAACGAGCAAAAATTGCCAATTGGACGCTGGTGGACCCCACCCGGGTTGATGACGATGTTGAACGCATTCACACCTTGCTGAACCGTGCTGTTCGGGAAGCGGACGATTGATTACACCGTCACCGTGAAATCAACGTCAAACGACAGCATCGCTTCACCATCGGAGACGCCCAATTCGCCCGTGACCGACAGGGTGCTGTCGTCCATTTGCGTCACGGCCAGGTCGGTCAATTTGACTTCAACACCTCGAATCTCGCCGTGGTGAAGCAAGTCGTCGTGAACCGTAGCAAGCGCCAGGTTGGCCGCTTCAAGCCCGTCAAGGCCTCCGTCCATCCACAACTCGGTTCGGGCTTGCGTGAGCGGTTCGATGATCAGAAGCACCTCTTCGGTGGTCACGATCACGTCGTCCGATGCCGGTTCGTGCGGGAGGGTCAGCCCAGCAACCTTGACGCCGAAAATGGCCATGGAGAGCAGCGACATCAGCAAAACCACGCCCGTGGCGAGCAACATCTGCCCGCTCTCTGACCGTTCCAAACCACCTTGGCGCATCATGCACCGCCCCCGCGTGCCCAAACGTCCAGCGTCACGGTCCACACATACGGGCCGATGCCGACGAGTTGGTGGACTGCAACGGTTCCTCCCGAGGGGGTGCCGACGGTCCCGTGGGGCGTTGCAACCGAACCGTCCTTTGCGAGCCAGCAATTGGCTTCCTTCCCCGGAGCCACGGCGGACTGAAGCAAGGCGCACGCAGCTTCCCGGTCGTCGTTCTCGAGGAGTTCAACCAAACGGTTTTCGCCCGTAGTTTCTGCCTCAAGCCCGAGGCCGTAACGTATGGCGTCCTCTCCGGCCATTTCCAGGGAAGCATCCAAAGCGACAGAAGCCGAGTCGGGCACATGGACGCGAATCAAGAACGTGGCTGACATGAAGAACAGCCAGAAAAGCGTCAGCATCTCCAAGATGTGAATCTGCGCCTCTTCGTCGTGTTGCACGGCATCAGCCCCAATAGAGCGGTGCGGGAACAAAGGTTCCTGAAGATGGATTCAGACCCGGAACTTCGGTGATCCCGATGAGGTCGGGAGAAAAGGCGACGAGGTTGAAGACGAGCAGGGCAACGACGATCATCATCCCGGAGTGCTTGAAGCCGGTCGAGAACCGTCCAGTGGCCATGAGGCCGGCCATCGAGCCGTTCCCCATCGCCTGCATCGTCACCCCGTAGTAGAAAATCGTCAGGAAAAAGAGCGGGTCGATGTTGCGAATCGTCATGTTTCCGATGGTTTGGCCACCGCTGTCTCCACCGTCCTCACCGCCGGAGTTGCTGCCAGCAATGGCGGGAATAAACACCTTGGCGAGAACGACAATCACGCCGAGGAAAACGAAATACGAAGTCCAAATAACGGCAATGTAAGACCCGATGGCCCGTTTTCGCTCGCCCTCGAGGAACTTCAGTTCACGGGAGTCGTTGGCGGCCGTGACGAGAATGTCAGAAATTTTTCCACCAGCCCGGTCGGCTTCCGCAATCAGGGCGATGGCCCGTTGAACCAGCGGGGTGCCGACCCGGTCAGCAAACTGACGAATCACGTCGCTGAACTTGATGCCCCAGCTGAGTTGGTCGGACATTTTCTTGACTTCGTCGTTGAGCGCGCCGTATTCGGACGTGGCCAGCGTTTGAACCGCGACGGTCATGGAGAGACCGCCCTTCCAGTACTCCGCAAGGTCTCGAAGGAAATCAGGGAATTTCTCTTCGACCTCGTTCTTGGCATCCTCCACCTTCTCCCAATAGTATGAGGCCGGGAAGATGAAGAAGAAGAAGGTCAATCCGAAAAAATTGAGGAAAATGGTGGGGTGCACCTTCAACGGACCTGCCTCGAGAGCAGGCCCGAGCCAAAGCGACTTGTTGTTCATGTTGGTTGGAATGCCGTCGTAGTAGTGGACGGTCATGTCAAACGTGACGCTGGAGAGGAACTGGCCCTCGCCGTTCGAGACAAAGATGAGTTCGTAACGTTCGTCGGGCGGGATGGTCACCATTTCAAAGCCGCAGCCGCCTTGGTTGGCCGTGCCGTTGTTGAAATCCAAAATGTCGCCAGCAGAAGACCGAATGGCCACCGTGTAGTCGTAGTTGCCCGAGGCTTCAACCGAGCAGTTCAGCCACAGCGGTTGCAGCACCGTTGTTCCACCCGTGGCCGATTCGGGGACACCGGGGACGTCGAAATTTTTCCCTCGTTTGGTCACCATGGTCCACTCTTCCCCCTCCCAAGTGATGCGGTCGGGCCGGTCCTGCAGAATTGAACAGGTTTGGTTTTGGGTGTAGGTCGGCTTTTGATTGGTTTGGAAGAACTCCCCCGTCGGGTTGCCGACCTCGTCCTGGGCCGTCGCTCCGCAATACAGATTGGTGAACATGGGCTCGCCGTTCGCTGTGGGAACAAAGCCAGAATTGGTGATCCAAAACAGACCGCTCCCGAGGCCGAGAATGATGGAAAAGAACAGGATGATGTACAGCCGAGTCAGGGTGCTGTCGTCTTTGGGAAGATCGAGGTTCACCACGATTTTCTCTTTTTTCCTCGCCATGCCCTCACCTCCTCACATGTCTTGTTCTTTGCTGCTCGTGTAAACCAAGATGGCGTACGCAATGTGAATCATGGGGATAAAGCCGAGGACGATGCCGTAAAGCATGCCCTCGCTCATTTGCGCCCCCGAACCCGACACCCAGAACATGATGACCAGCATCACGATCAAGAAAAGCGGCATAGCGACTGCAACAACAATGTAGGATTCGGCAAGCAGCGCAATGGATTCAAGGAACATGCCCAGCCGCGTGCGATTTTCTCGCATGTAATGCTCAGCCCGGTTCAAGAAGAACAACTTGAGCTGCCCACCGGCCGTCAGCGTTCCCACCATGCCTTGGAAAAATTCCGTGAGCCAAATCGAGGCCGCACGGTCAACGCTGAGTTTGATGGCCGTGATGAGATCGTACCCCAGGAGGGTCACGTCGCGATAAATCATGGCGGCATCGTCAGCAACGTCGCCGTAGATGTCCTTGTTCATCGCCAAGGAGCGGAAAATCTTGGCGGGGGTGGCGTTTGCGGCGGACATCGCAGCGGTGTAAGATGCGGCGTAAGGGAGGTACTTCTCAATCATGTCACCCCGTCGCTGGGCCTCTCGACCAGCGCCGCCCTTGTTGTATTTGTACGCCCCGTAAGGGATGATGAAACCGCCCAAAACCACGATGAGGCCTTTCAAAATTGGCGGGAAGACTTGCAGGCTGTACTCAGGGCAGCCGTTACCGGGAAGGGATGGGTCGACAAGCGTCGGGTTCCAATACTCCCACTCAAAGCAAGGGTCCAGCGAGGAAGCGTCCTGAATGCTCTCGTAAAAGGCGATGACCCCGATGTCAGGAACGAAGAAAATCCCGACGAAGGCCCACGACATCAGGGTGATGGCGACGCTCGTCACAATCACGGTCGCAAGGTACACCTCGGGCATCATCCCCATGGCGCCTTTAACGAGGTTCCCGGACAATGTTTTGTCCGCTCGAGCGCGTTTCTTCACGAACCCACCCAGCACGCGATTGCAAATTCGCTGCCATGCTGTCAGATCCATCGTTTCACCTCCTGCTCATGTTGATTTCACTTCAAGCCGTCGACACGGGCAAGAATTTCGTTGGGACGAACGTAGTACTCGGTCACGATTTGCGAAACTTGGTCCGCTTTGCGGATGTCGTTCAAAACCATCCACTCAAGGATGCGCTTGCGGGTGCGAAGTTCACGACGCATTTCTTCCTGGCTGTAGTTGATTTTCACCATGATTTTCTCCAAAACATACGACTTCCCGCTAAAGATGAAGTCGTCGTTTGTTACGTCCCAGCGGAACACTTCGTTCGTGATGACCTCCATCGAGTTCGGGTCGATGCCCACAATCTCCACGATTTGTTTGGTGCGTCGCACACGGCGTCCGTTGATACGTGTCTGAATCTGAATGGAACAGGCTTCGAGCGCAGGGAGCAGCACACGAGGGATATCGATGGGTTTGTTCTCCAAACGGTGAACCAGCGATGGAACCGAGTCAGCGTGGACCGTGGAGTACGCACAGTGTCCCGTGGCCATGGCCTGGAACAAAACGTACGCCTCAGCACCACGAATTTCACCGACAATGATGTATTCCGGGCGTTCACGAAGGGCGGCCTTGAGCAGCTCAAACTCACCGATCACGCCGTCGTCGCTCTCACCGCCAAATCCTTGACGGGTCAGGCCAGGCACCCAGTTGGGTTGAGGGATGTTCACCTCACGGGTGGATTCAATCGAGACGATCTTCATCTGCCATGGAATGAAGATGCACATGGCGTTGAGCGTGGTCGTTTTGCCGGAAGCCGTACCGCCGACGAACAACATTGGGACTTCGTTCTGGAAGGCGATCCAAAGGTAGGCGACCATCAAGGACGACATGGTTCGGAAAGCAACGATGTCAGCAGGTGAAAAGGGGTCGTCCTTGAACCGCCGAATACAAAACGCCGAACCGCGGGTTGAAATCTCATGGCCGAGTTTCATCACGATACGGGACCCGTCCATCAGCGTAGCGTCAAGAAGCGGGTCCGCCACGGAGATGTGTTTTCCGCACCGTTGCGCGAGTTTGATGACGTAGGATTCCAGTTCTTCATCGGTTTCCCAGACGCAGGTCGTCTCCACCGATTCGAATTTCCGGTGATAGGCAAAAATCGGGACGTTCGTGCCGTCAAGCGAGATGTCCTCAACGTTGACATCGTTCATCAGAACGTCCATTTTCCCGTAGCCGATGAGGTCACGACGCAGGTAATAGAAAATCTTGGATTTTGACTTCTTGTTGATTTTCATGCTGTAGGCCTTGATGACTTTGTCCATGGCGGTTCGAACATAGGCATCGGGGTTCGAGTCAATCTCCTCAATATTGGCGGTGAGCGAGCGAATGAAAATGTCCATGATTTCGTCGCGCTGTTCCTGCTCTTTCTTCGTGAGGGGAGGCTCAATGATTTGGTAGATGATGTTGAGCGTGGTTTTGTCACGCACGATGCGGGCGAAGGCGTGCGGAGGCATCACAGGGTATTTGTCCAATTCATCGTATTGGGCACGCTGTTTGCCTCGCTGCCTTCCGCCACCGCCACCTCCTTTTTTTCTTGCCATGGTCACCAACACCGCCGAATGCATTCTGCTACAACATCTCCCCGACTATAACACTTGGGTGAAAATCACCGTCAAAACGGCTTGCTGTGCCGAAGATTGGAGGGCCGAAGAGGGCCGTTTTCATGCGCTGAGAACATGCTCAAGCCAAGCCCTGCAGCGAGCGTGGAACGCCGCCAAATCGGTCTCGTTCGGCAACGTGTCGTCAGCGTCATGGATCAGACGGTCAAGACCCCACCCCGCTTCACGTTGGTTTCGCGCCTCAAAGGCCGCACGGTCACCGTCTTCTGAGCGGCCCCGTTGCTGGATGCGTTCAAACCGCAATTCAGCGTCGGCAACAATCGCCACCGTCCGGTAAGCCTCACCCCAGCGGGCCGAAAAAACGGTCTGCTCGGCCGTGCCTCGCAACCCTTCGATGAGCACGAGAGGGTTCGCTTCGAGCAATTCGTCCACCCGCTCGCACAAGCGCACAGCGAGGACCTCTTCGCCGTGTTCGGCTCGCAGCGAAGCAGCCACTTCGCCAAACACATGCGGCGCCTCTTCAAGCCCACGGTTTCGGACCTCGGCTCGGATCATGTCCCCCATGGAAACCACGGGCACACCGGCCGAAGCGAGCATGGCGGCAAATTCGCCTTTGCCCGACCCGGGCATGCCGCAAACGGCAACGACTTGAGGCATGCATCGGACGCTGGGGCGAACGCACAAGAAGATACCTGCAAAAAAGCCGCCGTGGCTCAGTTTGAAAACTCCGCTCGACCCCAACGGCGGTCCATCAATTTCCAAAGAACCGCTGAAGCGAACATCAGGCCGACAGAGATGGCAATCATGCCGAGGTAGCCTTGTTGAACCATCGTTTCGTCGTACATCTGGGCGGTCGCCGCCAAGCCGTCCTGGCTGGCCCGCTCCCACCAGTTGCCGTACAAACTCACGTCACCCTGCGTGAAAGAGAGGAGGAAAAGACCGAGCAACGGCAGGACCGTCCCGATCCAAAACCAAACCATGATGGAGGCGTCAAAAATCGCTTTGTTGGGTCGCAAACCCATCAAAAATGCGGTGAGCGCAACGATGTAAACGGAGTTGGCGAACATGACGATGATGCTCGTGGGCAGCGAAGCCCATTCGTCAAGACGCCAAGCCATCAGCACGATGAAAATCAACGAAATCCAGGACGTTGCGAGGAAGTACACGACCACCTTAGCCCGAATCAAATCTGGAACTTTGAGGGGCAGGCCGTTCATGAAATCAGGCGAGTCCAAAATCGTTAACCAGGAGTAAAAATTGAACCCAAAGAACCCTAAAAACGGCGCGTAGGAGAGCAAATTGATCGGAATGGGAGCCTCAGCAAAATCCACCAGCCAGGCCATCCCCAGCAACACCAACAAAGGAATGGCGTAGGAGACCGTCATTTTCTTGATGGCGCCCGACCGGAACAGGTCAACGAATTCTTTGGCGACGATGAGCCGAATTTCGCCCCGCCCGAGGAAGCCGAGGCGGTTGTACATCGGTTCGAGCAGGTCGCCCTGTTCAACCACGCTGACGTCAAAGTCGTCGAGAATCAATTGAGCGGCAACAAAACCGATGCCAACCGACAGGGCCAACCCGAGAAGAATGGCCACCCCGCTCTGACTCGACTGGGCTGCGAGCCCCCACAACAAGAGGTCAGCGGGGAGGACGCCCACCCCGACCGAAATGCCCAGCGCCACGATGAGAACCGGCCCAACGAGGGTGAACGGGCGGCCACGCAACCACAGCGAAGAGGCGAGGAAGGACAGGGCCAAGCCTTGCCCAAGCGTTGTCGCCATCGCCAGCCAGGTCCAAGGGAGCGATGACCACAACAACGGTGTGCGGATGCCGGAGACACCGTCGAGCAGAATCCCCAATGCCATCCCGCTGATGATGGGGGTCAGGATCAGCAGAACGTAGAACAGCATGTCTTTGACGAAGTAAACAAAGTGAGCCATGGAGTTGGGGAGCGGTTGCAACGCCGGGGCAGCAAGAAGGTAATTTTTGGTGGCCGTTCGCCGAACGATGGCGTCGCGGCCCATGAAGGCGAACGTGCCCATGCCCAGCGAGAACATGAACAGCGGAAGATGAAGCGCAAAGCGCAGTTCCTGCCAGGTAAACGTCTTGGAGTCAATGTCCGAGGTTTGGGCGGTGGAATCACCGACCAAAAACTGCAAGCCGATGGTGGAAATGGCCGTGACCAAAGTGAGCAACAGCGGGAAGAGCACCATCTGGCGTTTTTTGGCGAATTCAACGCTTTTCCGCGCCTCCTCAACAAACATCACGCGAAAGGTGGCTGAAAACGCGGCCCATCCCCGGAGCGGTTCGTTGAGCTGAACGCCGTGGGCCGATGTTCCCAAGGGGCGCTGCTGCTCGATGACCTCGTCCGTCCACGGACGCGATTCGATGAAGGTCCCGGCCACGGTCATTCCTCCGAATCGTCGAGAGCCCCTTCGTCGCTGAGCCGCTCAACGTCTTCGATGGAGCGCCCCACGAGGCGGATGAAGACGTCTTCCAAGGTTTCGTCTTCCGACCTTTTCAAGCCCTTCACGGTCCCGGCAGCCAAGACCTTCCCGTCGTTGATGATGGCCATCCTGTTGCACATTCGTTCGGCCATCTCAAGGACGTGCGAACACAAGAAAATCGTCCCTCCGCTGGCGACGTGGTCCAGCAACCATTCCCGGCATTTGCGCTGGTAAATCGGGTCAAGGTTGGCGAAAGGCTCGTCCAGGAACAGGAGTTTGGGTTTGTGGATGAACGCACTTGCAAGCATTACCTTCTGGCGCTGACCCTTTGACAAATCCTTGCACATGGTGTCTCGTTTCTCTTGCAAGCCAAACCAATCAAGCCAGTGTTCAACCTTCGCCTTCATGTCTTCAACGCCCCTGAGGCGGGCGACGAACTCGAGGAACTCGGTCGGGGTCAAGAACGAGGGCGGGGATTCGGATTCGGGAACGATGCCGATGTTGGCTTTGACCTTTTGAGGGTCGGCGACGGCGTTGACCCCGAGCACCTCAATTTGCCCCTTGCTCGGCCGCAGTTGCCCGGTGAGCAGTTTGATGAACGTGGATTTGCCTGCGCCGTTGGGTCCAAAGACGCCAAAAAATTCCCCAGCATGGACCTCGACGTTGAGAGGGTGCAAGGCGACAAAGTCGCCGTATTTCTTGGCCATGTCCTTTGCACTGACCATCGGCGAGGACGGGGCAGTCATGAACCGTTGAGGCCAACAACGGATATGATACCTTGCTTTGCGTTCATTGAACGCAAGCGATGGCATGAAGAAGAGGAAGGCTTTGACCATGGGCATGAACCCGCCACAAAGCGACGTTGTCAAGGTGGACCTCCACCCGCTCAGCGAAGAAGATGACCTCGGTTTTTTTGCCTGCATGACCGTGAACCGTCCGGACAAATTGAACGCCTTGAATGCGGATGTCATGGCGTCGCTCAAAGCGGTCTGTGCATGGATGGAAGCCACCGATGAGGTCCGCGTGCTTGTCGTGACGGGCGCCGCACCAAACCCACCGGCAGAAGGCAAGCGTCCCAAGCCCCACGCCTTCGTGGCCGGAGCTGATATCACGGAGTTTGCTGGAGCGGGCAGCAGCGAAATCCGAGAAAAATTCCGGGACAACGCCGTGGAAGCCTTGTGGAACCTTTCCAAACCCACCCTCGCCATGGTTGACGGCTTTGCTTTGGGGGGTGGTTGCGAAGTGGCCTGCTCCTGCGACATTCGAATCGCGAGCGAACGCTCGATGTTCGGTACGCCAGAAATCAACCTCGGCCTTATTCCAGGGTACGGGGCGACCCAACGTTTGGAGCGCTTGGTCGGCTACGGCAAAGCGCACGAGATGATCATGACCGGAGACATGGTGCCGGCGGAGGAAGCGCATCGGATTGGCCTTGTCAATCGCGTCGTTGCACCGGACGAGTTGCACACCACGGTCTTTGACTTGGCCAGAACCATCGGGAGCAAGTCGTCTCATGCGTTGCGCGTGGGCAAAGAAACCGTACGATCTGCCCTCGATGAAGGGCTCACGGACGGCGTTGAAATCGAAGCCAAGGCCTTTGCTGACCTCTTTGACAGTGAAGACAAAGAAATCGGTGTCCAGGCCTTCCTAAATCGAGAAAAGGCTCGTTGGAAGCACCGCTGAAGCCTTGGATCGAATTGGTTTCGGTGGAAGGAGCCATTGCTCAATCTTGCATCTCTTCGCGGAGCGCTGAAAGGGCGCTGCTCGCTGCAGGCAGAGGGGGGAGGGCCATCGGTTGCCCGTCGGGACCGATCAAAGGCGGAAGCTCCCTTCCATCCGGGCCGAACAGTTTCGGCGACTCTGGAGCAGCGGGTTCGAGCGATTCAAATCCGACATCAAGCGGCAAACGAAGTTTCAGAATGCGGGCCTCGTCGATGCGGATGAAGGTCGCTCCGTACACGTGGCCGGGTTGAGGGTGTTCGGGCTCTTCGAGCACGGTGTGCCCGTGCCCGGGGGTTTGAAGCAACGCCACCAAGTCCTCGCCGCCCGCATGGTCCTCCCACATCCTTGCGGTGGAGGCTCGAATTTCGGCCATCTGGCCTCGGCGCCGGCGCTTGATGCGCTCTCTGATGGCCTCATGGCGTTCCCTACGCTCGTTCACCGTCAGTTCAATATCGGCATCCTCCACAGATTCGGGGCTCACATCCACGACGTATTCATCAGCGACGTGGACGTCCTCAAGTTCCACCTCAACTTCCACGACGTCGTCTTCCTGTTGGGCAAGGGCCGATTCTTGGGCCGCTTGTGCTGCGGCAATTTTGGCGAGTTTACGCTCCCTGAGCGTCGCACCATCGAGCGTGTCTGCGGTGACTGGAGCGGGAAGTTCATCCTCTTCTTCAGGCTCTTCAACCACGGTTTCGCTCGCCTGAACGGGGCTGGATTCCGCTTGCGGTAGCGGCCGAGGTCGGCGTTGTTGCGTCGGTTTTGGAGCCATGTTCACCCAAAGGAAGGCCAGCACCGCCATGGCAGCGACAAAACCCCATTTGGCTTCCTCGGTGAGGGAACCGATGGTGAGAAGATAAAACGCAAGAACCGAGAGAAACAGCAACCCTACGGCCGTGCGTGCGAATCCCATGGCCCTCGTTCCACCCAATCGTTGATGCTTTATGACGGTGATGGAGCACGGTGGATTAGGCCTTCTCCGACAAATCAGGAAGTTGGCGAAGCAGGTCGTCCAGAGCCCTTCTTCGGTGGCTGAACGCCTGTTTTTTCTCAACGTCAACAGCGCCAAAGGTCGTTCCGTGGGTGCTCACATCCCCAAGAACATCCGGCGGGAGCGGCTGCCCCTCCGCGTCAAGGTCTGCCGGAATGAACACCGGGTCAAACCCGAAGCCGCCCTCCCCTTGAACCTCGTTGGAGATGGAACCCGGGCATTCGCCCACACCAAAGAGCATACGTTCACCGTCCCACAGGCCGGCCACGGCTTGGAAGCGAGCGAACCGCAAGCGCTTCGCTTGGACGGGGTCGTCGCTCGTGAGGTGAGCCAACAAGCGCAACACACCGTGGCATCCGAGCGTATCGAGTGCGTACGCTGAATACACGCCGGGAAAACCGTTCAACGCCTCAATGAAGAGGCCGGCGTCCTCAACCAAAACCTTCGCCTGGGGCGAAGGGAGATGGCTACGAGCCTGTTCGAGCTTTGAGCGGGCGACCGTTTCCAGGTCCGATGCTTGGGGTTCAACGACGGTGTCGCCTTCCACCTCCAACCGGCGAACATCGTACCCCATGGGTTGGAGGTGATGTTTTGCTTCGGCCAATTTTCCTTCGTTGCCGGTGAGGAACCAAATGACGTTGTCCATGCACTCCACGAACCGTCCGGGCATATCACGATGCCCCCCTTTGACCGTACGATTGATGCGGTTTTTGTGCATACGTTCAAGGACGGTTCGTTGAATTCGCAAGCATGCTTCCAAACGCCTTGTTCGTTGCAACCGGTGGGGCCGTTGGCGCCTTGTTGCGCTATGCTTTGAGCGAAAACATCGCATCTGAGGCCTTTCCTTGGGCCACCCTCACGACCAACCTGTTGGGGTCCTTGGCGCTCGGCGTTGTCACGGCGATGGTGGGTGCCAGTCTTCTGAGCGAACAGCAAGCCTTGCTGCTCGGCGTGGGCTTGCTCGGTTCGTTCACCACCCTCTCCACGTTTTCGGTGGAAACGGCCCACATGTTTGATGACGGACGGTATTCGGCCTTGGGCCTGTACCTAACACTCACCGGCCTGATTGGCCCGTTGCTGGCGTTGCTCGGATGGAAAGCGACCGCCGCTTTGCTCCCTGTCACGCCTTGATGGCCAGCATCCGATTGAGCGCCAGAAGCGACCCCGCTTGAACATCCTCAGGCACGACGATTTGGTTGGGGACTTCCCCCTCCACCAGGCGTTCAAGAACATCCATCAGGTACGCTGGATGAATCATGTACATCGTGGAACACGGGCAGATTTCTTCGTCGAGGCATTCAATGTGCTTGTCCGGATGCTCTTGAGCCAAACGGGCCACCATGTTGATCTCCGTGCCGATGGCCACCGAAGCGCCAGCAGGCAAACCGTTCACGTAGGCACGGATGAAGTTCGTTGAACCGTATGCATCGGCAGCGTCAACCGTGGCTTTCGGGCATTCTGGGTGCACCACGACCGAGCCTTCGGGATGGGCTGAGCGGAAGGCGGCGATTTGATCGGTCGTGAAGCGTTTGTGCACCGAGCAGAAGCCATGCCAGAGCACGATTCGCGCCCCATCAAGGGGAGCGCTCGCACCCACCCCGGGCGTCCAAGTCGGCATCGCAGCTTCCGCAACCCCCATCGCATGACCGGTGTTTCGGCCAAGATGTTGGTCGGGAAAGAACAAAACCGCACCCTCAGGACCTGCCCGCTCAAACGCCCATTCCAGGACACCGACGGCGTTTGATGAGGTGCAAACCACCCCGCCGTGACGCCCAACGAAATCCTTGAGGTCGGCGCTTGAATTCATGTACGTGACGGGGACGAGGTACGCTGCCCCGGCTTCCGCAGGCAGGTCTGCATCGGCCCGGCCGATGGGGTCGGCAAGGCCGGATTCGGCAAGAATGGCCTCCCAAGCCACCTCTACTTCGCCAAGCGTGGCCATGTCCGCCATCGAACATCCCGCTCTCAGGTTGGGCAAGACCACGGATTGTTCATCTGAGGTGAGAATATCGGCGGATTCCGCCATGAAATGAACGCCGCAGAACACGATGTGTTTGGCCGAGGATTCTGCGGCTTTCTGACTCAGCATGAACGAATCGCCTAGAAAATCGGCGTGCATGACGATGCTGTCGCGCTGATAGTGGTGGCCGAGGATGAGCAAATCGTCCCCCAACATGGCTTTGAGTTCTTCAATCCGGTCGGCAATGGCCTGCTCTTCCACGGACAGCGAGGTGTCCATGAAATCAACCGTGCACATGGGGAGGGTGATGCTCATGGGCCTCAACCTGCCCACGCACCAACCCTTTTTCAAGGAACGGATGGGGCTGAAGTTTGAAAAAGGCCGGAGCCTGCGTCACGGCATGGTCTTCACGCCCACCGAACGCCTTCACCTCGGGGCAGAGGCTGAGGTTTGGAAGGGCGTGTGGTTCGGGCAAACCGCCGTCCGGAAACAACGCCGCCCCCGTTCTTGGCGTCACCCCGACCTTGACCACCGCTTGGGCGTTCGGCGCATGGTGAGCGAAGCTCGCCTCCTGATTCGCTCCCGGAAAGCGGGCCTGTCCGTGCCGGCTGTATGGGATCTGGATTACGAAGGAGGCCAACTCATCGTTCAACACCTTGAAGGCACACCCCTCATCGACGTTCTCAACGCACCAGAAACGGAGGAAAGCACCGTTCGGAACACGTTGCAACGCGTCGGCGCAAGCGTTCGCCGCCTTCACCGGGAGGCCATGACCCACGGCGACCTGTCCAGCAACAACCTGCTCATCGACGGTGAAGCCGTCCACCTCATCGACTTCGGCCTCGCTTCCATCGAATACGATGTGGAGAAATTCGGAATTGACCTTCACGTCCTCGATGAGATTCTTGGCGCGTCTCACCCCCACTGGCCTGACGCCATGGATTGGGTGATTGAAGGCTACCTTGCTGCCGAAGCGGCATTGGGACCAGCACCGGTTTTGCAAGGCGGTGCCGTCCCCAGCGCCAGCGAAGTCCATGCGCGCCTTGAGGACGTACGAACACGCGTCCGATATCACGGCTAAGCGGTTTGACGACGTTCGCTTTGTCGCTGCCATGTGTGCCAGGCCACCACAACAAAAGCCAGCAAGACACCGGCCTGAAGAACGAAACTGGAGTAGGTTCGTAATTCCGGCTCCCAAGCGTGGATTTCCACCGTGGTGAGCTCGCCCTCGAGTTGGAAGTACACCAGGTGGTGTTCAAGCACTTGAGGGCCCCACTGGTCGTTGGTGTCCGAGGTAAGCACGTGGGTGGTGTTTTCCGCCAAATCGAGGAAGTAGATTTCGCGGTCAAGGTACTTTGATTGCGGTGCAAGCGGGTTGAGGTGGTCCCGAACCGCCCACGCCAAAACGCCGTTGCCCATGGAAGGGTCGGACACCTCGTACTTCGGGTTGCTGGCCAACCATTGTTCCGCCGAAGACCGGTTGACAAGGACCAAGCGGTCGGTGGCGCTGACGTTGACGGTAACAGCGAGGAACGAGCGGTCAAAGGCGAGGGATTGGATGGTGGCGTTTTCCATGTCCACCGGGGTTCCCCAGGCAGTCAGAAGTTCGTCTTCTTCAACCGGAGCGGTGGCGTTAATGACATACCTCACCTGTCCTGAAACGCCCAGTTGAAGCACCTTGACCTCCAACGGTGCCGGCTCGGTAACGTAAGCGATTTCTGAACCGCTGCACACCAACCGAGAAACATCGCTCACAGCGGTGTGACCGCCCTCGAGCCGTTCACCGTTGAGGGACCGAACCACGATCTCCCCGCCTTCTGCGTAAACCACCACCGTGGATTGGGGAAGGCCGCACATCGAGACATCGGCCACGGCGCCTGTCGAGAACGAAGCGATGGCAGCGTTGGGCTGATGCACATCAAATACATGCATGATGTTTGTATTGCTCACGACCAATCGGTCGTTCACCAAGGCGTACGAGGCGTTGAGCGTGAGGTTCGGAACGTTGAACATCTCGGGCTCTGCGGAGCTGGTGGAGAGGTTGTGAAGCAGGAGAACGGCGTTTTCCGTTTGGTTGTCAAGGGTTACCATCCAGCCGTCGATGGCTTCGGCTGCCTCGGGTGCTTCAACACCGCCCGCCGGGAGGGAACGGTTGGTCAAGTCCCAGGTGATGACAGCAGCGACGACGATGAGAATGGCGACCGCCATCCGCCCGGTTTCTCGGCTGGTCGGCGACCGGTATTGTTTGTAGAAAGCGTGCGAGCGTCGTGTGATGTATCCCCAAGCTTTCTGCGGTCGTGTGAGGACCGTGACGATGCGCACGTTCATCGTCCGCTCGTCGAAAAACTTCCACCACGTGTTTGAGGTGCGATCCGCCATCGAGACCGCAGCACCGGCGACCAACATCCCACCGATGATGTCAACAAACCAATGAATGCCCAGATAGATGATGGTGAACGCCGTGAGGGCGGTGTAAGCGAACACGGTGTGCCGGTAGCGATTCCAGCGTCGGTCGTCATCAAACCGCGTCAGGCACAGCCAAACGGCGAACGGAATCCCAATGTGAAGGGAAGGCATGCCGTTGGTGAACGGGTCAATTCGCCGGAACCAATCGGCGATTTCGGGCGTGAGGGTGTAGGCCAAGGTTTGCATCTCGGGGATGGTGTCGCCGGTGACTCGAACATTGAAAAACAAGTAAAAAGGCACGGCGATGATGTAAACCCAAGCGATGGAAAGGGTGACCCGGTCGGCGAGCCAACGATCGTCAAAGTAGGCAAAGTAAAACACGGAAACATAGCAAATGAACATGAATCCGGCGACGTAAAAATGCGTGAGGACCGTCGTGAGCCAAGGCGCTTCAAAGGTTTGTTGCACCCACAACACGAGGTTGCCTTCAACGGCCCAAACATAGGGCGTCATGTCAAGTCCCGTGCTCGCCATCAACACGCGATCGAGTTGGTCCAAGCCGTCCTTCAAGTTGTAAATGGTGAAGACGATCAGGATGTGAACCCAATACCTTCGGAAAAAATCGACAAAAGGAGGCAGCGACAACTTTGCCCACGGCGGTTTGTAAACGGGCAGCAGGAGGACACCCAACGCAAGTGCGCTGATCATCCACGTCAAGTAGACACTCTGCATCGTCGCTCCTCCACGCCAAGGGCGATGCCCGGCATTCATCAATTCGTCGTCAGGCAGAAGGCCAAGAGCCCGTTCTCACCATGCACCGTGGACGTACGGTTTGCCTCGGTCGGGGTCGCGCCGATTTGCGAGGTCGTAAATACGTTCAAAACGGTAGATGCCGCTTGAACACCCTTGCTGCCATTCAAACGAAAGGGCGTATTTTCCAACCGTCCGGACGGTTGGTTTCTCGGCGGGAAGCGCTTCGATTTGCCGCCGTAGGCTTCGGCTGGTCTCGTCTTCGTTTCGCATGGGCGAACACTTGGCGCAGGGGCAAGCGTGGCGCAGGTCGTCGTAAGCAACCGTGAACGTGGACCCGTCGTCATAGGTCAACGCCATGTCGGTGGCGCGACGCTCCAACTTCTTCAGCGACGGAAGAACTTCGCCCATCGTCTCCACCTCAAACGATTTCCAAACCGCCGTCGGCGCCGTCCGAGAGCTGGTTTTGAATCGCTTCAACTACCTTGGCAAAGGCGTGGGCGGAAGGGCCATCAGGCTCCGAAACGATGCGGTGGACGCCGTCGTCACCTCCCCGAACAAAGCCCGGGTCAAAAGGCAAAGCACCCAAAAACGGCACGCCAAATTCGTCGGCCGTGGCTTGTCCGCCGCCTTGCTTGAAGATGTCAAGGGTCACCGAAAACCTTCCATCGGTGTCCGATGTGGTGGTGAGGGTCTTGCCGCCAGGAGCGGCAACGGTCAGTTCGGTGCCCGGTGGGGCCGTACCGTTGACGGTGAAACCGCTCATGTTTTCCACCACGCCAAGAACCGGCACCTTCAGCGACTCGGAGAAGGTGATGGATTTCCGGCTGTCGAGAAGAGCGACTTGCTGAGGCGTCGTCACGATGACCATGCCGTCGATGTCGGGGAGGGATTGGGCCACGGTCAAGGGTTCATCGGAGGTTCCCGGTGGGAAATCGATGATCAAGTAGTCCAGTTCTCCCCATTCCACATCGCCGATGAATTGCTGGATGGCCCCGAGCTTAATGGGTCCACGCCACACCACGGGGGTGTCTTCGTCTTCCAGAAGGAAAGCCATGCTGATGACCTTGACGCCCATGTGCCCCTCGGCAGGATGAATGCGCTTGTTTTCAACATGGAGTCGACGACCATCAAGACCCATCATCTTGGGGACGTTGGGGCCGGTGATGTCGATGTCGAGAATCCCGACGCGATGACCTTGTTGCGCCAGGGAAAGCGCCAGGCCTGTCGAAACGGTGGACTTCCCCACGCCGCCCTTCCCTGAAAGAACCATGATCTTGTGCTTGATTTTGCGGCCGATTTCCTCCATGGACATCTTCCGCTTCATTTGGGCATAGGCTTGCTCCATTTGCTTCTGTTCTTGAGGTGAAGGTTCGGCGTTGGCCGGGGCCGATTGGCCCCCCGGGGTGTTGATGGTCACGGGAGAATCCGCCATGCATTGACCACCGTGCTGGCCTACTTCAACCCACCCACAACGAGGGTTTCAACGGTTTGGAGAGTTGCCGGTCCAAGGTGAGATGCACGACGCCCCAAGCGATGACGAGCGGCAGAAAAGCGCTCCATGACCAAGCCATGCCCCCGTACGCCCACGCCAGCCCGATGCACAACGGAAAGGAGAGCAAAGCACCGATGCGGTTCGTTGCTCTCCTTTGAGCACGAACAGAGGCCCCCTCCAACACCACTGAAATCGGCCCAAAAAGAAGGATTTGACCGGTGATGAGCAAAGCAACCAACGAGAAAGCGAGGTCAAAATCCAACGCGGCGAAGACGATGTGGAGCCCAAAAAAAACGGCAAAAAGGCCGAAATTCGCGAGGTACCACCGTTCCACGACCGTTGGAGGGGGCGGAACTATGTGAACCTCCTCCATCTTCTCTGTAGAAAGGGTTCAAATGAGGTCAACAATACCTGCTTTTCATGAAGGTCCTGTTCGTCTGTGTCGGGAATTCCTGCAGGTCACAAATGGCGGAAGGCCTGGCAAAATCGATGGGCATCTCGGCCTCATCGGCCGGCACCCATCCCGCAGCGAGCGTGGCCGAGCATGCGCTGACGGTGTTGCAAGGGCGAGGCATAGAGACCGCGGGGATGAAGCCTCAGAGCATCGATGATTTTCAGCCCGAGACCTTTGACAAAGTCATCTCCATGGGATGTGGCGTGCATTGCCCCGCCATCAACATCGACGAAGATTGGGGACTCGAAGACCCGGTTGGCGGACCCTACAGCGTGTACGAACAAACAGCCGATGAGATCGAGCGGCGCTTGAAAATCCTGCTCGGTCAAGCCTCTTGAGCCGCCGGAACATCTCCCTCACCGTCGAGGTCAATGCGCAGCACGCTCACGGTCCGAACCCCATCTTCACCTGGAATTTCTTCCGATTCGCACGACAAATGCTCAATCGTCACCGTCTCAGGCAGCCCCTGAGCGATGTGGCCACTGCGGCGGCGGCACACCTCTGCGACGTCAACAGCCCGAGAAATGGTGGCCCCACGGGCCACCAACTGGACTGAGCGGTCGCCCTCTTCCATCGCCATCACGACGGCTCGGACGTAGGCGTGCAACGGTTTTTTTCCAACATAAATCACGCGACGGTCGGTCATGGTTCTCCCGACGCAAATGGGCCTTGGACACCCCATAAACCTTCACAAATCGGGCATTGATGCGACGCAGCAATGCGAGCGCCGGGACTCGAACCCGGGTTCAGGCGTTGGCAACGCCCGGTGATAACCACTACACTACGCTCGCTTGCATGCCTCGGAACTTGCACGGGTTTAAACGATTGTCGGCCGTTTTCCAACGGCCTGTCACCCCTACTGCATGCCGAAGCGGTCCTTTGGCCCACGACCCTCATCGCCTCGACGACGGGTCATCATCCCGAGAACCGCCAAAGCGGAAATCAAGAGAAGAAGGCCGAGAACGGTCACCGCTGTGCCGTTTGAAGACGCGCCTTCGCCCCCAGAGGTGTCCCGCTCCACCAGCTGTACGGCGGCCGAAGTGGCGTTCATCTCCCCAAAGGTGTCAAAGCTCCGAACGTTGATTTCGTGAGTGCCAAGCGGTGTGCCATCCCGAACGGAGAGAATCACGGAATACACCCCGTCACCGGCCGTTTCGTCGCCTCCGGAAACACCGTCGTCGTGCATCGAAACCCACGAGGTCTGGCCAACGGGGGCATAGACGCCAAGGTCAATTTGGACCCGCTCAACCCCGTCAGGGTCGGTCACGGTCACGGTGTAAACGGTCATCCCGCTGGGGTCTTTCTCAAACGTCATGGAGGAGGCTTGCATCCAAGGACGGTCGTTCAGGACCTCGATTTGAACCGCTTCCTCGGAGAGCACGGACACGTGGTGAGGACCTCGTTCGGGATCGCCCACGGCGCCATCGGGTCGGGAGAAGGTTTGGAAGCGTTCGCTTGCCCCAAGGCCGTCCTCGACCACCACCGTGATGCTCTGAACGCCGGGAGCAAAACCCGAAGGAAGCGGAACCATCGCCGTCCATACTCCAGCAACTTCGGTCAGGTTGACCAGCGTTCCGCCGCGGGGCCGAAGGTCAAGTTGAACGTTTGAGACGCCGTGACCGTCGTAGGTTTGAACGTTCACGACGGTGGATTGACCCCGCTCGAGCGAGGCGGGTGCAAATTCAACCGAGAGCAAGCGAGGTGCTTGGTTCACCACGGTGACCGAACCTTCCTTGGTGTTGACAGCGCCAAATGAATCGGTGGCCGTGACGTTCACGGCGTAGTCGCCAACCTCGAGCCCAGGCACACGGAACGTGCTCGTGTACACATCGTCACCGATGCTGAGGTCGCCCTCCAAGCCACGGTCGTTTAACATGACCGAGCCCAAGCTGAGGCTGCTGAGGTCCACCACAACCTCCACCACGTTCCATTCCGAATCGATGACCTCGACCTCAAGGTGGGCAAGGCTACCCCCTTCGCCGACAACCAAACCTTCCCGGATGCCAACGGTTTCAATCGAGGGGGGGTTGTTCTCGTCTTCGCCAACGATTTCGGGGGAAAGCACGCGTTCGAGGTGTTGAGATTCTCGCAGCAGGATGGTCTCGCCGCCCTCGCCAAAGGGAAGGCTGAGGTTGCGTTCCACGCTCGAGAGCAGTCCGGAGAGTGGCCCGACCGAAACAATGGTCCCCGCTGCCGTTCCGGATTCGCCTGCGCCGCCGTAGGTGCCCGCCCACTCAATGACGGTGAGGTTGTGACCGTCCCGTGGGTCCACGCTCGTTGCACCGGCGACCAAGGTCAGCGAGAGCCCGTCTTGACCGTTGAGGGTGAGGTGGTCGTGGCTTTGCATCGGTATGGGCATCAGGCCGGTTTCACGACCCACCGTTACGTCGCCGAGGCCTTCTTCGGACACCGGTGGCGTTGGGTCCTGTTGAATCGGGCTGTGCTCCGGGAAGGTTTCGCCCTCGGAGGCATCAGGGCCGGTTTCCCTCCACACCAAACGAACGGTTCGGTTGTCCCAGTCTGATTGAACCGCTTGGTAGTCCCAGGTTTCATTGTGCGTGGTTCCGATGCCCGCACCGTCAAAGAAATTTCCACCGTTGACGCCCGTGATGTTGAACCACGATTCCTGGAAAATGACGTTGACCAGGAAAGCTTCCCCGGTGGCGTTGGTTTGCATGCCGGTGGTCTCAATGCCCCGCAAAACCCCAAACGTGCCCTGAACATCCCCCGTCAAGACGCCGTCGACGTGAAGGTCGTCGACGGTTGTCGTTCCGTTCTCGATTTTGGTGTGAAGGTCAAGAATGGAGCCGTTCACCTGCACCGAAGCGTTCTCTTCTTCTCCTTCAAAACCGAACGTTCCATCGCCGTAGAGTTCCTCGTGGTGTTCTGTACGAACCCCGTTTTCCCACTTTTCATGAGAGGTAAAACCGTCGAGGGTGACATCGAGCCGAGTGCCATCCTCGATGAGAACGAAATCGGCCATGGCTTCAAAGGCGGTGTGCTGAAGCACCCGCTCACCGTCTTGGTCGTGGTATTCAAAGAAAAACACCGAAAGTTCACCGTCGATGTTCAGCGAATTGTTCTCCACCCCGTCCTCGGTGACGTTGAGGTCTCCAGTGGCCTCCAAGACAAGGCGCTCTCCAACCACGCCGTTGGCCAAGGAACGGTTGAGCACGGCTTGCGACACGTCGGCGTAAACGACGGTTCGGGTTGCCCCGTCCAGAAGCGTGGTTTCCAGCGTTCCCATGCCTCGTGCGTCAAACACCTGGTGGGTCAGGACACCGGCGACGATGGTTTCGTTCTTCCACACCTGCGTCAGGATCAGATCAAGGTCCGTTTCGCCCTGAGAAGTGGTCTCAAGGGTCTGGAACGTCCCGTTGCCCAATTCCCAAGACGAGAGAACATCGCCAATCCGCTCTTGCCATCCTTGCCCCTCAAAGGTCAAGGAGAAGCGTTGAGGGCCTGTGCCGTTGTCGTAGGCTTGTTCCAACGACCAAGAACTGGTGAGCATCACCTCGTGGTCGTCCATGGGTTGGTTCCAAACCCCAACGGTCAAGACACGGCGATGAAGCGAATCCACGGGTGTCCCGTCTTTGGCGGTCACGTGCACTTCAAGCGTGATTTGGTCGCCCCACGCCAGCGAGGTGTTGAAGGTGGCAAGCGCCGTTCGCGCCCCGTTTTCATGCCCCCATTCGAGGACGTGGGCAGCAACGAGTTGGGATTCGTTTCGCACATGTTCCATGGACACGTTGAGTTGGTAGGAGGCGTTGTCAGCGAAGGAGAGCAGGTAGGCATGGACGGGATTCCCCTCGCTGTCCGCCGTCCAGTTCACACGGATTTCAAGCCCAACCTCGACCGATTCATCGGCCTGAACGGGGAGCGCAGAGAGCAACAAAAGGACGCACAACCCCAGCGCTTTGCCGCTTTGAAAGGGTTTCATGGTGAGAATGTGGAGGTGCTCCCCTTCAAGACTTTGGGAGCCTTGCGTGCCTCAGAGGTCCAAAACATAGCCAAACATCAGCGGGAGAACGATGCTTGCGTCGCTTTGAATGTTAAAGCGAGGCGTGTTTGCCCCGAGTTTGCCCCACGTGATCTTCTCGTTGGGTGGCGCCCCCGAGTAGCCGCCGTAGGAAGCGGTTGCATCGGTGATTTGGGCGAACCACGACCAGAGCGGAACATCGGTTTCGCCGAGGTCTTGGTGCAACAACGGCACCACGCAGATGGGGAAGTCGCCGGCAATCCCGCCGCCCACTTGGAGGAAAGCGAGCGGGTGGGCGGTTGAGCGATAGAAGGCCATCAGTTCCGTCATGTAATGCACCCCGCCCAAAACGGCGGTGGGCTTCACCACGCCCTCCGAACACCGTGCTGCGAAGATGTTGCCGAGGGTTGAATCCTCCCAACCCGGGACAAAGAGCGGCAAATCAACCTCTGCGGCGGCCAACAACCACGAGTTCGCTGGGTCGGCCTGATGCTTGTTTTCCAACGCACCCGAGGTGAGCAACTTGTACAAGAAACGGTGAGGAAGTTCGGGAGATGCCTCGACCGAAGCGTGTTTCCAAAGATGGAGCACCTCATGTTCGATGGCGCGAATGGCTTCATCCTCGGGGATGCAGGTGTCCGTCACGCGGTTAAGGTGACGGGCCAACAAGGCTTCTTCGTCGGTTGGACCGAGGTCTTCGTAATCGGGCACCTTGACGTAGTGGTCGTGGGCGACCAAATTGAAAACATCCTCCTCAAGGTTGGCTCCCGTGCACGATATGGCGGCGATGTGTCCCGACCGGATCATTTCAGCCAAACTCCGACCAATTTCAGCCGTGCTCATCGCCCCGGCGAGGGTGAGGAAAATCTTGCCGCCCATATTCAAGTGGTCCACGAGCGAGGTGCTGGCCCGCTGTACGGTTCCAGCGTTGAAATGCCGATAGTGTTCGTTAACAAAGTCACGAACGCCCATGAGATCACGCCTCGGTGAGGAATCGGCTGACTCGGTCTCGACGCACCAAGTGCAACTCTGGGGCACCTTCCATCAGCGCTCGGTGGATGAAATCGGCGATGAGGGCGGGGTCGGTGTCTCCGCAGGTGAAGCAATCCAGCGCAAGCATGCCTCTGTCGGCGTAGTGATGAGCGGTGATGTGGCTCTCGTCGATGAGGACCACGGCGGCGAAACCGGGCGGCGAGGTCGAGCCGTCAAAGGATTCGACATGGGAATGAACCTCGGTTGCAGGGCTTTGCGCCACCGCTTGGCGCATGACGGACAGGACCCATTCTGGAGCGTGATCGTGTTCAAAGAACGCACCCGTGTAGTCAACGAAGACATGGGCACCTCGAATACGGTGGTCAGCCATGGTATCACCCTGCGCTCCGCCGGACACTTTCGCTTAAGAACGTGCCGAAAATCCTACTCCTGTTGCTTCCGAAAAAAAGGTGGACGGCGCTCCATCGCAGACGATTCCTTCCGTTTTCAGCCAGCGCCCCTCACGACGCGCCAAGACGTGACACGCCAACATCTTGGTCGCCAAGCAAGCAGCCGTGAACTGGGTCAAGGGCGTTCCGGATTGAGCCACGATTTCGTTCACGTCGGCGCTGATGACCGTGGCGTTGGGGTTGGCAAACAGCGTTTCGATGGTCTCAACCGCCTGCCAGTAGGACAAGCCTCCGGGAACCGGTGTGCCTGTTGCAGGCACGAGCGAACCGTCGAGACCGTCAATGTCCAACGTGAGGTGAACCGGACCGGTAACGGTTGAAAGGGCCTCAAGCCATCGACTCCAAGCATCGCCACCGGTGTGTGGATGTTGGGTGTCCTTGGCGAAAAACGTCGTAATGCGGTCGTCTTCTCGGATACGAACCGATTCCTCAAGGGAATACGCCCGAATCCCAGCCTGAAGCAGACGACCGATCCCGACATCCAAACTTCGGGACGCCGCACACGCATGCGAAAACACCTCGCCGTCAAGCTCGGACCTCAAGTCAGCGTGGGCGTCCAGTTGGACCACGGTCAGGCGCGACAGGTCCCCGTTGACCAGGGGATGGGCCCGAGCCGCTCGAACGAGCGCCGGCAGGATACCGTGTTCGCCACCCAAAGCCAACGGGAAGGCCGAGCCGTCGTAATAGGGTTGGAGGTGGTCGACCATCTCGTCCAGTTGGCCCCGGAGCGTAGGGGCGGTGCCCTCCCAAACGGGGAGCGTCTTGAAGCGGTAGCCATCCGGCAGGTCGGCCCCGAGGGTGGCGTCGAACAGTTCGACTTGACCGCTGGCTTCCACGCACGCTGCGGGGCCGTCAACCGCGCCCGTCCCGTACGAGGTGGTCAATTCATAGGCGAGCGGCACCACGACCACATCGGCAGGCCCATCGGTCTGCGGCAAGCCCAAGAACTGGCCTTCCTCGAAGTCCGCTGACATGAAACGATGCTGCATGGAACCCCTCATCATCCTGCCGCTGGAAACCTTCACCCGAAAGCGGCACCAAAGGGACGCTTTCATGAAAAACGGTGGAACAGTTAATATGGGTCGGTGACCAATATAACATAGCAACGGGGGACCGAAAGGCCGCCCACCGAGGGGGAATCACAGATGGGAATGACACTCGCCGAACTCACACGTGCCATTCAACAGCACATTGACGAAAACATGGATACGGAAGTCGCCCAGGGCATGGCAGAACACGCTTTGGGCTTCTTTGGGTTTTACAACCGCATCATTGACAACGCCCTCGAGCCCACCGACCGGAACCTGTTCTACATGTTCCAAGATTACGACCTCCTCACCACCGAATCGGAGGAGACGACCCTGTGGGACGGTCGCGAGTGGCGAATCCATTACTGGAAGTTCAAGCCGGACCTTCGAGACCGGGTTGAGGCCTACATGCAACGAAGTCTTCAGGAGGAAGAGGTGGATCCGTTCGCCGACATTTACGCCGGGGACGGTGCAAGCATTTGGACCCGAGAAGGCGAAAAGGTCGCCAACCCCAACGCCTTCACCTCCGACTGGTGAACGCCGCTGGATGGAAGCGTTTTTGATTCACGCAACCGACGGGAAACCATGCGAGTGGCCGTTGGTTTGGTTGTTTGCATCGTGCTCGCTGGGATTCCGGCAGCCACCGCCCAACACGACGAGGCTGCTGAGGAGAGCTCGGCGTGGCCCGGCGATCCGGTGGACAGCCACGTCCATCTGACCTGGGCGGCCCTAACGCTCGACGTCAACGACTGGGCAAACGAGCATCCCGACATCGTTGACCTCACGAGCGCTGGTGCATCCGAACTCGGGAAGACCCTCTGGGTGGTGCGCCTTTCGGACTGGTCGATGGAAACCAAACCCAACGGCTCGGCCAAAGAAATCGTCTACATCGACGGTGGGCACCACGGCAACGAGTACCTCGGCACGGCGCTGGCCTACCTCACCGCCAAGTGGTACATCAACGCCTGGAGCGAAGGCAACGAAGAGGCCATCGCCGTCCTTCAAAACACGGAACTTCACATCCTCATCATGCTCAACCCTGACGGCAACGATATTGACACCCGCTGGAACATCAATCAGGTTGACCTGAACCGAAATTACAACCACTACTGGAACACCTGCCCCACCACCCAACCGGGAAGCAGCGCCTTCAGCGAATCGGAAACCGCCTCCAACTCGGCCTACATGAACGAGCACGTCACCGACGCAGACCTGTACGTCACGATGCACACCGGCGTCTGGATCATGCTTTACCCCTGGGGCAAATGGCCCGAACAACCGCCCGACTGGGAGTTGTTTTGGGGCATCCGAGAGGAAGTGCACGACACGGTTTCCGACATCCCGATTCAAAACGCCAACCAAGGTCTCTACCCCAACTGCGGCACAAGCCGAGATTACGGCTACGGTGTGATGGGGTTCCCGACATTTACCTTCGAAACGGACGATGAACAATTCGTACCGGGGAGCTTTGAGAACCTCAACGAGCGCTTGGGGGAGGAGATGGACGTGATGCGCTACCTCATCAACAAGGTTTGGTATTGGCGAGCCCGCCTCGACGTGCAAAGCCTCGAAATCCATCAAGACTCGGTGGAATTGACCGTGCTCAACCACGGCATGGCGTCCACCGCCAACGCCAGTTTGGAACATCTTGATGCGGCAGGAAGCGTGGTTTGGTCCTCGCCGTTGTTTGGCGTCAATGCGACCAACAGCAGCACGGTTCAATTCAATGTGGCTGCCTCAACCTTTGATGAGGATGGCTCGTGGAATTTGAACTATCAAAAACGGGTCATCAACGCCGCCGTTTGGGTGAACGAAAGCGTGGAGCGCCAACCCGTGTACGTGAACGACGGCAAAGAAGGAGGCTTCCTGACAGGCTTTGGTGTGTTTAACCCGGTGACGACCCTCCTCACGATGGTGGGCGTCAGCGCTTGGTTGCAACGGAAGGACGAGTTCGAGTCGCCAGGAGCAGCCAACGGCAGCGACGCGTCCAACCAACGCCCTGACTCGTCCAAGAACGAGGGCACGGTTTGACCCCACGGCAAACAGAGCGACAGGAACGCCTGCGAGGGTTGAAGTGGGGGAAATCTTTGGGCCCATCTGGTGAACCCATGCAAGTGACCATCAGTTCAGGAAACAACATCAACGGAACCCTCGTGCTTCCGTTGTTCGAAGGCGAAGAAGCACTCCCCGAATCCGTCGAGGGCATTCCAAATGCGCTCAAGAGCCAAATCAACGTCGTTCTTGCCGCTGGCGATTTCAAAGCGAAGGCCAACGCCACCATGACCCTGTTGGGCACCGATGGCGGAAAAGCCGTCCTCGTCGGGCTTGGAAAGGAAGCCAAAGCCGATGAAAAAGCCTACCGAGAAGGCGGCGCCACCGTTGTCGCCTCGCTCAAGAAAGTGCACGGCGACGAATTGACCGTGGTGTTCCACGGGGCTGGCGTGCCCAACATGGCGGCCTTTGCCGAAGGCATGATGCTACGTGACTACAGCTACGACAACTACAAGCAGGCCGACGAGGATGAGGAAAAGCCGTCGCTCGCTGCCCGCATCAACTGCAGCGAAGCCAACGCCACTGCGCTTTCCGAAGCCGTCGAACGAGCGGCCGCCATCGCAAGCGGCGTGCACCTCTCTCGCGATTTGGGCAACTGCCCACCCAACGACATGTACCCGATGGCCTTCGCTTTGCAGGCCGAACAGTGGGCCAAAGCCTACGACAACGTCAAGGTGGAGATCATCGATTACGAGTCCGCTAAGCGGCAAGGCATGGGCGGATTGGTCGCCGTTGGTATGGGATCGGCCCGCAAGCCCTGCATGGTCATCTTCACCCTGAACGGTGATGAAAAAGGACGCTACCCCGTGCTGGTCGGCAAGGGCATCACCTTCGATACCGGCGGCATCTCGCTCAAACCTGGAGCCAACATGGACGAAATGAAGTACGACATGGGCGGCTCCGCCACCGTGTTCGGAACCATGGAAGCCTTGGCTGCAAGCGGCTACAAGGGCAAAGTGGTCGGCATCACCTGCATGGCCGAAAACATGCCATCCTCCAACGCTCAGCGACCCGGTGACGTCATCACCACCCTGTCGGGAAAAACCATCGAGGTGTTGAACACCGACGCCGAAGGGCGCCTCGTTCTCTCCGACGGGCTTTGGAAAGCTGGAACTGACTTCGACCCCGAATACATCGTCGACTTCGCCACGCTCACCGGGGCCTGTGTGGTGGCGCTCGGCCACGAAGCCACCGGGCTGTGGTCCAACGACGACGACTTCCGCACGCGAATTCACGAGGCGGGCAACGACGTGGGTGAACTTGCGTGGCCCATGCCGCTCCTCCCCGCCTTCGAGAAGGAAATGACCGACTCGAAGATCGCCGACACCCGAAACCTCGGAGCCGGTCGCTGGGGTGGCGCCAACACCGCCGCCGCTTTCCTCAAGCAATTCGTCCCTGAACGCGGCGAAGGCGAAGACGCTGAGCAAATCACCTGGGCTCACATGGACATCGCCGGTACGTACTGGGGCGCCAAGACCA
>JAYOHN010000015.1:0-16335 GCA_038118245.1 Candidatus Poseidonia sp.
GCGGGTATGGGTTCTGGCCGCAAGCATTGGCTACCGCACGGGCAGAATTCGGATGTCCGATTTGAACCGCAATTTCGGTGTAGGTTCGGACCTCACCTCGAGGGATTTCTTTCAACGCATTCCAGACCTTGACTTGGAACTCAGTCCCCTCAAACGGTGGGTGCTCGGACATAAATCTTCGAGATGCTTGGACACTATCATGTTGCCCATAATCGGAAAGGGGCCCTCTGCTAGTATACGGTCGCATGGGTAGCGATGTGAAGGATGGGCTGCAAACCCTTGTGAATTTGCAGGTTGTGTACATGGACGGTTAGAATATCCCTCGTAAACACCACAAAGCCGATTATTCATCTCAATACATGTGTTCAAGGTCGGTTGGAACCACTAATCCCACCTGTCAAAATGGTCCATATGGTCTTCGAGGACATTTCGTGCGCAATTTTCACAGTATGTTTCACCAACCATTTCTTTAGAGTCAGCACAACTGTCGTGAAATGTTTCAGAGCAACTATGGCAAGTAAAAGAATTACAGGTGAAACACACGTATTGCCCACACTGTTCACACAAGCCCTCAGCACACTCAATGCAAACCCAATGATTACATTCGTCGCAGTTGAACATGTTTGCGTTTTGATTCCTCTATTGACAGTTTTGACACTTCGCCATGGCATTCCCTAGTTGTTTTACCCGAATAAATTTTATTTGACCGAGACTTGGTCGGCGTATGGATATCTCGCAATATTCAGATAGCCAGTTAATCAAGGCAGGGTGGACACAGTCTGACATTGATCTACATCGTCCTCCAGAATACTCTTTGGCACGAGCAGCGAGAATTTTGCTATCACAGGAAGTAGCAAAAATACAGTCCCTTCCAAAGGTGGATTCAGGGGTCATATTCGTCTTCTGTCCGACCATTTGGATTGACAATTACCACGAACCCAAAACCTCAGAGTCAGCCGAATGGAGATCAAGATGGACTTTACCGAACAAAGTATTCAAAGAACTCAAAAATATCCTGAAAAGAGACCTGGCAGAGGTTCTAGAGGATTACGATATTCCAACCTTCCTAGATTACGATTCCAGAGGATTCACGGACCATAGGGAAAATTACTTTGGAAAGTGTGATTGGTACTTTGGAACTGGGGAAAAAAAACATCCAAAGCAATTGTCTGTATATCAAATAAGTGATAAAGGTAGTTTGGTGTTATGTAAAGCGAAAATTCACACAGTGGAAGTCTACAACGATGACAATGTTGATGAAGATGGAAATCATCAAGTATTGGAAAATCCAGACGGCTGGCGTGTGACTGCAACTGGAATGACATTAGTTGAAAGAACCGAATTAACTGGGCCCCAAGGAATAAATGGCTTTTTCATATTCAAATCGAAGAGATGGAAAAATCATTACACGCGACAAGACGAGCATCGTTGATAAGATAGGTGAATGAAAATCACAAACACAACGATTCCCCTCGTAGCCGCATCGGGTTACAACGGTACCCACTGGGCGGGGTTGTACGTGACCGTCGTGCATTGAATGGTGCAGATAGGTTGCACAAAACCTCTCCAAAGAGGCGTACCATCCCTTTTGGGGCAAGCAAACGGATTGAAGATCAACCTTGGTAGGCCAACCAAGAACCGCTTTCGGCGTCGTAGTAGGAGAGGTTTCCTTGAGCGTCTCGCGACCAGTGAACCCCGTTTTCTTCCCATTGCTGAGGTTGTCCTGCCTCGATCGAGGGCAGGTCCTTCGCTGGCTCCTGGGCACCCATGTACTCCTCGGTGGCTGCGTCCATGTTGGCCGCCGCCTCGGCGAACGGGCTGTTTGAGGTCACGGGTTTTCGAGTGAACATGTAGCCGCCTCCACCGAGCAGGGCCAGGAGGAGCACAGCGATGATGAGGTACAGCATGCCGTTTCCGGAGGATTCGGCTTCAGCTTGCGACCGTGAGGCGTCCTCAGGGAATTCGTCCCATCGGTCGGCCACGCCGTCACCGTCCGAATCGGTGGTTTCGTTCGCATCAAACCGGAAGTCGTCCTCGGCATCGTTCACGCCGTCACCGTCCGAATCAAGCTGCGTGAGAGCACAGCCCATCGGGTCGATGAGTTCGTCCATCGGCGTGTTAGGACAATCGTCGAGGTGGTTGAAGACCCCGTCTTTGTCGTCGTCCTTTTGCTGCTCAGCGCAACCGTCGATGTCCACCGGCAGGGTGACGGGGGTGTCGGGGCACAGGTCGAGGTTGTTGGTGATGTCGTCTTTGTCGCTGTCCTTTTGTGATTCAGCGCAGCCTTGAGCATCCACCTGCTCGCCTGCGGGGGTTGCACTGCATGCATCGTCTGCATCGGAAATCATGTCGTTGTCCGTGTCGCGTTGATTGGTGGCGCAACCGAGCATGTCCACGGTCAGGCCGTTCTCCGTGCCCTGACAGTTGTCGATGTCGTCGGTGATGCCGTCACCGTCCCCGTCTTTCTGAGAGGGTGAGCACCCAGATGCATCGGCCTGCTCGTTCATGGGGGTTGCATCGCACACGTCCGAAGAATCCATCACGCCGTCACCGTCGGTGTCCCGCTCCGATGCGGCACAGCCCACGCCGTTCACGGGAAGCCCTGCGGTCGTTGTCGGGCATTGGTCTCGGTCGTCGGTGATGCTGTCGCCATCGGTATCGAGTTGACTCAGGGCGCAGCCTGCACTGTCAACTTGAGCGCCGAGCGGCGTGTTTGCACAGGCATCGAAGGCGTCCATGACGCCGTCCATGTCCGTGTCCTCTTGGCTGCTTGAACATCCGACGTTGTCCACCGGCTCGCCGGCCGGGGTGTCGGGACAGGCATCCGAGGAATCGTCTACCCCGTCCATGTCGGCGTCGAGTTGAGATGCCGAGCATCCGTTTTCGTCCACGGCTTCCCCTGAAGGGGTGTTGAGGCACAAGTCCGGGTTGTTCCCGTTGGCGTTGTCACCGTAGCCGTCGCCGTCAGCGTCCCGCCACTGGGTGGCGTCGGTGGGGAAGGCGTCGGCGTTCAATCCAGCAGCGTTGTCGCCGTACCCGTCACCGTCGGTGTCCGACCATTGGGTCGAGTCGGATGGGAAAGCATCCGGGTTGGTCCCGGCTTGGTTGTCGCCGTAGCCGTCGCCGTCCGCATCGGACCACTGGGAGTTGTCGCTCGGGAAGGCGTCGCCGTTGTTTCCGTTGGGGTTGTCGCCGTACCCGTCGCCGTCGCCATCGGCCCATTGCGTCCCGTCGTTGGGGAAGGCATCGGGGGTGGTTCCGTTGGGATTGTCACCGTAGCCGTCACCGTCAGCGTCGGACCATTGGGTGGCGTCGTTGGGGAAAGCGTCCCCGTTCGTGCCGCTCGGGTTGTCCCCAAAGCCGTCGCCGTCGCTATCGGCCCACTGGGTGCTATCGGAAGGCCATGCATCCGGGTTGTTCCCGCTGGCGTTGTCGCCGTAACCGTCACCGTCAGCGTCGGACCACTGGGTGGGGTCGGTGGGGAAGGCATCGGGCATGTTGCCCGAGGCGTTGTCTCCGTAACCATCGCCGTCGGTATCCGACCATTGGGTGCCGTCGGATGGGTATGCATCGGGGTTGTTCCCGCTGGCGTTATCGCCGTAGCCGTCCCCGTCCATGTCAGACCATTGGGTGCTGTCGTTGACGAAGTCGTCGACAGCGTCGTTGTATCCATCGCCGTCGGTGTCTTTCTGTTCAAGGGCACATCCGTACTGGTCTACGAAGGCTCCCGTTGCGGTGTTCGGGCAGAGGTCCGCTTCGTTGGCGACACCGTCGTTGTCGTCGTCAAAGGTGAGTTGGAAACAAACATCGTCGCCGATCAGTTGGACGCTGGTGTTCGAGTACAGGTCAATGTTGGCGCAGTATGTCCCGGAAGCCGTCGGCGTGGTGTAGGACCACGTTGAGATGCTCATGTTTTGGGCCGTGGCGGTGAACGAGGTCATGGAGGATGTGGCCAAGTTCGCACCGGAGGCATCGGTCAGTCGGTACTGATACTGGTAACTGTCACCCACCACCAAATCAGCGCCTTTGGCCTGAACGTTGTTGGTGCTCGCCGTTGAACTGGTGGAGTAGCCGTCGATGACCAAGGCGGGCAGTTGTGGAATGAAATCCGAGAAATGAAGGCCGCTGAGGTTTTCATTGGTTTCCAGGTTAGGCGCCGTGCCGGGAGCGTAGGTGTACGCAAAGAAAAGGTGGTCGTTCATGGTGGTTGGACCGGTCCAGTTGACTTGGTAAGAAACGGATGCGACGTTGGAGATGTTCCACATCCCTTCGTCGATCATCGAGGCGTTGATGGCTGCGTGAACGTCTTGGGATTGGTTGAAACTGTTCTCCCAAGCATCGTAATCCAGCGTGATCCAGTGAAGCACGTACGAGTTCGACATCGACAGGTTGGTCAGGTCAATTTCGCCCGATGTGGAGGAAGTCACGGTGGTTTCAACGGCCTCAAGGTAGGTGGAGTCCATGTCGTTGTGAAGAACGCTGCCGGTGGCGGAACTGAGGGTTGAACTCGCCATCAGGACGCTTTCTCCGGTGGTGGGGGTCATGTTGAATCCGAGTGAATGGGTTGTCCCTGCTGCGGTGAACGTGCCGGTCACGGAAGCGGTCCAAGTTTGGCTACCTGCCAAATCTTCTTGGCCGTAAGAGTGGTTGTAGGCGTAGGAGGTCCCGCTGGTCAAGCCGCTAAAACTCAAGGTTGCATACGATGTATTGACAATGTTCACGGTCACGGTTTCGAAGGTCTGCCCGCCGCCGGGATTGTCCGTTGTGATTTCGATGTCGTACGTGTTGGCAAAGCTCGTTTGACCGAACGACGTGAACCCGTAAACGTCGATGTACGTGGTTTGGTTCACGGTGGCCGTGACCTGAAGGGCTTCGTTGTTGCTCACGCTGGTTCCGCTGTCGAGGAAACCTCCGTTGGCGTCGTCCCAACCAACGTCGATGTCCCCCACCGTGTGCGTGAACGTGACGTTGGCGTAATAGGTGACACCGGCGACCATGTAAACCTCAAAAAAGTCCACATCGTTGACCGAATCAACGGAAAGACCGGTGCATGAGAGCGGAAGCATCGAAGCCGGTGACGCCGTGGTGGTGGCGTCGTTCGGTTCGAGGATATCGGGGTTAACGGTGTTGTTCCCGGTGCAGTTGGTGATGGCACCGCCACCCCCACCGCCACCGCCCGTGCCGTTGCCTCCGGTTCCGTTACCACCGGTTCCAGAGCCGGTGGTAAATTTGTACAGGTTCAGTGACCATGTTCCCGAACCGGTGACGCGTTCAATGTCGATGTAGACCATGCCGTCGTGGAGAATCGAGGTGGACCCGTTCGTGGTCAGCGAAACCGGGTTGGTGGAACCCGCCAGCCCCATGAAGGTCAGCGAACTGTTGTAGAAGCCGATTTGAAACTGGTTGCTCACCGTGGTCCCGTTGCTAAAGGTCGTGGTTGAGGGGAACGACAACGTTGCAGCAAGACCTTGGTTTTGATTCAGCGCCACCCGAAGGAAGTCGTTGTCGTCACCCCAATCCAACTCGCCGTTCCCGGAATACGTCGATGAGAAAATGTAGTTCGTGATGTTGACGGAGGTGTTGTCGGGAAGGTCGGTGCCTGAGTTCAGGTCGTTTTGGTTGGGACCAACCGCTTGCACACCTGGTGCGAGACCGGCAAGCAACGATGCAAGGAGAAGCATCGTTACCGTCGTGAAGGCAGGGACTCGTTTTGCGGCGTTCGGGCGCATGTTCCAACCACGCACGGTTGGTATTTCATACCTACCCCGCCTTCATCAAATGGCGGTTGGTGCAACATGGCCGTCGCTTTTGTCGTCGGGTTGGCGAACACGCGACCAGACGCCGCCCATCAGTTCATCGTGATGGGCTTGACAGTAGTGGAAACGCCGGTAGGCCTCTCGGAACGAGTAGGCTTTCTTCCCCGTGGCGACCAGGTAACCTTCGGGCGAAAGTCGGGAGACGATTGTTCCTTCATCACCGCATCCGGGGAGGTCGCAGACCGGGGTTCCGCTCATGCTTTGAGCAAGCGTCCAACGCTACATTAACTCTTGCCCGAGCCGTCCCAACTCAGTCATCGTCGTCACTTGTGTCGGGCTCGATAACCACCAACGGAACGTTGGCTTCAATCGCTTCTCCTTCATCGCAATGGACCTTGACAACGGTTCCCGTCACCGGTGCTTGAATTTCGTTTTGCATCTTCATCGCTTCAAGAATCAAAATGACTTGACCCTCCTCGACCCGCTGACCCTCGGCGACCTCAACGGTGACCACCTTGCCCGGGATGTTGGCGGAAACGGTTCCTGATTTCTTCTTCTTCCGTCCGCCCGAACGCCGGGGTTTTGCCGTTGCTTCCATGTCCGGAAGTTCAATTTCAAACACCTCTCCGTTGACGGTGGCTTTCCAAACCGTGCCGTCGGTATCGAGTTCGACTTCGTATTCCGTCCCATTCACCTTGACTTTTTGCGTGTCCGACATTGATTCACCTCCACGGCGAGCGTCCCGAACGGGCCCTCATGAGCGATTCTTTTCCCGTGACTTGGCGGCGGTGGTCCTGGGACCAAGCCGAGCCAAGCCGTCGTGCAATTTGCGATGCATCGGCACCATCGTGCTGTGTTGCAGCGAGCACCGCAGCGATGGCCGCCATCATGGCTTCGGAGATCTCTTCAGCCATCTTCTCGCCTCACAACGGTATGTTGCCGTGCTTCCTCGCAGGGCGCAATTCTTCTTTGTCAACCAACATCTCCAGAGCACGGCACAACCGCTGCCGGGTTTGGTTGGGTTCGATCACGTCGTCAAGATATCCAAGGGCAGCTGCCTTGTACGGGTTGGCGAAGGTTTCCTTGAAATCCTCCGTGAGGCGTTCCCGCTCTTGTTCTGGATTTCGGGCATGGGCGATTCGACGGCGGTGAATGATTTCCACCGCACCGTCGGCACCCATCACGGCAAGTTCAGCCGAAGGCCAGGCGATGTTGTAGTCGCCTCGAATGTGCTTGCTCGACATCACATCGTATGCACCACCGTAGGCTTTGCGCAAAATGACCGTCAACTTGGGAACGGTGGCCTCGGCGAAAGCGTAGAGCAGTTTCGCGCCGTGGCGAATGATGCCACCCCATTCCTGGTTGGTTCCAGGGAGGAATCCGGGCACGTCTTCAAGGGTGATGAGGGGGATGTTGAAGGCATCGCAGAACCGAACGAAACGAGCGGCTTTGTCGCTCGCGTCGATGTCCAAGCACCCCGCCAAGACCTTGGGTTGGTTGGCCACCACCCCGACGGTGTGACCGCCCAAATGACCAAAGCCAACCACAATGTTCTGCGCCCAATCAGCCTGCACTTCCATGAAACCGCCGTCGTCGAGCAGTTCGGAAATCACATCCACCACGTCGTAGGGTTTGGAAGGGTCGTCCGGAATGATGGTGTCAAGAGCATCGCACGACCGGTTTTTGCTGTCGCTCGTCTTCTTCATCGGCGGTCGCTCCAAATTGTTGGGAGGCAAGAGGTCGGCGAGGTCGCGAGCCATTTGGATGGCATGTTCGTCGTCTTGAGCGGTGAAGTGGGACACGCCTGATTTCGAGCCGTGCGTAGCGGCACCACCAAGGTCCTCGAAACTGACGACTTCGTTGGTGACGGTCTTGATGACTTCGGGGCCGGTGATGAACATGTGAGCAGTCTGGTCGACCATGATGACGAAATCGGTGATGGCGGGTGAGTAGACCGCACCACCTGCACACGGACCCATGATGACTGAGATTTGCGGGACAACACCCGAAGCACGAACGTTCCGGAAGAAAATTTCAGCGTATGAACCGAGCGAAGCGACGCCTTCCTGAATCCGTGCACCGCCCGAATCGTTCATGCCAATGACGGGACGACCGGTCTTGAGCGCCATGTCGAGCACCTTGCAAATCTTGAGCCCGTGCATCTCTCCCAACGAACCGCCGTAAACGGTGAAGTCCTGGGCGAAGGCAAACACTTCGCGTCCGTTGATGGTGCCGTGCCCCGTAACGACCCCGTCACCTGGAATCACGTTCTTGTCCATGTCAAAATCTCGACAGCGGTGTTCAACAAGAGCATCAATTTCTTGGAAACTGCCCTCGTCAAGGAGCATCTCGAGGCGTTCACGCGCCGTCATCTTCCCCCGATTGTGCTGGGCTTCAACCCGTGCTTGGCCGCCGCCGGCTTCGCTGCGAGCCTTGCGATTTCGCAGGTCCTTTAGGCGCTCTTCGGTCCCGGACATCCACTTCCCCAAGGCTTTCTCAGCCCAAGCCGCCCTTATTGCTTGCTCTTAGGAATCTCCGCAGAAGACGGGATTGAGGGGTGGTGTTGATAGGGAAGCGTCTCATCCACGCATCATGGACCAGCCGTTGCGCATCGTGGTGGCCAAACCCGGACTTGATGGCCACGATCGGGGCGCTAAAGTCGTGGCCCGCGCCCTTCGCGATGCCGGCCACGAGGTCATTTACACGGGCCTTCGGCGCACCTCCCAACAAATCGTCGACACCGTACGGGACGAGGACGCTCGGTTTTTGGGCCTCTCCTCCCTCTCGGGCGCTCACGCCCACCTGTTCCCGCAGGTCTGTCAGAAACTTCGCGAAGCGGGCTTGGACGATGTCATCGTCTTTGGTGGAGGCATCATTCCTGAAGATGACCGGCCCGCCCTTCATGAGGTGGGAATCCGGGCCGTTTTCGGCCCGGGCACACCCACAAGCGAAATCCTTGAATTCATCACGATCGCAGCAGAAAAAAGCGATGCTGGTGTTGGCCAGGACAGCGACTGGCACTGGCAGGCTTCGGCTTGACGGAGGCCAACAACGTGGACGAACAGATGGAGCGGGCCCTGAACGGGGACCGAAGAGCCATGGCACGGCTGCTCTCCGCCGTTGAAAACGGTGAACTCAAACCCGAACACTTCCCTCAACAACGGAATACCGCCCAGGAGGACACCTGGCGGGTGATGGCCGTCACTGGAGCGCCCGGCGTTGGGAAATCGGTGCTCGTTGATGCGCTCATGACGGCATGGGCGTCGGACGGCATGCGCGTGGCCCTGTTGGCGGTTGACCCAAGTTCACCGCGTACCGGAGGGGCTCTGCTCGGTGACCGGGTTCGAATGACGTCGGTGGACAACCCCACCATCAGCGAACGGGTGTATGTTCGTTCAATCGCCACCCGTTCCTCCTCAGGAAGTGTTCCGCTCATCGTGGAAGACATGGCGGCGTTCCTGCTCGCCTGCGGTTGGGACCGGGTGCTCATCGAAACCGTCGGGTCAGGTCAGGCCGAATTGAGGTGCGCTGCGGTGGCGGACCGAATCGTGGTGGTGGAGGGGCCTGCTCGGGGGGACGGCATCCAAGCTGAAAAGGCGGGTTTGCTCGAACTTGCCGACATCGTTTTGGTCAACAAAGCGGACTTGGAAGGGGCAGAACGTCATGCCGGCGAACTGATGGAGTCCTTTGCGCTTGACGGAGAAGACGCCCCTCAAGTCCTTCTCACATCGGGTCTGAAAGGGCTGGGTGTTGCCGAGGCAGCACAAGCCCTTCGCTCGTTGAAGAGTTCTGGGCGGGCGCTTCGCGCACGGATGCGGGAACGGTTGCTGGCTCAGCATGAACGGCGGCTCGTTCAGCACCCCGCCTACAACAGGGTATTGGACGACCTGACCGAGGGCACCCTTGATATTGACGAGGCGTTGACTCAACTCAAGGGCGAGGACCATGAACGGACAAGTTGAACTCACCAACCCCGTTGACACCTCCATCGGGGGCATGCGGGGACATCTCCTCCGCAGGGGCATCCACCTCAGCATGTCCGCCCTCCCTTTTGTGTACTTTACTTACGGGGAAGACGTTGCTGAGGCACTCGGTTTGAGCCTTGACCGGTTGGTCGCCTCCATCGTGCTTTTGGCGATGCTTGGCGAAGGTGCTCGCCTTCGCTTGGGCTTCACCGTCTTTGGCCAGCGAGATTACGAAGCCACGCAAATCTCGGCTCTGGCCTGGGGGGCTTTTGGTGTGGGCATGGTCTTCTTGCTGGCACCGACCGAAGCCTATGCTTGGCCGTTGATCCTCTCCCTCTCTCTGGGTGACCCGCTGATGGGTGAATTGCGAAGAAAAGGCATAGACACACGCAACGTGATGCTTCTGAGCACCTTGGCCCTTCTCGTAATTTGGTTGGCTGCTTGGTCGCAATTCGGCACGCCTCTTTGGATGGCCGTGCTGCTCGCGCCCGTTTGCATGATCGCAGAATGGCCTCGCCTCACCTACATCGACGACAACGCAACCATGGTCCTCATTCCTCTGGCCCTCGTGATGATCCTCGAACCCTTTGCAGGCGTTATGGTGTAAAGCCACGCTTTGGCCTACCGCCTCCCTCAATATGTTCAAATGGGGGCTTCCGGTGGTTGGGGTTGGTGGAGAACCATGGCTGACGAACCCCATAGCAACGACCCGCCCCAAATCGCTTACCAAGTTGGCTTTGCCCTCGCCATCGTCTTGTTGGCCGTCGTGATGGTCCGTTACCCACTTTGGTGATTTTTCCACGACGAAACTGAACACCTCTTCAAAAAGGGGACGCTTGTGGAACTGCTATGTGCGGCATTGGCGGTATGATCGGCCACCCTGAAAGGGCCGTCCTCAGCCGCATGAACGAGCTTCAACAACATCGAGGTCCGGATGCCGCCGATGTCTGGCTGGACGACGATGTCGGCTTTGCTCACGCCCGCTTGGCCATCGTTGACCTCGAATCAAGCGCTCAACCCATGCACGGGGCCGAAGGGGCGGTGCTGGTCGTCAACGGCGAAATCTACAATCACCGTTCCATCCGAAATGCGAACGCAGGCTACGGTTTCACCACATCCGGCGACAGCGAGACCATCCTCGCCCTGCACGCCAACGCCTTGAGGGCTCTTCATCACCGACCAAGCGCCTCAGAACATGCCGCATGGGTGAAGAAACTCGACGGCATGTACGCCTTCGCCCTTTGGGACCCAAAGCACCGCCAATTGCTTCTTTGCCGAGACCCCTTGGGCATCAAACCCCTCGCCAGAACGCTCGTGGGTGAATCCCTCCTGTTCGCCAGCGAAGTCAAGGCGTTCCGGGCACACGAATCTCACGTACCAAAACTGGACCCCTTAGCGCTTGGCGCCCGTTTGGTGTGGGAATACCCCTTGGACGCCACGACGCTCCTTGAGGGCGTGCACCAAGTTCGTCCGGGAACCGTTGAGTGCTGGCGGCTGGACGACCGTGGCCGACCGGTGCTCGAGAGCACGGCCAACGTTGAACGCCAGCACTTGGAACCGGCGGAATCGTGGGACCCTTCGCTTGAAGCAGGAGCCTTGTTGGAAACGTTCGTTGAGAGCGTGGAGCAGCGCCTGATGGCCGATGTCCCCGTCGGCATCGTCCTGTCGGGAGGCTTGGATTCAAGTTTGGTTTGCGCTGTGGCTGAAGAAGCAGCACAACGTGCAGGGCAACCCGTACCTGCGTGTTGGACGGTTGCGGAAAGCGAAGACAACCCCGATTGGGTGGCTGCGGAGCAGGTGGCTGCCAGTTTGGACCTCGTTCATCACCAACATCTTCTCGAACAGGATGCGTTTGAGAAGCGTTTACCCAAACTGGCCTGGCACGGCGAGGACGCCGATGTCACGGTGATGTTCTTCCATCCTTTGTTTGAAGCGATGAGCCAATACGTGAAGGTTGGCCTCTGCGGGCAAGGTGCTGACGAGTTGCATGCCGGTTACCCGAGGTACGGAGATTTGCTCAGCCATGCCTCTGCGCTGAACCAACGCATGGAAGCTCTCCCTTCGAGCATGAAAGCGGAACTTCTCAACGGTTCGCTGCTGTCTGAGCAAGGGTGGTACGCACCGAGCCACGACCCCGTCGAGACCACGGCGAACCTCTCCAACATGCTGAATTTTGAATTGGAACACGGGCAATTGAGCAACTTCCAACTCCGATTGGTTGACCGCCACTCGATGGCCCATTCCTTGGAAGTGCGCGTTCCTTTTTTGGGCACCCAGCATCGCCATGCCGCCAACCGCTTGCCGCTGGCCTGGAAACGAGGCGGTGGCCGGGAAGAAAAAGCCGCTCTGCGAAAGGCAGCCGACCTTACACGACTTCCAAAAGAAATCGTCCGTCGGCCAAAACTTCCGGCCGGGCGTGCAACCTCACCTTCCATGCTGGAACGCTTCCTCGACGAACGCCGCAGCCAAACCGAGGAACTCTTGCTCCGTTATGCCGAGTGGGCTCCGGTGCTGAAAGGCCAGGAGGAATTGGCGCTCGGCCTCGGCCTGTTTGAGGCGCTGCACTTGGCGCCAGACGGCCATCACCGAACGAATCAAAGCATTGACCAACTGATTACAGGAGTGATTTCGCCATGATGCTTCGTGACCGAACCGAACTGCTTGAGCAACACCGCGACGCCATACGCGAATGGATGCAGACAAAACGCCGGGAAGTCCCGATCCCGATTTACGGAAGCGTGGATGTCCGAGATGCGGGATGGAAAGTGGGCGTGGTGGATGCAAACCACTTCCCTGCAGGCTTCAACAACGTCTCCAGCGAGGAGCGAAAAGAGCTGGCATCGCTGTTCAAAGACCACATTCAACGCAACCATGCAGGCTGCACTTGGGTTCACTTGATTCCGGAAAATCACACTCGAAACCAAGCCTATGTCGAAAACATCGCCTCCATCAAGGCCATGATTGAACTCGCCGGTTACCGGTGCACGGTCGGCTCCATGGCCTTGAACGACTTCACATCCCTTCACGGCATCACCGGCCCTCTTGAATTGGAAGCCGTTGAGATGGACCCCAATGACCAGTTGATGGTGAACGGCGCCGTTCCCGACCTCATTCTCCTCAACAACGACCTCACAGAGGGCACCCTGCCAGGCCTGAACGAAAGCATCACCACACCACCGCAACACATGGGTTGGCATCGCCGCCGAAAATCCGAACATTACGAGGCGCTTGAGCCGTACGTCGCTGAAATCGCGGCGATGCTCGATATGGACCCTTGGCACCTCATGCCCGAATGGTTTGTCTCCGAAGACAAATGCTTGACAGAGGACGCCTGCAAGCAACGCCTTGCAAAGGAAATCGATGGCTTTCTTGACCGATTGAGAGAGAAATACGTCAGCATGGGCATTGAACGGGAGCCCAAAGTCGTCATCAAAAACGACAGCGGCACCTACGGGTTGGGCGTCATGGTGCTCAGTTCCGGCGATGAGATTCTCAACCTCTCCAACCGAAAGGCCAACAAGTTGCGTTACGCCAAGGGCGGCGTTGATGTTGAAAACTACCTTATCCAGGAAGGCATTCCCACGGCGTTGACCACCGAAGAGGGTGAAACGCTCGAACCGGTGGTCTACCTCGTGGACGGTGAAGCCGCCTCGTGGTTCTACCGCATCAACGGGAAAAAATCGGACATGGACAACCTGAACTCGCCGAGTTCAAGGTTTGAGAATTTTGAGGGCACGAAGAACCCCTACAGCACCGATGCCCACGGATGGCACGCTCTGGTTGCCGAACTCAGCATGTTGGCCATGGGGGCCGAATCGTTGCGCCGAGAGCCGACCTCATGAAGAAAAAGCGCCCGGTCGAATTGGGGGTCTCTGGTCCGAATACAGCAACAGCACACGATACAAAGAATTCGCTCCGAGCATGTCGGAAGCATTTCAGAAAAATCATTAAATCCAGAACGGCATGCCCGCAGGGCGATGTTGCGGCTTCAGAAGACACAAAATCCGAACGAGCAAGAACTCCCAAAAAGGGCCATAGCGTTGGCTTTCCTCGTGGTCTTCAGCACCCTTGCGTTGCCCGCTCATGCAGAGCAAATCAAAGCGCGCTCCGAACAACCTACGCCACCATCACCACCGTTGTGCGAGAAGTTGTATCCGGGAGCCGAAGCGGGGTTGTTGAGTTGCAACAACGAGACACAGGCTGGATTCACCGTGTTTTCTGCGACCTCCCACGAAGAAATTTACTTGATTGACGAGCGAGGAGAACTGCGCCATCAATGGAGCAGTACGCATCCCAACGGATCGAGCTACGGAATTGACATCGGGGCCAATGGCTCCTTGTTGCAGATGCTGAACGACCTGCCGATTGAAGCTGGCCCGCAACTGATGGAGGCGGGTGGATCGGCCACACACATCGAAATTCTGGACGCCAACAGCCAGTTGCTCTGGGAGATAACGGAATACGCCAACACCTACCGTTTGCACCACGATGCAACCTTCCTACCCAACGGAAACGTGTTGGCCATTGCATGGGAATACATCGACCAGGGCACCGCTCTGTCCATGGGCCGAGAGGAAAGCAAGTTGTCTTCCGACGGTCTTTGGCCCGACGTGGTGATCGAATATGCCCCGACGGAGACAGGTGAGGCCTCCATCGTTTGGATGTGGAAAGCATCCGACCATTTGGTTCAGGACCAAAACCAAATGTTGCCGACGTACGGGACCCCTTCAGAACACCCCGGAAAAATTGACATCAACGCCGTTGGTCCAAATTCGAGAGAAGATGATGCAGATTGGATGCATTGCAATTCCATTGACTACGACCCGATTCACCAACACATCTTGTTGTCCTGTCGCCACACTGAAGAGCTCTACATCATCAACCACAACCTCACTTGGGAGGAAAGCAACGGAACGGAAGGAGACCTTCTCTACCGGTGGGGCAACCCGCTCAACTACGGTTTGGGGTCCTCCTTAGACCACCACACCGTGGTCCAACACGATGCCACATTTATTCCCCCAGGGCGCCCCTTTGCAGGATCCATCTCGTACTTCTCCAACGAGATGAGCGGGCCTTCCGTCGTGGGCATCATCACACCCCAACGCAACGCTGATGGTTTTGTGTTGAACAAGACCACCGGCACATACGACCCCCCGCAGCCAACCGAGGAATTCATGCTTCCCGCGGGGTGGGGACCACGATTCCAATCGGGAGCCACGCTGTTACCGAACGGCCAATTCCTGGTATCCCATGCGCTGCGAGGGAAATTGGGACAAATCGGAAACGACAGCGCCATCGATTGGGAGTACAACATCCCGCTGAACCCCGGCGGTGAAATCGCCTCTCGAACGCAACGGATGTTGCCCCCAGTCTACTTCAAAGCCGAATGGCTGGAAACCAGCGATGTTCGTGTTCAGAACCTCCTTCTCCAACGCCAAGGCGTGATCGAACTCTACGACGACCTGTGCCCGGAAGACGGCGATGACATCATTTGGGATTGGAACGGCGATGGTTGCATCGAGGACGACGACCAGGACGGCGTTACCAACGATGGTGATTGGTGCCCGAATTCCGAACAGAATGAACAGGTTGACGAATTTGGTTGCTATGATGAACCTGAGGCGGTCCTGGGCTGCACCGACGCAGCTGCCTTGAACTACAACCCCGAGGCAGAGGTGGACGACGAATCCTGTGAATATCCACCCCCCGAAGTCGTGGGCTGCATTGACGAGGAGGCGGTCAACCACAACCCCAACGCCACCCAACACGACCCCGATCAGTGCGAATACCCTCCTCCGGACATCGCGGGATGCATGGACGAAACGGCCCTCAATTACGACGAATTGGCCACCGTAGACGACGCTTCATGCACCTACCCCCCACCACCACCTCCACCCACCGAGGGGTGCCATGACAAAAACGCCACGAACTGGAACCTTTCAACCGACAGCCACAACGCCTCCCTTTGCATTTATCCGGAACAACCGGAAACTCCAGACCCCGTCAGGGGATGCACCAACCTCACGGCTGTGAATTATGCATCGGCGGCCACTGAAGATGACGGCTCGTGCATCTTTGTGACTGAGGAAGCCAACGAGCCCCCTGTGGACCAACCCTCCGATGGTGAGCAGGAAACTCCCTGTGATGCAAGGGGAGACTGTCCTGTTGACATCGCTGAGAGTGAACGACTTGGGGCAAATTCAGGCCAAATTGCATTGGTCATCGGGCTCTCGATGATCGCTGCAGTTTTAGCCGTGGTTGTGATTAGCCAGCTTTCCCGACAAATGTACGGAGGGGAAGACTAACACAACACGATGAAAGCGGGGATGTCTTGCGGAGAGCATGGCTCCGCGGGTTTGGCTTTACATCCTCACCATCGCCGCAGGCCTTTGGTGGTCGGCCACGGCAGGTGGAGGAAGCGTCTCGGAAGTTCACGCAGAGTGGCCCGTGAACCTGTGGTGTTGGGGGGTCTTCGCTTGGATTTACTTGAGAACCGACAGGGTTGAACGCATCGAAATGATCACCGTCGTGGCGTTGGCCACCCCCATGGAATTGTTCTTCTCCGAAATTTGGCTTATTTACGAATATCAACGCGATTTCATGCCGCTTTTCGT
>JAYOHN010000015.1:16435-34276 GCA_038118245.1 Candidatus Poseidonia sp.
TCTCCGAAATTTGGCTTATTTACGAATATCAACGCGATTTCATGCCGCTTTTCGTGCCTGCAGGTCATTACTTCCTTTTTGATTTGGGCCGCCGAGGCGCTCAGCGGTTGAAGGAAGCATGGGCCATGCCGCTGCTGATGCCCTTCGTCCCCCTCGTCGCCTACGGCGCATGGACTGGCGGAGACACCTCCGGCGTCTTCATGCTCATCTTGGTTCTTGGATTTACGGCATGGGGCCCACAACCCCGTTTGTACGCCACCATGGCGTGGGCGGCGTTGGCCATGGAATTGTGGGGGACCTACCTCGGCAATTGGACATGGGCATCGAGCGTCCCGTGGACAGGATTGACGGCGTGGAACCCGCCCCTCCTCGTTGGAGCGTTCTACTGCTTTGGCGACCTTCTGGTCAATCTGTGCGTTGCTAAGTTTCAAGGGGAACGGCATCACGAGGTCACAGCATGACGGGCGCTGACGAGTTACGGAAGCGCCGTGAACAAGAGGCGCTTCGGATTCGAACAGCCCTCAACCGGCAACGAGGCGAGCAGCGAGCCAGCACCAAAGGCGGTGAAGGAACGGTCGCTTTTGTTGAGGAGCGAAAGTGCATCGGCTGTGACCAGTGCACCATCGTTTGCGACGACGATGCCATTGAACTGTACCACGTCGATGTGCGCAGTCCGCTCATGACGGTGGAAAGCAACAGGAAAGCGAAAATCATCCGAGATGCATGCACGGGATGCCGACTTTGCGTCCTCGCTTGCCCAACCGACGCCATCACGATGATTGACCGATGAGGGGTAACCATGTCAAAGAAAGGAAAAGACGCAACGGCTCAACGGTTTGGCGGTGAATTTGGACCCTACCGAAAACCGGGGACGACGGGCGTGAGTTTGTCCACGTTCAAGACGCTGGTTTGGACATCAAACATCGGGGGCTTGATTTTGGTGGCCCTCGCCCTTGAGTTGCTCTTTGTTCAGCAGGCCTTTGGTTGGGGCTTTGCTGCCTTGGTGGGCGGTGTTGCCATTGCCCTCTTCCCTTCCAACTACGAAATCGTCGGCATGGGCGACGAAGAAGAAGGACCAGACGACGCTTGAACCGATTAAGCCTCAACTTGGTCGGTAGCGACAGGCGCCGTTCCAAGAGCTGCTTTCTTCTCGTTGACTTGACGAGCGAGGAAAGACACGACATCGAGGATCTCGATGTCAGCGTAGGCCTCGTCCCCTTCGAACTTCAAGCATTCAAAGTGAGAAACGCACTTCGGGCAAGACGTCAACATCGTGTCTGCTCCAGTGGCGCGAACTTCTTCCATTCGCATCACACGAAGCGAGCGAGCGTTTTCATTGCACGACATCATGCTGGAGACACCGCAACACATGGCGTCCTCGCCGTGGTGTTCCATCTCAACAATCTCCACACCTTCAACGGCGTTGATGAGTTCGCGAGGTTCGTCGTAAATGCCCATCTGGCGACCGAGGCGACAAGGGTCGTGGTAAGTGACGGTGGTCTCTTCGCTCTTGAGGGACATGTCAAAGCCTTGCTCGATGAGGAATTCCGTGGTGTGCATGACCTTCACGTTCTCCAACTCGTAGTCACGGGCAAAGGTTCTGAAACACTCAGCGCAGGAAGAAACAAGCGTATCAATGCCTGATTCGTTGATCTTGCGCTGGTTGTAGGCCTTGAGCTTCTCAAAGACCTCATCCAATCCCTGCCATTTCTGGTCGTGCCCGCAACACTTGAGGAAGTCTCGGCCCAGGTAAGCAACGTCGGTCTCCATTTCCTCAAACAGCGTGAAGGCGGCCGTGGTGGTGTCGCCGAGGTTCATCGTCCCCTCGTTAACGTGGGAGAAGACCATCTCTTGGTCGAGGTAATCCACGCATCCGGGATAGTACCCCACATTGGAGGTGATGGGGTAGTCCTCCGTGGCGATGAAGTCATCGTCAGCCGCTTCTTCAGCCTCGGCGTTGAGAACAGCCTGCAGCACCGTGTGTGGAATCTCTGCTTGGGGCCCGCCAACGATGAGGCTGCGCCGAATGTCCACGTAGGAATCGTAGTTCACGAGTTGAGGACAAGCGTTGGTGCACGCCGTACAGGTCAGGCAGGAATACAACGGCACACCGTCGTCTTCGTTGTTCCACGAATTGTAAATGATGTTCAGTTTGTCGCCGCCGTTGAACAACCGGACGGGACAGGCGTCGTCACAAAGGTCGCAACCGTAGCACTTGTTCATCTCAAACTCGTACCCACGAGCCATGTAACGGAGGAGGACAAACACAAGGGCACCAAACGTGACGCAGGGGATGAACATGGCGTAGGTGAGTTTGGCATCCAGCGCCTTGGGGTTCTTGTGGTAACTTGGGTTTTCGATGTCGGTGAAAGCCGAGCCGCCCAACGCCATCTCTTCTGCGTTGGAGAGGTTGACGGTGTGCCCTGCGAGGCTTGCTGGAGCGTCGTCACCCCAAACCAAGAGCGGTTGATAGGTGGCGATGGTGAAGGCTGTCTCCGTGGTGATGCTGTTGTTCAAGGCAAGCGCACCGCTGACAACAACGTCGTAGGAAAAGCCGTAGGTGCCAGGTTCAAGTTCCACGGTTGCTCCCTCACAATCGGCGAAAGAGACCACCGTTGCGCCCGATGCATCGGTGACCGTGAGCGTCGTGGCCACCATGGTTTGGGTGGAGATGTCATCGATTTTTCGCTCGCTGGAGCGGAACTCACAAGCGACATCCGTGGTGAGGGTTTCAACCGAGTCATGGTGTCCTTCGGGGAACAACGTGGGGTCTTCAGTGACGGTGAAGGTGCCGGTCTGGGAATAGCCTTCCCCACCGGCAAAGGTCGTGCCGCCCGCAGCAGCGTTGATACCGTTCTCGGGGTCCTGATGCCCGTTGGTGTCGGTGAAATCGATGATGATGTACCGCGCCGGCTGGTAAATGTTCCAGCCAAGCCAAGCGGTCGTTGGCACCACGCCGCTTTCAGACCATCCCCGGTCATCGGTGAACTCGTTCACGTCGTGAACGTGGACATCGCTTGGCTGCGTTCGCATGGCTTCGAGCTCGCCGTAGTCCTTGATGGTGAGCAAACCCTTGGCGTCCCAGAACCCGTTGTCGTAAGTGTCGTAGGTCGCCACGGTCGCTGCCGAAGAGAGAATGAGCGCACCGACGAGCAATTGGCGGCTCTTGGCCACGGTCATGCCGGTGCCCCATGCCCTGATGAGCAAGCCTCGGCCGATGAAATAAATGCAAATCCACATCAAAATACCCGTCATGACCCACGGTATGGAATTGAAGACGTCGGCAATCCAAGGCTCACGGGTTCCGCACAGGAGATCCCCGTGCGAATCAAGTTTACAGAAGTCGGATCGGTTTTTCCCGTACAACTCGAGGAAAATGTTGATGGAAAACACGGAGATGAACCAGATGTGGGCGAGGTACACTGCACCAGCTGCGGCAAACCACGGGTCTTCAACAGGTCGCTTTTCACGACCGCCGAGGAATGGAGGAAGCGCAAGGATACCAACGGGGATGCCGGTCAAGGCAGCGCCCCACCATGCAGCGTTCCATGGGAACATCGGCTGACCAACGATGTCGCCCACAAATCCGGTGGGAACGACAAACTGCGGGAGGTATTCACCCCACCGCAAGTAACCGTAGGAGAACAGCACGTACCAGTCGGGGAACACGAACCCGGCTTGGGCGTAGGGGTCGGCTGCACCGTGGAGCGGGGGAGGAATCAACCAAGCATAGAACAGCAGGATCGAGAGCATTGAAGCGAAGATGATGGCGTCACGAAGGACCTCATGCGGCCAGAAACCGTGCCCTGTTCGTGTACGCTTTCGCTTCGCCTCCGCTTCTTGAAGGTTCGCTTTTTCCTCCATATACATGGAGGCCACTCGGCCAAAATTGTCGATCAGTCCCATAAATTCCCCTCCGTATCAATGCGGCTCTGCGATGCCTTGTACCCAAACGATGAACAGGTGAATGATGATGAGCGTCGTGACGATGACGGGGAGAATGAACACGTGAATGAAGTACATTCGAGTCACCGTGAGCGGCGTGAGTTCCGAACCTGAGAAGAGCAACGTCGCGATGTACTTCCCGACCAGGGGGCTCGAGTTGGCGAGGTTAATGCCGATGATGGCGGCCCCGTAGGCCAAACTGTCCCAGGGCAGCAGGTAACCCGAGTAACCGAAGACAATGGTCAAGGCCATGAGGGCGACGCCGATGAGCCAGTTCAACTCGCGTGGGTTGCGGTAAGCACCCGTGAAGTAGACGCGGCACATGTGGAGGAAGACGCTGGCGACCATGAAGTGCGTGGTCCAGTGGTGAACCGCACGAAGAATGTAGCCAAACGGCAATTGCGTCATGATGTACTGCATGCTGGCGTACGCCGGCGAAGGGTCGCCTTCACCGCCAGGGACGTAGTAAATACCGAGCACGGTGCCGGTGATGACCAAGATGATGAACGAGAGGAAGGAGATTCCGCCGAGGCAGTAGAGGGGGTACCAATACCAAATGATGCGGAGTTTGTATTTCTCGGCGTGGGTCAGCGGCATTTGCCGGTGCATGTTGTAGTAAGCGCCCTTGGACATGTTCCAGTAGTCTTGGAGGCGGAAACGGGTGTCAAGCCACGAGAAGACCCACAGGAAGGAACGTTCGGCGACCCCCATCTTGCCGGTTGATTCCACGGCACGGAGGATGTCTCGCCGGGGCATCTCTTCGTTCTCCTTGCGGAGCGTAAACGCCACGATGAGAACGAGGAAGGCGATGAAGAACCACAAAATCCAGAACATTGTTGTCATTTCATCACCTCAGTCGCAGTACGTGTACCAGTCCACATAGTCGGTGATGCCTTCGATGACGTCGCCGTTGAGTTGGATGGGGATGATCGGCAAGCCGACAGGAGCAGGACCGCCCGCTCGGCGAATTCCAGCGTAGTTGAAGGTGGCCCCGTTAGAGCGGTTGCGGTTGGTGTTCATCTCAAGCGCCGTCGGGTCAAAGCGAGAGGAATGACAAATGCAGAACATCTTGGTTCCACCGTCGTCACCGCCACCGGGCGTCCACGAATCCTCCGTAAACGAGTTTGATACGAGTTGCCAACCGGGAATGCAGCAAAGGTGCGTGCAGCGGCCGAAGACCATGATGAGGTCGTCGGAAGGCATGAGGCGAGGGTCTGCTTCTGCCAGGTCCTCAAAGTGGCCGACGTATTTTCCGGTCTCGTCGTAGCCTTCCATGAACTGGAAACGAGCTTTACCGTTGGAATCGGGGGTGCCAGCGTATTTTGAATGGGCCACGTAATTGACAACGACTGGGACGCCGTTCCAAACACCTGCTGCTCCGGCCGTACCGGTGGAAGAGCTGGCGGCCTCCGCCTCGAAATCGGATTTTGTCATCGGTTGAAGGTGCTTGGCCCCGTACCATGCCTCGTCCTCGCGCCCTTTCGCCCAGAACTGAACGGCAAGGTCACCGCCGCTCCCTCCACCGGGGGGAAGAAGGATGGCCGCGAAGCCAAGCATGCCGAGCGATGCGGTGAGGACACCGGCTGCGGTGTTGAATCCGTAGCGCAGAAACTGGCGTCGGTTGATGGTCGTGGTGCTCCCTGCAAGTGCGTCGGATGCACCGGAAGGGGCGGGTTTGAGGTCGTATTCACGTGCCATGTTCGATCACCACTTGTACTCCCGCCAGTCTTTCTGGTGTTCAGGGATGAATTTGTTTTGGGCGTGCTTGACGATGATGGTGTCCGGAACGATGTACTTGAGGTAGATGATGCCGACCATGATGAGCGTCGTGAAGGTCATGGCGAGGTGGAACGACAACTGCTGCTGGTCCCAACCGTTGGCGAGCCCGTAGACCATCGAGAAACTCCAGTAGCAAATCCAGAACAACCCCCAAGCGAAGAAAAACATCGTGAGGTACGAACCGCCTGAGGGCGCAAGCGATGCGCTCACGATGGTGCCGGGTTCGGCGACGTTGAAGACACCGTGGTCGATGGCGGATGTCATCTGGTCCTCGGTCAACTCAGCGCCTTCAAGGGCGGTGCGAGCGTCGTCGACGCTTACGGAGCCGTCGGCGACGCTGCGAAGGAGTTTGGTGATGGTGTCGTCCATCATTGATCACCTCGGCGCATCAATTTGTAACGGAGACGGAGTTGGTTGCTTCGGCCCTTGTACGAGGTGGAGAAGCCGTAGCGGAGAAGCAACCCTGCAAAAGCCACCACCCCGAGCACAGCACCAAACCCAAGCAATCCGAGCCAGTGCGCCCGGAGTTTCGCTCCCATGTGGTGCAGGTCGACCCCATGGTGGGCGGGTTCAGGAGGGCTGACGTTTCCGTCACCGGCGAACAACGTTCGGGTTCCCATAGCGGCGGTGGTTTCATCGCCCTCAGAGAGGGCAAAGTTGAGTTGGTTCCAGCGGTCTTCAACGCCTGGGATTTGGTCGCCGTTCACTGAATTACCCACGATCCAGAAGTTCACCGCACCCAAGCCCTCTTCGGCAGGAGCGGTCCATTGAACGACCCATGCCCGGTCAGCGTTGGCCGACGAGGCTTCAGTGTGCGTCAGGCTTTGTTCATCGAGTTCCCAGTTCTGTGCCTCGTCGCTGGCGAGGGTCCCAAGCGAGACCCGCATGGAGAAGCCGGCGGTGTACGTGCCGGTCGCCGGCGGACCACCGATGAGCTGGAGATGGAAGGTGTAAGTCTCACCGGCGACGTAGGCAAAGGGCACATCGTCGAGAATGACTTGGACGGAGTTGTCAGCGACTTCGTTGTGGCAGAGGCACCCGGATTTTGCGACATCGTCGATGGTGACCTGACCGGTTGAGCCTTGGTGCGATTGTTCGCCTCCAATCCCGCCGTGATAGGACGAAGCGAGGGTTGGGAGGAGCAACAACACGCCGGCAAGGGTGAGGAGCGCAATGCGGGACGTCGGAGCGGTTTTGAGCATGGCCTCACCCTTACGCTCTTTCCGACTTGGAAGGACTCCTTAAACATTGTCAGCAAAACACCACTTTCAATGCGACGCAGTCAAGCGTTTTTGAGAGATTTTTGAAGCCCAATCTTTCACCTGTTGAGCGGTGCACGGCCAAGAGAAGCATTCATTCGGCCCCGGTGCGTCGTTTGGGCGAGAGCCATGTCCAATCACCCGTTCGAGAACACCTACAACTTGTCTGATGAACAACTCACATCACTGGACGAAGCGGAAGATTTGATGATAAGAGGAGCGCTAGGAGCTGCCGAAAAATTGCTCCTCGCCATGCTTGATGCCGACAAGGATTGCATCCCCGTGCTCTCCAACCTCGGGCATCTTTACGGGCGTCACCTTTCCGAGTTTGAGACCGCTGTGGAATATTATGACCGGGTCCTTGCCCTCGAACCGGACAACGCTTGGGCACGGGACGCACGCCGCAGGTACATGCGCTACATCGAGTGATGGCCGACACCAAAGTTCAAGGTGATGTCACGCACCGTGCTCGGCATGGAAGCCTCCAGCATCCTCATCGCTGGCGTTGGAGGCATCGGATGTGCTTGGGCTCACAGAGCCCATCAGCGATGTCAACAATCGGCCCATTTGGCCCTCATTGATGCTGACGAGACGAGTTTCAAAACGGGCGAGAACACGCATCACCTCCGCCTCGGCCATGCGCTTGACAGCGTAGGCTGCGCCGCCTTACCGCCGCTGGCCGAGCAGCGCATGCGGGGGCTCAACACCCTCACCTCGCAGATGCTCGAAGACACCGAACTCGTGATTCTCCTCACCGGCCTTGGCGGCGGTGTAGGCACGGGTGCAGCGCAGGAATTCGCACGCCAAGCACGTCAATCCGGCGCCATCGTCTTGGCCATTGCCGCTTTGCCGTTTGCGGCCCAAACCACCCGTCATGTCTTGGCCTCCGAAGGCCTGCACCGGCTTGAAACAACGGCCCACATCACCGTGAGGTTGTCCCTTGAGCGACTCGCTCGCCAAGCAAGAGAACGCGGCCAGCTCTGGCAAATGGGGGCGGAGTGGGTCGAAGATTTGGTCGAAGGTTTGGTGCGCACGCTCATGCAAATGGGCTTGATCAACCTTGACCTCATGGACTTGAGAAGCATCGTCAACCAAAGTGGAGAGGCCACGATGTTGGTGGGAACAGGTCGCCCCGATGACCCTCGGAGCATCCTCGAATCTGCTCTCAAAGCACCGCTGGCCGAGATGGACGTCAGCGGTGCGAAAGGTTGCCTCATTCAAGTTGAAGGGGGCTTGGGCATGACCATCGGCCAAGTGACCGCCGTTGCGGATTTGTTCACAAGCGCCGTTGACGATGACGCGAACTTGATTTTTGGTGCACGGGTGAGCGAAGACCTCGAAGACACCATTCGGGTGGTCACCCTCCTTTCAGGGATTCAATCGGGTTAGTCGATGAGTTCAACCTCGTCGTCCCATGCAACGTCTTCGGCAAGCACCTCAGGTGCGCCCCAAGCCACTTGCTCTCCAATGCTGGCGTCGCCCCCCGCCTCCACGACGCTTGGTGCGCCTTCCGTTTCGTTGACCTCGGCGACGTCAGGTTCCACAGCGTCCTGTTGAACTGCGGAGTGCCCCTCACCGCCTGCTGCCGCAGGGACCTCAACCTGGTCCACGATTTGACGGATGTTCTCGCTGGTTTCGTGACGAGATTGTTGGCCTCGTAGGACGCTCGGCTGCATCATCAGGACGGTCACGGCGACGATGAGGTGGCCGGCCATCATCACGGTGCGAACATCCTCGAGCACGACGGTCATCATCGCAACGCTCCCGGCGTACGCGTACCCAAAAGCCAGCCCCACGGGGAGGGCGTTGTCCTTTGAGACGAGTTGAAACGGGGATTTGAACGATTTTGAGGTCAACGCCCAAATGGCCATCGTCACGGTGAACACCATCAAGAGGAGTTCTTCAGCCAGCAAGAGGCGTTGCTCTGGTGCGATGGCCCAATGGCGCCAAACCGTGAGCAAATGCCACGAAACAAAGGCCTGCGAGACAAGCATCCAACGCACGGCAAAGGCGTGCAAGTGCGATGAAGACGACGCGGCGAAGCGTTCGGTTTGCGTTCTTCGCCAAGCCAAGAAAAACACCGCAGAAAACAGCCCGATGAACACGATGTTGGAGGCCAGGGCCCCCGCAATGTCGGTGGTTCCGGCGAGCCGTTCAAACACCACGAGGAGCGTGATGAAGACCACCAGGAGGAGAACGAAGGAGACGAGAGCCGAAGCGAGCGTCCTGCCTTGCACGCGAGAGGTTTCAGGGCGGGAACGGGTTTCGAGGGAAGCGTTCAGCCAACGAGCAAAGCCTCGACCTTGGAGCACGGCCCAAGCGACAAAACACCCTGCAAGAACGACGGGTAAGGTGCTGGTCTGATCTCCAAGGACCCCGTTTTCACCCAAAAGGAACACCAAGGCCAAACCGCTGACAAGGGCCATTAATAGCGGAAACACGCAAATTTTGAACGACAGCAAGAGGCGGAACAACGGGTTGCCGTCTGCACCATCATCCCCAAGGGTTGTCCATCGCTTCACCGTGGAGATGGAACTCAACATGGCCGTCAGCCCGTAGCCTCCAGCGAGGGAGAGGTAACCAACGGAACTCAACGAAGCGTTTCCGCCTTGAGCAATGGCGTGGAGCGCCACGCCAAGAAGGCCGAGAAGGACGACATGCGGAAGCGTTCTCGGATGAAGCAGGACACGAAGCAAACCCAAGAGGGACGCATCGTCCGTTTGGGGGCTCACCTTTGCCGAAGCCTCGACCTCGGCCAGCCCCTCCCCATGAGCCTCGCCCATACCAATACCTGGATGCGACCCGTTTTGAGGGTATGGTCTGCAAAGGTGAAACATGATGTGCAGGAAAGGTTTGGCAACATCGTGGCGAAACGGCTGACAAAGGCGTTGAGGGGGAAACGACGTTGGATTGGCGTCGCCTTTTCGCCTTCTGTTCAGGCACGCGGCGACGCAGAGGCCATCGTTGAAGCATTGAAAACCACCCTCGCCGAGCCAAACCTTCGCCTCATGGACTTCATTCCGGCGAACCAGCGACCCGAACGCTGCGTTGTGACCGAGGCAACCCTCGAGCGAGCAGAGGACGAAGGCCTCGGCGTTCTTCGGGTGCCTTTGCCGGCCTATCAAAAAATCCGGAGCATGCTCGAATCAGACGACTGGACAACGAATGGGGGCGTGCACTCTCTAACAGCGAGCGGAAAAATACGTCTTGTTCGTGAACGGCTCGGGTTGCCCAAACCCGCGCGACGGTGAGCGGTGGATGAACCGCTCCATTGCACGAGAACGAAAACGCCGAGACAATCAAGAGCATCCGCTCCCCCCGTTGGTTCATGGCAGGCGGCGGCACGGCTCCGAAAATGAAGATGAACGAAGTCTTCATCCTCACCGGAACCACGCTTCTGCTGGGTGCGCTTTTCATGCACGCATGGGTCTCTCCCGTGGTTTTGGACGAAGGAGGCGAGGTCTACACCAACGGTGCCTCCATGATGAAAGGCGATGCTTTTCTTTTGGACATTGAAGTGGATAACGAGACCACCGTTCGTCTGGTGTTCTACGATGAGATGGACAACGTCTTGAGCGCAGAATCCGTCGTGTTGGGGGCTGGAGAATCTGCAGAGCGCACTTTTGAAGCTCAGGAAGGGGGATTTTACGCCTACGAAATTGACACAAAAGGCGTGTCAGCAACGCTGACGGTCGACATCGAGAGGAAATTCATGATCGACTTGCTCCCCTTCCCCATCGGTGCTTTTTTCCTCGCCTTTGGGATGTATCAGCGCAAGACCGAAGAGGAAGCGATCGTCTTGGATGCTGAGTTAGATGTTTGACCAAGTCAACAGGTTCCCATCGTCAACCGTACCACCGTCGGAGAAGAGAAGTTCCCCCTTGCCGGTCAGGCCTTGAACTGTTTTTTCATCCCCTGTATAGAAAATAGGCCCGAGGACGGATTCACCGAGGAGAACTTCTTCAACCACCGCCCGATTTGCTTCATCGCAACCCGCAAGGCCTCGCATCTCAAAAACCGAAGCCACGAGAGCATGAAGCATGCCGTGAAGTTCCTCAAGCGAGATAGCGATGCCCAACGAAGCCAGCCCGCCATAGGCCGATTGGTTCGGTGCAGCGGTGTTCACGCCAACCCCCACCACCGTCGTGGTTGAATTCCCACGGGTCACCCCCTCCATGAGCAGGCCCGCCGCTTTCTTCCACGTTCCGTTACCGGCGGAAACATAGAGGTCGTTGGGCCATTTCATGCACATACTTGCTGCGGAATCAGGCCGCTTGAGGTGGCGGAAAAGCCTCACCATGGCTGCACCCAACTGAACCTGACCTTGGGTGGGGTTGAGCAAAACCGCCCCACCCTCAACGACCCAAGAGGCCAGAAAGGCGTCGTCGAGTGAATCCCATGTTCGCCCTCGCTGACCTCTTCCCTCCGTTTGCCGAAGGGCCCTGAGGCTCGATCCAGCGGGTGCACCGGAGCTCAAAAGGGACCCGTTCGTGCTTGCGACTTCCTCCTTCACCTGCAATTCTCCACCGGCGTATGGACGCCATACCTGCACGACTGAGAGCCGTTCGCCGTCCCCAAACGACCGCTCGGCAACGACCCGAGCGGCAAGCCCGCACGCCCAGGCTCGTTCCTGCGCAGTGTTGCCGATCGAGGATGAAGAAAGAACGAGGTAGGCCACGCCCTCAGCGTGGATGAGGCCACCTCCGGCCATTCGGTGCATCAATCGCTCAAACAAACCGACGCGGTCCGTGTCGATGAGGCCCGCCTCCTCAAGCGGCCCGAGATGAGGCGAGTCATCGGAGGGAGCAGGCAAGTAAGGGAGGTTCCAAACCACCGTATCGTAGAGGCGATCGCCCCCCCATTGGGCCAACTCGCCGTCCTCTCTTGGCCCCGGTCCGCCTTCGAAGACCTCCGCTCGATGGCCGTGTGCGGCGAGCAACGCTCTCGTCGCAGCCGCTGCAAACGGGTTGATATCGCAGGCCGTCACACGGCATCCGTTTCGGGCTGCGAACAACGACAGGACGCCACTGCCACAACCGATTTCGAGCCAGGTTGCCCCCGGACGAGGAAAGGTCCGGCCCACGACCTCGGCCAAAAGGTCGGTGTCCTCCCGGGGCGGATAGACCGTCGGGGGCACGTGCACATCAAACGCCCTTCCTGTGGGGTCGGTCCAAGAGACGATTTTTGCCGCCCGAGATGCCCGCTCTAATTCCCGCTCGGCGTGCAGCCTGTCAAACGGCGGCGTTGGCTCCACACCCTTGGGTGATGGCCGATTCTTCATGAGCCTATGCGTGCGAACGAATGCAAGCGTTGATTTTTGAGCAACAGGGTGGTGTTTTTTGAGGATTGAGCGCAAGGGGCCAAGACCCCACCCCTGGGCCATCGCTCATCCGCCCCACGAAACGTATAAGAACACCATGAAGGTCGGACCAAAAGCCCAAGTTGCTACATTGGGCCTGTAGCTCAGTCAGGTAGAGCGTCGGACTTTTAATCCGATGGTCGCGGGTTCGAACCCCGTCGGGCCCGCCTGATTGCGTTACAGGTCCGATGTGGGTGGGCGATCCGGGGTGTAAAAATGGTCGTAAAAAGTGCAACGAAAAAACGGTTGATGGAACTCGGCGTGTCCGAGGAGTATGCTCACAAACTCGCCACCGACCGAAACATGACCGACATCAAAAACATGACCCACGATGATGTGGCGTCCACCCTCGGCATTTCTAAAGACGCTGAGGAGTTCATCAACACCATGAACATCATCGCCGAGCAAGGATCTCGGCGCCGTGCTGCGAAAAAGAGCACCAAAATCACCATCCGGGCCAAGGCTATTGACGACCTTGACCGCCCTGAAATCACCTCCCGATTCAACGCTTTGAACCACGAACTGGTCCCTCACCAAGAACTGGTCGGCGAAGCAAACATTTCCCCAGATGCGCAACTTGCCGTTGAGATGGAGGCGCTCGCCCCCTGGCAGATGATGCAACTCGACCCAGAAACGGGCGAAGAACGCCTTGCCAAGGAACTGCTTCCCAAGATCCTCATCACCGACCCCGTTGTGCAGGTCATCAAGGAAACCGAAGAGGCCAAAGACGCCGCCGCCAGTTTGGCGGACCCCGATTACAAACCGCTCGCAGCCGGCTGGATCGCTGACCGCGTGCTCAAGGTCGTTCGCCAATCCCCGTCAGCGGGTCGAACGGTCGCTTACCGACTCATCGTCGAGGGGAACTGAAGGAGGGAAACAACATGCAAGAAATCATTCAATCATTTTTCAAAGAACGCAGCCTGGTTAACCACCAACTCGCCTCCTACAACGACTGCATTCCAGCGTCTGAAAATGTCATCTCCCGCATGGAGCGCATCATCCGCAACATTCGGGTCGGTACCGACGAGGACTTTGACGACGACGAGGGCGGCTACATCAAACTCGACGTCCACGACCAAGACATCGTCATCCGCCTTAAGAACGTCAAATTGGGGCAACCCACCGTCAAGGAAGCGAACGGCGCTCTCAACCCGTCCACCCCCATGGAATGCCGGTTGCGAAAGTTGACCTACATGTCCCCCGTGACAATCGACTTCACCATCAAGCGCAACGGCGTCCCCTCGCCCACTGAAGCCGGTGTGCCCGTTGGTTCCATGCCGATCATGGTTCGCTCCGAACGGTGCAACCTTCATCCCAAGCACATCGCCGGCGACCGGGTCCTTGCACCCACCACCTCCGCCGAGGACAAAGGCACCTGGCACGACCTCCTGCGCAAGAAAGGGGAAGACCCGCTTGACCCAGGTGGCTACTTCATCATCAACGGCACCGAGCGTGTCCTCATCTCGATGGAAGACCTCGCCCCCAACCGAGTCACGGTTGAAATCAACAAGCGCTACGCCAAGCAGACCGAGGTCGCCAAGATCTTCTCTCAAAAAGACGGCATGCGCAAACCGTTGACGGTCGAAAAGCGCCGAGACGGTATGCTGATGGTGAAAATCAGCACGGCTGGAACCACCGCCATCCCTGTTGTGCTCCTGATGCGGGCCCTCGGGGTTGAGAACGACCAACAGATTTTCCAAGCCATCGCAGGCAACACCGAATCATTCAAGTTCATTGTCGCCAACATCAACGAAGTCAACGACAACGAAGAGTACAAGGTGCAAACCACCGGCGAATCGCACGAGTGGCTGCAAAAGAAATTCGCCGCCGGACAGCAACGAGAGTACCGCGAGGCCCGAGTTAACCAACTGCTCGACCGGGAACTTTTGCCCCACTTGGGCGACCAAGCTGAAGACCGAGAAAAGAAGGCCATCTACCTTGGCCGCATCGTCCGCCAAGTTTTGGAGATGGCCATTGAAGGCCGAGACCCCAACGACAAGGACCACTACGCCAACAAGCGTGTCCGTCTGGCCGGCGACCTCATCGAAGACCTGTTCCGCGTGTCGGCCGGTCAACTCGCTCGTGACTTGAAGTACCAACTTGAGCGACACCACAACCGAAAGCGAGAACTCAAAATCACGTCTTGCCTTCGCCCTGACGTTCTGACCTCCAAGATCATGCACGCCCTCGCCACGGGCAACTGGGTCGGCGGACGCTCAGGTGTCAGCCAGTTGCTTGACCGCACCACCTACCTGGCTGCGCTTTCGCACATGCGCCGCGTCACCTCACCGCTCGTCCGAAGCCAGCCTCACTTTGAGGCGCGGGACCTTCACCCCACCCAGTGGGGCCGACTTTGCCCGAACGAAACCCCCGAAGGACAGAACTGCGGCTTGGTCAAGAACGCTGCCCAAATGATCGATATTTCCGAAGATATCAACGAGGTTGAAATTCGCGAGCGCCTCGATGAACTGGACGTCTACCAGCCTGACGATTGGACCGACGGCGATCGCGTCCACGTGAACGGCGACATCTACGGCATCCACAAGCGTGGAACAAAACTCGTCGACCACTTCAAGTCGTCACGACGCCGTGGCGTGATTCCTTCCGAAGTGTCCATCCGACACGACGTTGAGAACAAAGACATCTTCATCAACACCGACAAAGGCCGAATTCTCCGGCCTTTGCTTATCCTCTACGACGGTGCACCCCGCCTGACGCACGAGCACTTGGCCAAGTTGTCGAGCGGCGAAATGAACTTCCGGCAACTCGTCATTGAGGGCGTTGTGGAATGGGTGGACGCTGAAGAGGAAGAAGACCTCTACATCGCCCCTCGTCCGTTCGTTCTGCCCGAAACCGTCCCCGAAGGCGACTCCGCAGGCCTCGCCGGCCGCGTTGTCAAGTACGAAGACGTGGAGTGGCTGAACCTTGGTGAACCCCGTTCAACCATGGCCTCGCTCCAGGCCAAGGTGAGCATGCCCAACGGCAAGGTGGAGACCACCACCTTCGAGGTGCCGCTCCTCTACACCGAAGAGCACACGCACTGCGAAATTGACCCCCAACTCGTCTTGGGTGTTTGCGCCTCGCTCATCCCCTACCCCGAGCACAACTCAACGCCCCGTGTTACGGGTGGAACCGCCATGGTCAAGCAATCGCTTGGTCTGCCCAGCGCCAACTACCGCATGCGACCGGACACCCGGGCCCACATCTTGCACTACCCGCAACGCTCGATCACCAAAACACGCGCCATGGAAACAACCCACTTCGACGACCGACCTGGCGGCCAGAACTTCATCGTGGCCATCATGTCCCTTCACGGCTACAACATGCAGGACGCCGTCATCATGAACAAGGGGTCCATTGACCGAGCCTTGGGTCGTTCCACCTTCAACCGAACGTACAACGCTGAGCGCCGTCGATTCCCCGGAGGCCAAGTGGAAGAAATTGAGAAACCCGGCACCTCCAAGCAGGAAATCAAGGGCCTCAAGACCCCCGATGCATACCTCCACCTCGAAGCCGACGGTTTGCCCGTCCCCGAAGCCCATTTGGAAGGCGGCGATGTTTTGGTCGGAAAGACCAGCCCGCCTCGTTTCCTTGAGGAATCCTCCGGTGGTCACTTCTTGATGGCTCAAGAGCGCCGAGAATCTTCGATGCTCGTGCGTCACGGCGAGAAAGGTTGGGTTGACAACGTCTACGTCACGGAGTCGTTGGACTCCGGCCGTTTGGTCCGCGTCATGGTTCGAAGCCACAAAGTCCCCGAAGTCGGCGACAAATTCGCTTCTCGTCACGGCCAAAAAGGTGTGATTGGACGCCTTGTTGAACCCGAAGACATGCCGTTCACGCCCGACGGCGTGGTCCCTGACCTCATCATCAACCCGCACGCTATTCCGTCGCGCATGACCGTCGCCCACGTTCTCGAAATGATTGGCGGTAAAGTCGGTGCAATGGAAGGACGCCGCATCGACGGTACGGCCTTCCGAGGCGAAAAAGAATCAAGCCTGCGAGACGGTTTGGTCCGAAACGGTCTGGCCCACACCGGTCGTGAAATGATGATCAACGGTGAAACCGGTGAGAGTTACCCCGCTGAAATCTTCGTTGGGTGTATTTTCTACCAGCGCCTGCACCACTTGGTGAGTTCAAAGATTCACGCACGCTCCCGCGGCCGTGTCCAGATTTTGACCCGCCAACCCACCGAAGGGCGAGCCCGCCAAGGTGGATTGCGATTCGGTGAAATGGAACGTGACTGTCTGATTGCCCACGGAGCATCCATGGTCATCAAGGACCGTCTGCTCGATGAATCGGACGGCATCGACATGTTTGTTTGTGCCCAATCCGGCCACATCGCCTGGTACGACCCCAAGCGTGGCACCTATGTCAGCCCCATCCACGGCGATGGAGCAGAAGTCTACAAGGTGCAGACTTCATATGCATTCAAGCTGCTTCTGGACGAAATGAAGAGTTTAGGTGTGGCCATGCGTCTTGAACTGGAGGACCGAAAATGAGCCGAAAAAGCACGATGATCCCCAAGCGAATCGCTCAGATTCGCTTCGGTTTGATGGACCCGTTGGAAATCCGCAAAATGTCTGCTGTTGAAGTGAAAACCGCAGACACCTACAAGGACGACGGGCACGCCTACAAACAAGGTCTGATGGACCCTCACATGGGCGTTATTGAACCCGGTTTGCTGTGCCCAACCGACAACTGCCAATACCAGGACTCTCCCGGTCACTTCGGACACATCCAACTGGAACTCCCCGTGATCCACATCGGCTTTGTGAACTTGATCAAAACCGCCCTCAAAGCAACCTGCAACGAGTGCAGCAACATCTTGCTCCACAGCGAACCGGGCACCTCGCCAGGAAACAACCCCGAACAAACGGAGCAAGACTTCTACCGCAACCGGATTCGAGACGTCATCACCAAGCACGGCGTGGGTTCCACCGAGTTCTCAAAAATCATCAAGGAAGTTGAGAAAGTCACCTCCGGAACCAAGCGCAAGGTGTGCATGCATTGCGGCTCTTCGCAAGGCAAAATCATCCTCGACAAGCCGACGACCTTCAAGGAAAAGCACGACAACACCGAACGAAAGCTCAACCCTCGCGATGTCCGCGAATGGCTGAGCAGCATCCCACCAGAACACCTGATCTTCATCGGAATGGACAAGCAAAACCGTCCAGAATGGGTTGTTCTGAAGGTGCTCCCCGTGCCTCCCATCACCGTTCGCCCATCGATCACCCTCGACAGCGGCGACCGCTCAGAGGACGACTTGACCCACAAGCTCGTTGACGTGCTCCGCATCAACCAGCGCTTGCGAGAAAACCGCGATTCCGGTGCACCCCAACTCATCGTTGAGGACCTTTGGGAACTGCTCCAGTACCACATCACCACCTACTTCGACAACCAGACCTCCGGCATCCCACCCGCTCGTCACCGCTCCGGCCGCACCCTCAAGACGCTCACGCAGCGCCTCAAGGGGAAGGAAGGTCGCTTCCGAAGCAACCT
>JAYOHN010000016.1:0-7174 GCA_038118245.1 Candidatus Poseidonia sp.
TCAAGACGCTCACGCAGCGCCTCAAGGGGAAGGAAGGTCGCTTCCGAAGCAACCTCTCCGGAAAGCGCGTGAACTTCTGTGCTCGGTCGGTCATCTCCCCTGACCCCTACCTGAGCGTGAACGAAGTCGGTGTCCCAAAGAAAATCGCCAAGGAATTGACGGTACCCATCCGGGTCACCACGCGAAACCGCGAACAGATGCGCCAGATGATTCTCCGCGGCCCCGACGTGCACCCCGGTGTGAACTACATCGTGCGCGGCGATGGTCGACGTGTCAAGATCAACCAGCGCAGCCGCCTCATCAACGCCGGATTCCGCTGCCACAACCCTGAGTGCAACGAAGACACCACCACGCGTCACGACCTGCACTCGGTTTTGCCCGCGCCCAACTTCTTGCCCGGCCTGGTCATCCAAAAGCAGATTTCGCTCAGTGGAATGGACCAAATGGAGGAAGTGAGTTACATCGTGAACGACGAAGCCACGCTCAACAACCTGCAAGGCATCGACGAAAAGGGCAAGAAACTCGCCGAAGACGACCCTCGGGCTGTCCTCCACTACCGATGGATGCACGAACTGGCACAAGCTGACAACCCGCACCCCGAACCGTTCCCCGAACACCTTGAGGTGGCCTGCCCTCACTGCGGCAGTCCCTTCGACGAGTGGGGCGAAGAGCGAACCGGTGTCGAAGACCGCCTCTCGACCTTGGACCGGTATGGGAATCCCAAGCCTGGACTCCAAGTTGAGCGTCACCTGATCGACGGCGACGTCGCCATCTTCAACCGCCAGCCCTCCCTCCACCGCATGTCGATGATGGTGCACGAAGTTCGCGTCATGGAAGGGCACACCTTCCGGTTCAACCTGGCCGTTTGTACCCCATACAACGCTGACTTTGACGGTGACGAAATGAACCTCCACGTGATTCAATCCGAAGAAGCCCGTGCAGAGGCCAAGATTCTGATGCGGGTTCAGGAACACATCCTGACGCCCCGCTACGGCGGTGCGGTCATCGGCGGTATTCACGACCACATTTCCGGAGCCTATCTCTTGTCCCGACCAGGCACCTTGATTCGTCAAGCGCACGGCTTGGAAATGCTCGGCAACATCGGGTACACCGGAAGCCTTCCAGAAGTGGTCAAGGATGCGAACGGCGAACCTGCCTTCCGCGGCCAAGACATCATCTCGCTCATCATCCCGGAGAACATCCACCTTCGTTTCCGCAGCCGGTCCAACGACATGGTCATGGTGAAGAACGGCAACGTTGACGGAACCCTTGACAAGCGTGCCATCGGTGCTGAAGACGGTCGTTTGTTGGACGCCATTGTCCAAACCAACGGACCCACACAAGGAGCCAAGTTCCTTGACGAGTTCACCCGTCTGTCCATCGCAGCCTGCACTTCGCTCGGCTTCACGACCGGCATTGACGACGAGGACCTCTCCGAAGAAGCCGTGGCAGCCATCAACGCCGCCAACGCAGACGCACAAGACGGTGTGAACCAAGAACTCGAAAAATTCGGCAAAACCGGCAAAGGTTACGAAACCCGTCCCGGACGAACTCCACGCGAGACCTTGGAAGAGAACATCATGCAGATGCTCGACAAGGGCAAGCAGGAAGCCGGTGACATCGCAAAGGACGAACTCAACATGTCGGGTTCCACCAACGCTGCTGTCAGCATGGCGCTTTCCGGTGCTCGCGGTTCAATGGACAACCTGACGATGATGGCCGCCTCGATCGGCCAAGCCAAGGTTCGTGGAAAGCGCCTCGAGCGCGGCTACGACGAGCGTGTTCTTCCCCACTTCAAGCGGGGTGGTCGAGGTGCCGACGAGCGTGGCTTCATCGCCTCTTCGTTCAAGCGCGGTCTCGAACCCACGGAGTTCTTCATGCTCTCGGTATCGGGTCGTGAATCGCTGGTTGACACCGCTGTCCGAACGGCAAAGTCCGGATACATGCAGCGCCGGTTGATCAACGCCATGGACGACTTGAAGGTCTACGACGACGACATGTTGTCGGTTCGAAACACGGCCAACCGAATCATCCAGTTCAGTTACGGTGAAGACGGCATCGACCCCTCTCGCGGCGTGCACGGCTCCCCGTTCAACATCGACGTCATCGTTGACGCTGCCCTCGGTACCGAAGGCGGCTTGGAAGTTGAGCGTGAATCCTTTGAGCGGGACGCCGAAGAAGAGGACATGGGCGCCTGGGAATTTGAAAGCGACGACGCTGATACCGGAGGTGAGGCCTGATGGTGGTCAAGAGTGCAACCAAGAAGAAGCTCATGGATTTGGGCATTGACGAGACGTTTGCTCATGCATTGGCCGACGACCGAAAGTGGGACGATGTCAAGGTCATGACGGCCAACGACATCGCTCAAATTTGCGAAACCGACTCCGAACAAGCCGGCAACATTCACGCCACCATCCTTGCGGCCACCCAAAAGGGTCGAGACGGCGATGGCGATGCCTCCGGCCCCATCACGAAGGTTCGTCTTTCCAAGCGACGTGCACGTACCAAGACCGTCGCTGACATGGAAACCTACGACATCGACCGAAAAATGCGTTCTTTGGAGGACACGTTGGCTGAAGACCCAGTGTATGTCAGCCTTCAGGCCGCTGCAAAAGACGCAGGTTCCACCCGGTTCACAAACCGTATTTTGGCTGAACTCACCAAGGCGTGTCACGCTCGTGGAAAGAAGAAGTTGACCAAACCCCAAGCAAAGAAGGTCATCGGCGAAGCCATTGAAGCGCTTGATCGAGCGAGCATTGACCCGTACGAAGCCGCCGGCATCATCACGGCACAGTCGATCGGTGAGCCGGGCACGCAGATGACCATGCGTACGTTCCACTATGCCGGTGTGGCCACGGTCAACGTGACCCAAGGTCTGCCACGTATCATCGAAATTGTTGACGCCCGAAAGGTGCCTCAGACGCCAACGATGACCATCCGGATGAAAGAGGAACAGAAGCATGACGGCAACGCTGCGAAGAAACTCGCCGCCGCCATTGAAGTCACGACCACGGTGAACATCGCGAAACTCGAAACCGACGTTGCCCAACGACGTTTGGTTCTCCAACTCAACAAAACCAACCTGAAGCAGAAGAACATGACCGCTGCTGAAGTCAAAGACAAGTTGGAGCGTGCTACACGCCTTCTCGTGCAAGCGGACAAGGAAAAGAACCCGTCCACGTTGACCTTGATTCCTGGCGTTCACTCCGAGGAAGACCTGGCTGAATTGGCCGAGAACCCCCCTTCGTACACGATGCTGTTGCAACTCGAGGAGAAGATTCGGGACATGCGGCTCAAGGGCATTCCCGGTATTGAGCGTGCAAACCCTCAACTCGACGACAAGACCGGCGAGCACTACCTCTCAACCATCGGAAGCAACCTTCAACGCATCAGCGAATTGGAGAACATCGATCGGTCCCGCACCTACACCAACAACATCATCGAAATTTACGACTACCTCGGTATCGAGGCCGCTCGACAAGCCATCGTCAACGAATTGCAGTTGACGCTTGACGGAGCTCGCCTTGAAGTCGATGTTCGCCACCTGCTGATGGTTGCCGATGTGATGACTTCGGAAGGTGAAGTTCGTGCAATTGGCCGTCACGGTGTCTCCGGAACCAAGCACAGCATCCTCGCACGTGCGGCCTTCGAAGTGACCGTGAACCACCTGCTCAAGGCAGGTATCATCGGCGAGAAAGACTACCTGACCGGTGTTGCAGAAAACATCATTGTCGGCCAACCCATTTCGCTGGGAACCGGCAGCGTTGCCCTGTACTACATCCCTGAGGAATGATGTTCCAACCATGAGAAACACATGTGGAGAATGGAGGAAGAAGAATGGACCTAAGCCGACAATTGAAGAACGCAATCGCAACAGGGAACCTGTTGTTTGGACAACGACAAGCCAAGGACGCCTGCGCAAGCGGTGAAGCAAAAATGGTGATTTTGGCCGCCAACTGCCCCGAGGATTACACCACGGCGCTCCGGGCGGCTCACCCCGAAGTCACGATGCACCGAGCCCGCATGGTCAATCGCGAACTCGGCATTGCTTGTGGAAAGCCGTTTTCGGTGTCCACCATCACCGTGCTTGACGCCGGTGACAGCGATTTGATGGCGCTTGACACCAACCTCGAGTGAAGGGCGTTTGGGGCAACCCGACAAAGCCTTGATGGCCCTTGAGCGGTAGCACCGTTCCATGGGTCACCGTACCACCGTTACGAGCGTCGCGCTTGCCACCTTGTTTGTGCTCAGTGTGCTGAGCGTCGCCTCTGTTCCCGAACCCCCAACTTTGGAAGACGGCAAGGTGGCGATGCCCACATCCGGCCGCGCGAGCGGTCCTGAAATTTTCCTTGCCAGCGGAGGCACCAATTCCCACGACGAATTTTCCGGTGCCATCGTCGCATCGGACAGCGGCTACTTCGTGGCCGGCGACGTGAACGCCTCGGCCCAGGCCCTGACTTTCGGAACACACACCTACACCCCCTCTTCACCGTACTCTAACGGGAACGATTTCTACCTCGCCTCCCTCACCGACTCGGGAACGTGGAACTTCCTCGTCGGGGCCGACCACAGCCAAGGAGGCGTGAGCTTCATGACCGACGTGGCCGCCTCCACAGGGAAACCCGTCATCTCCGGCTACATGTACGGGCCAGTGTCCTTTGGCCAAACGACCCTCAACACCGCCGTCCAATTTGACGGCTTCATCGCCTCAACCGATGCGGCGGGCAACTGGATGTGGGCAAAAGGCTTCCAAACCAAACCCAACTCCTCCACCGATGCAAGCATTCCACAAGCCATCACCGTGGACCAAACCGGCGATGTCATCGTGGCGGGCTACTTTTCAGGCGAAACCGATTTCGGCGGCACGACGATCAACGTCTCCAACGCCGAGGTGTTCGTCGCAAAACTGGACGGGATGAACGGGGCGCTGAAATGGGTCGTCAGCGGTGGCGGCATCGGGAACCAACAGGTGACCGATGTGGTTGTTGACGCCGGCGGTTCGATTTACGTTTCAGGGGTGACTCAGAACAACATCCTGTTTGGAACCAACAGCTACACCGTGGTCGGGACGCAAGATTCCTTTGTCCTGAAAGTGTCCCCCTCCGGAGCCGTCCAATCCTTAACAGGCTACGGCATTGCCAACGAGGCGGTCTCGCTGAGCAAGTTGGCCATCGACGGTTCTGGCGACCTCTATCTCGGCGGTTCGTTTGAAGGTACCTTGGCCAAGAACGGCTGGTCCATCACCGCCAACAAAGGCGGCGCAGACTTGTTCTTCATCAAGGAAGGAAGCACGCCCTCCAACCAATGGGCTGCAACGGGTGGCTCAAACACCGGTGACGGACTTCAAGGCATGGACCTGACCTCGCGAGGTGAAATCGTCTTCACTTCCTTTTTCCTTGACGGGACGTTCAGTGCAGGCACCAAGTCCACCACAGGAACCAGCAGTTCGTGGATTTCAACCCTTGATGCCGACGCCATGATGGGTGGATTGACCGCATCTGGCGGTTGGTCTTGGCTCGATGTGACCGGGAGCAACGCCCTTGAGGTCGGCTGGGACATCGCCGTCAACGCTACCGACATCGCAGCCGTGGTCGGCTCCTTTGCTGGTCCATCGGGCAGCAACAGCATCACCAAGGGAACAAACACCGTCACCAGTGCCGGGGGTTGGGACGCCTTCGTCTGGGCCGTGAACCCCGCCCTCAAGGCGGATTCGGACAACGACGGGATACCAGATTACACCGACAATTGCCCGGCAGATTCCAACCCGCTGCAAGAAAACACCGACGGAGACGCTCAAGGCGATGCATGCGATGTGGACGATGACAACGACGGCATCACCGACAACTCGGGCGACGATTGCCCGCGTTCAGGAGAAGCTAACTGGAATTCCACGCAAGACTTCAGCGACCCTGCGAACTCCAGCGATTGGGACCGGGACGGCTGCAAGGACGGGGTCGAAGACAACGACATGGACAACGACGGTGTGGAAAACTCAGCCGACATCTGTCCTCGTTCGTCCTATCAGCCCCCTCGCCCAACCTGGCAGTCCGACAGCCTCACCGATGTTGACGGCGACGGGTGCCGAGATGCGGATGAGGACACGGACGATGACGGCGACGGCTTTGAGGACGTGAGCGATGATTGCCCCACCGTGGTCGGCACGTCAACGCTCGGCGAGGAGGGGTGTGTGGACAGCGACGACGATGGCTGGTCAGACAACTTTGATGATTGCCCCAACCAAGCAGGAAATTCAACCCTTGGAGGCAAGAACGCCTGCCCCGACATGGACGGAGACGGATGGGCAGACTCGGACGACGCCTTTGAGATGGACCCCACCCAATGGTCCGATGTTGACGGCGACGGGTACGGTGACCGTCCGGAAGGGACCACACCTGACGATTGCCCCGATGTGAGTGGGACTTCAACCCTCGACCGCCTTGGCTGCGTGGACGCTGACGGTGACGGTTATTCCGACCCGGACAGCGCATGGAGCACCGAAAGCGGCGCCGATGCCTTTGTTGACGACCCCAATCAATGGTCGGATTTTGACGGCGACGGCTACGGCGACAATTACGCCAACAGCACATGGGACGACCGCAACCCTTCCTGGCCCGGAGAGTACAACGCTGATGTGACCGTCCAGGACGCTTGTCCGACACAAGAGGGAACGTCGTGGCAGAACGGAATGATCGGGTGTCCCGACCAAGACGGGGACGGCTGGTACAATCTGCAAGACGCCTTCCCAAACGATCCAACCCAATGGGAGGACACCGACGGCGACGGTTACGGTGACAATGCATCAGGCAACGAAGCGGATGCATGCCCGAACGTACCGGGCACCTCGACCGAGGACCGCCTGGGGTGCACCGACAGCGATGGCGACGGGTATTCAGATCCTGAGATATCCTGGACACCGCTGCAAGGTGCTGATGCCCTCCCTTCCGACTCTACACAATGGTCGGACTCTGACGGTGATGCTTACGGTGACAATCAAGATGGAAACACTCCCGATGCTTGTCCGAACGAGTTTGGTAAGTCAACGGTTGACCGATTTGGATGTTTGGATAGCGATTTGGATGGAATTTCAGACCCAGACACATTCTGGAGTGTCGAACAGGGAGCTGACGCTTGCTACCTCACAAGAGGCAACTCAACGGCCGACCGCATCGGTTGT
>JAYOHN010000016.1:7184-33944 GCA_038118245.1 Candidatus Poseidonia sp.
ACGGACGGCGACAACTACTCTGACCCCACACCCGATTGGAGGGCTGCTGACGGTGCAGATGCTTACCCCGAGGACCCTGCTCGTTGGATCCTCGAACCCGAAGCAGAGGGCCTTTCCTTGGCCTCGCCCACGATTCTCGTTGGTGGAGGGATTGGCGTCCTTGCCGCCATTGGCCTCCTCGCCGTTCTCCTGCGCCGTCGCGGAGGAGGAAGCAACGAAGGGGAATGGGCCGTGACCCAACTGAACGTTGAAGCTCCCGCTTTCACCGCTCAACCCGCCTACGGGAGCCCTCCCCACATGCAAATGCCAGCTGCTCAGGCCGGGTTCGTTCAACCCGTAGCGCAGCCCGCTTACGCCCCACCGACGCCTCAACCCGACCCGGCACGAGAATACTACAACGGCCTCATCGCTCAAGGATACCCTCACGAAGACGCCGTTCGCTACACGCAGCAATACTTCAACCAGTTCAGAGGTTGAGCGAGGAGTGAAGGCCTTTGGCTTCCCGCTGGGAACGCGCATGGACCAACCCTGTTGTGAGGGGGCTGCTCCTCTTCTCGGCCTTTCGAGCGGTTTACGGCGTTGGTATCCTCGTCATGACCGTGGTGCTCGCAACGAACGAAGCCACGCCATGGTGGGTGTCGCTGCTGTTCCTTGCGTCTTCGATGGTGTTTTCTCGCTGGCTCTTCAAGCGACTCAAAAAACGATGGCCAGCGCTGTTCACCCCTCAACTTGAGGAGAGCGAAACCAAGGTGCGACCTATCTGAATCAGACAATGCCTTGAGCGATCATGGCTTCGGCGACTTTGAGGAAACCAGCCACGTTAGCGCCGAAAACATAGTCTCCTTCACGACCGTACTTTTTGGCGGTCTCGTGAGCGTTCTTGTGGATGTCCACCATGATGCCTTCAAGACGCTGGTCAACCTCTTCCCGAGTCCAGGACAAGCGCAGGGAGTTTTGGGACATTTCAAGGCCAGAGGTGGCGACACCTCCAGCGTTGGATGCTTTTCCAGGTGCGAAGAGCACGCCGGCCTTTTGGAAGACTTCAACGGCTTCGGGAGTGCATGGCATGTTGGCGCCCTCGCCAACGGCGATGACGTTGTTCGCAACCAACAACTTGGCTTCTTCACCGTTCAGTTCGTTTTGGGTCGCACAGGGGAGAGCAACGTCAACATCAACGCCCCAAAGGCCGTTGACGGCCGGCTCAGGAGCGCTGGCGGTGAAGGTGGCAGAGGGGTACTGCTTGACGTATTCAGAGATGCGACCGCGACGGTTGTTCTTGAGGTCCATGACCCAAGCCAATTTCTCTCGGTCGATGCCTTCAGGGTCGTGAATCCAACCTGAAGAGTCGCTGAACGTTACGGGCTTACCGCCAAGGTCGAGCACCTTTTCGCAAGCGAATTGAGCCACGTTGCCTGAGCCGGAGATGGAGACGACCGCTCCCTCGAAGGATTTCCCCTTCGTGGCCAGCATCTCCCGGGCGAAGTAGACCAAACCGTAGCCAGTGGCTTCAGGGCGAATCAATGAACCGCCGTAAGCCAACCCTTTCCCGGTAAGCACGCCGCCTTGGAACTCGTTTTGCAGACGCTTGTACATCCCGAACATGTAGCCGATTTCGCGGCCACCCACGCCGATGTCACCGGCAGGAACGTCGCAGTCCTGGCCGATGTGACGCCAGAGTTCCATCATGAAGGATTGGCAGAACCGCATCACTTCGCCGTCGGACTTCCCCTTGGGGTCAAAGTCTGAGCCGCCTTTTCCGCCACCCAAGGGCAAACCGGTCAAGGAGTTCTTGAAAATCTGCTCAAATGCAAGGAACTTCAGGATGGATGCGTTGACGCTGGGATGGAAGCGGAGACCGCCTTTGTAAGGACCAATGGCACCGTTGAACTGAATCCGGAAACCCCGGTTCACCTGCACGTTCCCGCCATCGTCCACCCAGGGAACGCGGAAATGGATGAGACGCTCGGGTTCAACAACCCGCTCGACAACGGAAATGTACTCAGGGTTGGCCTCGAGCACGGGTTCCAGCGATTCAAGGACTTCCTTGACCGCTTGGTGGAACTCGGGTTGGTCGGGGTCACGGGCTACGACTTTTGCATAGATTGCATCACTTGCGCTCATTGGCATACCTTCTCACACCATCAGGTGTATTGGCCCGCCCTAATGCGGACCCTTTCTAATGGTTGTCCTTCAATGACCTCCGAAGAAGAGGCTTCGTTGGCGTTTCGCAGAGATTCAGTAAGGACACACCGTCAAAAATCGCTCGAGCCTTTCCACTCGCCGTTGGCCGTCCTCATCGGTTTCCACCATGGCCCGTATGGCCTCTTCGATGAGGGCGTGTTCGTTCTCTTGCAGCCCAATCACGCGTCGTAGACGGTCAAGCATCGCCCATTCGTCCTCTGTGATGACATCGTCATCGAGCGCAGCGATCAAAGCGGACTGGTACGTGGTTGCATCGCCCATGTGATGGCCGCCGTAGCTGCTGTCATCTGGAAAAGGAGAAGGGACTTCGCCTTCAACAACAGCTCGGCATTCGGCCGTATCGGAAGGGGCCACGCCGAGGGCTTGAGCCAAGATGCGTAGGATTTGAGCCTCATCGTCGGTCACGATGTTGTCGTCGTAGGCCACGCGGAGCGTTTCGAGGTAGAGGTAGAGGCCGCGTGTCGGTTCCAAAGGCATGTTTTGGCTTCCTTCCCGGTCGTCTTTGAAACTTCGCAAGCGTTTTTGTGGAGGCCGCCTTTTTCAATGTAATACAGATGATGACATATTGTCACTATTTGAGTTACATTTATAGGGTTGGCGAGGGTGTCCATGCATACGAGGGAACAGGAATGACCCAGCCGACCACCGCCGTTTCGCTGCGAATCACCGAGGAGGACATGGCGCTCCTCGATGCTCGGGTCGGCTTGGACGGAACGCGAAACCGGTCGGACGTCGTCCGCCTCGCCATTCAAGAATTCCTTCACAACCAACCGCTTTTGGTTGACATGAAATCCATTCGCATCCCGCTGGGCCGCCACGATCAGGCTCAATTGGGCAAGCTCTACGAATTGCAAGGCACCACACCCGAGGTGGCTGCACAAGAGGGCTTGAAATTGTACATCAAGAAGGCAACGGCTGAATTGCAAGTTGTCAGTGACACACTCGATTCCGCACTGGAGGCGTCCAGAGCAGAAACGATACGACGCAGCGAATACCAACAATAAGTGGTGAGAGAACGGAGGGGATGGGATGAATTGGCAAAACCATGGCTACAACCACGGCAATGCCGCCCCTTGGGCCACGCAAGACCGGCCAGTCTTGCAGGGCCTTGCCTCGCTGTGTCGGCGTGCCCGTCTTGCGCGCCTTGGCCGACTTGGTTCCCAAAACCAAACACCCCCACACACCTCCCTGGAAGACGGCCAGGGAGGCTCAGATTCCACCCCTGTCAGTTGACGGGATGGTCCCCCCGTGCCCAGCCCCCACATTTCTGGGCACATTGATGCAACCCGGTGAAACCTGTCCCCTCCATGCGAATCCTTTAGGAGGGTCGCCGTTGGATGGTGCACATGAACGAGGGCGTTGAACCATCCATCAACGCTGGGTTTCCGTTCCTCGCCCACGCCACACCAAGGCCAGGCCAACTCGAGATGATTCAAGACGGGATTAAGGCCTTGAACGAGGGAAATTTTCACCTTGCTGCAGCCCCCACCGGTATCGGAAAAACCGCTGCTTCCCTCGCCGCTGCGCTCCAAGTTGCAAGCGAATCCAGCCTCAAAAAGACCGTGTTTTTCCTTACCTCTCGACAAACACAACACCGAATCGTTGTTGATACCGTCCGGCAAATCAACCGGATGCGAAAAGACGTAGCCCCCGTTCGATTGGTGGACATGGTGGGCCAAGCGGGCATGTGCGTGCAGCCTTTTGCAAAGGAATCCCCGTTGGTGTTCTCGCTGCTTTGCAGCCAACACCGCAAAACCCGGTCGTGCAAACCTTGGATCACGCCGGCCCCAGGGCTCAAGCGGCGAATCTTGGCTTCACCGCTGCACGTTGACGAGCTCGTTGGCATCAGCCGCACCCACACCGAAAACGGAGCACCTGCCCAAACCTGTCCTTGGAAAGCTGCTCGTGAGGCGGTGAGCGGGGCAGATGTGTTCGTTGGCGACTACAACCACCTCTTTGATGACGGCGTTCGGGAATCAAGCCTCAAAGCCATGGGCTTGTCCCTCGATGACATCATTGTCATCGTCGACGAGGCCCACAACTTGCCCGACCGCATCCGAATGACCCTGGAGAAACGCCTCACTCAAACCATGATTCGAAACGCCCAAATCGAACTCGAAGAATACGGTGGATTGCTTGCACAAGCCATGAAGGCACCGGGAGGCGAAACCCTCGCCGTCAACCACGACCTCGCCGTGTGGGCCTTTGATGTGATGAAGGCGGCCCGAGCGGGCTTTACACGCCTCTTTGACGACCTGCGCCGCTCGGTCTCTGGGCGCGATGAGGAGTGCCCGGTCGTCGTGGACGATGTGCTGCAGGTGCTCCACAGAGCATGCGATGAAGTCGACGGAAAGGCAGGCCAGCAACAACTCGCGGCAAGCGCCAGACAACCGGTGGTCGATGCAGCCATCCGAATGCACACCTTGCGAGATGTTCTTTCGAGCGTTGATGTGGACATGGAAGCAGGCGACGACGGCAACCCCATGGAGCCAAACGCTCACAAGGTTGCGGAGATCCTTGATTGCGTGCTTCGATTTGGAAGCAGCACGGCCCTCACCATGGTCTTCGATACCAAGGGCCGTGACGGTCGCATCACGACCCACTTGCTCGACCCGGGTCTGGTATCCCAACCGGTTTTTGAGAAATCCGCAGGCGCCATCCTCATGTCGGGAACGCTCTATCCACCCAGAATGTACGCAAACATCCTCGGCCTACCAAACGCACGAACGACATCGGTCGCCTACCCTTCGCCGTTTGCAGCAATGCGCAGGCCGGTCTTGGTCGCCAAGGACGTGACCACAAAATACAGCGAACGCTCTCCGGACAACACCGCACTGATTCGACGCCACCTCCAGATGCTCATCGACGAAACACCCGGCCACGTTGCTGTTTTCGCACCGTCCTACGCCATGTTGAACGACATCGTTGGTGAAGGCCGATTTTCGGGCGTCCGTGTGATGATTGAACAACGCGAGTGGACAAAGAACGATTTGGACCAAATCGTTGACACGCTGCTCTCCGAAAAGGCCGCTGGACGCAAGATTCTCCTCGCGGGTGTCTTTGGGGCTCGCCTCTCCGAGGGCGTGGATTATCACAGCGGTGCTTTGGACGCCGTGGCGTGCATCGGCATCCCAAATTCTCCCCCTTCGGTCCTCTCAAAAGCTCTCAAAACCTATGCAGAAGACAGGTTTGGGAGAAACTTGGCTTGGAAATACACCGTCTCACAGCCCGCCATCAACGCCATCCTGCAAGCGATGGGACGACCCATCCGAGCCATCGGTGACCGGGCGCTCATCGTTCTTCTCGACCGTCGGGTCACTGACAGGACCTACACGTCGTGTTTCCCGGACGATTTACGCATGAACGAAGCCAGCGACCCGACGTCCACCGCCCGCTTCGCCAAGCGTTTCTTCGGCCGTGTCCACCGGGATTCGGCCGCTGACGAACAATAAGGCCTGTCCGAAGGTTCATGTGGGCTCGCACGCTCCATGCCGCATGGACGAATGGACATCCCTTGACGTCAAGACTGCAACGTCGGCTGAATCAGAGGCAGAACACGAGGTGATGACCGGGCTTGGAACCGATGCGCCTGCTCTTCAGGCGGCGTTTGAAAACCGCCCTTCCCACCTCGATGAAGTCAAACAACGCCATCTCGAAGTGCTGGTGACGGCCGGAATGCTTCCTGAAACCGGCCTGGCCGATGTTCATCCTGATCGAGCCTTGGCTTGGGTGGTTGAGGGAATCAACGGACGGGTCGCTCCCGACGGCCTGACCATCCCGCTCCTCGGCACTTCTCCCGAGCAGGTCCATGTCAAAACCAAAATCACCGAAGAGGCCACGATGGTCCAGTTGACCGTCGAGGACGGTGAACATCCCGACCTGGTGCGTCACCTTCCGCTCCCAACCAACGCCGCAACGACGCTTGAAGCAACCTTCTCCGATGGGCGCCTTCACCTTCGCTGGTGAATCATCGTTGAGGAATCGATTGCATTTGTGAGATCTCACCGCTCATCCGGTTCAAGGCTTGAACCGCCACTTGTTGATGCTGTGGACCCATTTCTTCTCGGCTGTAACGAGCCATCTCAAACGTGTTGTCCAGAGCGGTCAACGCCTCTTCAGAAACACCTTCCAAGGCTTGCCGAATTGCAAATTCGAACTCTCGCACCGTCTCAAAGTCACGACGGAGGAAACCTCGCTGCTGAAGCAGGGCACAAAGGTCCTGGTAGCAAGTAAAGATGGCTTCTCGAGTCGCATCGCCCGCAGCGAGGAGTTCGGCGGTGTAAGCAAAGACTTCTGCAGCGTCCTTCAACAGGTCATCAGCGGCTTTCCGACGGCGATAAAGCACGACGCCACCGGCTGCAAGCGCAGCGATCAACGCCACGACAGCGTAGGACCACCACGGCGTCGCAACTTGCTCGGCTTCGTAGGCATAGGACGGAGCGAAGCCTTGGTCCCGCAGCAATTTGAAGGCCTGAAGGGATTGGTTGGAAAGTCGAGCATCCTGAACGACGATGTCCAGCGTTAATTCACCCCAATAATCGGCGTCACCGTAGGCAGGTGTGGCGTTGAAACCAATGGCGATCTTCCCGTTGCTGTCGCTCTTCCAGGTCTTGGAAGCAAGAGGTAGCGTGTTGGTGTCGTTGTACAGGTACACCGAAACACCGATGTTTTGCAACCCCGCCCGGGTGTCTTGAGCGATGATCGAGACGGTCCCGCCAACCTTTTCTTGGCTTCCCTCAACCACGTCGAAAAGGTCAACCGTAATGTCCGCATTGACCTGAACGAACATCAGCTTGCTCACGCTCGCAGCGTTGAGGTAAAGGCTGTCGTTTCGTGCAACGTCCACGCTGAAATATTGCGAACCGATGTCAAGCCAGTACGGAGCGGTCGAGGAGAGCGCGAAATTGCCGTCGGTCCACGTCACGGAGGTGCTTGGGAAGCACCGGGCACCTTCGCGTTCGTTCATGCAGTCCGAACCGTTGCCGATGGCGACCATCAGGCCTTCGAAGACCTCGCCTGCGCCGCCGATTTCCTGAACGGTCCCGACCAGGTAAACCGGCGCAAACACGCTGTCGGAGCGGGTCACCCAAGACGAGGATTGGTTGGCGTCGATGACGATTTGGAGGTCTGACCAAACTCGGACGCTCGAAGAGGCGGAGGCAGCAAGATGGGCTTGGGTGCCTTCGAAGTCTACCCCGAGGGTGTGTTCGCCACGATCAAGGTCCATCGTGACGGGAACGGTCGCACTCCAGACACCGTCAGCGCCGGTGGTCGTGGTGAACAACGGAACCCCGTCGAGGCTGACGACCAAGGACTCACCGACCAAGCCAATCCGGTCAACCGTGTCAAAGTCGTAAAGCCGGCCGCTGACCTCCCAAGCGTCGCCTCGGGTCGCGTCAATGCCGTCTTCGAAGACCAGCGTCACCCATGCCCGGTGGGACAAGAAGAAGCTGACGTTTCCGACGTCCCCACGGTAGTAGCCCTGCGGGTCAACTTCGGCGAAGAGCGTCCGGTCACCGAAGTCAAAGATGTCGGGCACGGTCCACTCGTGGACGAAATCACCTGATGCATCGGTGAGAACAGAAGCGATGAGGATGCCCTCAACGACCAACTGCACTTCGTGGTTGGCTACACCGTTGACTTGGTTATCAACCACGGAACCGCTGATGGTGACGGTTTGGTTCACGGCGACGGGCGTGGTGATGTCAACCGTTACAAGGACCGGACTGAAAATCTCCCACAGACCCGTAGCGTTGCTGGGCAAATAGGCGGTGGTGCCGGTGAAACGGGTTTCGAGCGCAACCGGCCCCAACGGGGCATCGGCAGGAACGGGGTGAACGGCCGTGAAAAGGCCGTTTTCGTCGGTGGTGGTGTTCGTGAGCCAAACACCGCCCAGCCAAACCTCGATGGTGAGGTTCGCCAGCGGGTTGTCTACCACATCGAGAAGCCGCCCTTGAATGGTCATCGTCGTCTCTCGGTCAGCGTCACCGGTGGCCGTGATCAGGAGAATCTTGGTTGGAACGCTCACGTTGAAATCCACGGTTGCAGAACTGGGGAGGTAATACTCTGGATTGTTAATGTCACCAAAACCAACCGGGTCAACCCACTCTCGGCCGCCGCGGAATTCAACCCCAATTTGATGAGGGCCGGCTGCGGTTGACGCCGGCAAGACATAGGCAAAGGAGAAGGTCCCATCGGTGCTGTTGGTCTCCATGCTCGCAACAGGGATGCCGTCGATGAGGAGATGAACCACGCCGCTGGCGTTCATGCCGTTTCGCTGCAGGGGGAGGCCCAAGTCATCGAGCAGACGACCGTCCACCAACAGCGTGTCGCCTGCGGTGAGGACGTCAGGTGCGCTCAAAACAACGGTCTCGGTTGCGCCGAGCACGACGAACTTGGTCGTGGCGTTGGTACCGACCAGACCCGTGGTTCCGGGGATGCCGCCGTAGGCTGCGTGAAGGTCAGCCGGACCAACGCTCATGTTGGCGGGGACGGAAAGGTTACCCCATGCGGTGCCGTTGGCTGCAGTCAGCACCGTGATTTGGACCGGCGTCGCATCGTTCAACGTGGCCGTCAACGTGACCACGATGCTCTGGTTGGCGAGTGGAAGGGCTTGGTTGTCGCGAAGCAAGACCGAGAAGTGAACGAGGTTTCCTCGTTCGGTCCTGTCGTTCAGGGATGGTTGGCCGAGACCGTCCAAGGTCGGTTTGATGAAGTTCATCACCGAAAATCCTCGTGAATCAAAGGTGGTGTTGTTTTGAGAACCCACGTAATAGTTGACGTTCGGGATAAAGGAGGCTTCGAGAAGATGGGTTCCTGCTGCGAAGTTCTCGCTCAAGCGGAGGGTGGCGTTCCAAAATCCGCTCGCACCGACACTACCGCCCGTGACCGTAAAGCCAGACGGCAAGCCGTTGATGGAAAACAACACGTTGGCGTTGGGCAACGTGGTGCCGTCCCGCAACTCCAACCCCGAACCGTTGTCGGAGACGATTTGACCGCTCACGTTGAACGATGTGCCCGCAATGGGGTTGGCAGTCACGTTGTCAACGACCATGAAGGTCAACGATCGCACGCTGATGCTCGTGAGGTTGGCGCTGGCGGCCAGCAAATCGCTTGAACCGTTGTACACAAACTGAACGACGATCAATCCCAAGGGATGGTCGTAGGGAACGGTGTAACTGAAATTAGCGAAGCCTTCGGCGTCGGTCGTGGATGGCGAAAGCCAGGTTTCGTGGAATTGAAGACCGACTTCGTAGGCTGACAACGGTGCAAACATGTCCGAGGCTTCGACGAGTTTTGCCGACATGTTGACGCTGTTGCCTCGGTTGATGACCACGGCGTTGAGGGGAACGAGGTTCTCGAGCCGTGAAACACCCATCACTTGAATCGGGGCCTGTGCGGTGTCGGTCAGGTAAAACGGAGAGGATTCGTTGACGACCGAAATGACCAGGGTGTGTGGACCTCGGGTTGTTCCGTTGTTGGCCGAGTCGGTGGGCACGCTCATGTTGAACGTCCCGTTGCTCGAGGTGGCGTAGTTGCTCAAGAGCAACTCTTCGGGATTTTCGAGCCAAAACACGTTCAAACGAACCGCTGAAATGAGGGGGCGGCTGTTGTTTTCAGCGTCCTCAACTTGACCGGCAACGTTGAACGGGACACCTGCTGTTACCGTGGTTGGAACGCTGACGATGTTGATGTTGCTCGTGATTTGAACGGTGACGTTGACCACGGTGAGGTTCCCGTAGCGACGCGTGTTGCCCGTGGCCAGAGCAGCGGTCAAGTCGTCTTGGACAACGATGCCGACGTCGTAGTAACCTGGAGCGATCCCCGATGGCGTGAAGGTGTGCGTGGCGTTGCCTTCGGCGTCGGAGGCAACGGTGGCCAACGTGGTGTTGGTGTTTCCATAATCCCAGATGAATTCAACCGAGGCAGAGGACACGTTGGAAGCATCGGCCACATCGGTGATCTTCGCCGTGAAATCCACCGAGTTGTTCATCTCGACGATGTAAACCGGACGCTCAGGCTCAACGACCACCTCGGTCACCAAGCCGCCCGAAACCGAGATTTGCGTCGGGGGTGCAGGCGGCTGCGCCGGGTCAACGTAGGCGTAGTAGGCGCCCCCGGGAGGCGCCAGGGTGAGGAAATCAAACTCCAACACGATGTCGTACACACCGGAAGGCAGGAAGGTGGGCATGACGATGGGGATGTCAAACGCCCCCGTTGAATTGTTCAGGGTTGCCTGTGCAAGGTCAATCGGGCCGTTTTCGGTCACCATGGAGACGAGGATCAAGGTGTCGTTGTTCACGACCGGCGTGAGGTAAACGGCATCAAAGAGGTCGCCAAAGACACGAGTGGTGTTGCCCATGTACGTCCAATCTTGCCCGATGGAGAGGTTCCAATCGATGTCGGCTTGAACCCGCATGGAACCGTTGCCTGTGGACGGTTGGTAGAAATTCGAACCGTTGAACACGATGTCGATGGGATAGTCGCCGGCAAGCAAATTGGAAGCGAGCGCCACCGCCGTTTGGAGGTTGTCCGTGTCGGGGTCAACGGTGGTGTTGAACCAAGAGCCGTTGAAACTGAAGTCGTAATTTCCGAGGGTGTTCGGTGCTGCAGAAACGCCCCGGTGGTCGTTCACTTGGACCGTCACGCTTGCGTCTTGGCCTCGGATTTGGGCCGATTCCTCAACCACAAAGGTCAGGAAACCTCGCAAGAAATACGGCGTTCCCGTGCTCGTGTTTGCATCGTCGGTTGCCGGCAGGGTGGAGGGGAAAAAGCGCAACCGTGTTTCGATTTCGCCAGAAGCCACCATCAAAACGTTGGGAAGGAGGTACTGAATGGCAAACGTACCGCTCACGCTGAGGTTGAAGACCTCCAACCACGCATCGCCCGATCCGTTGGCCCGTATGGCGAACTGAAGGTCACCGGCAAGGGCAACAGGAGAGGCACTGATGGAAAGAGCCGAACCGTTGATCCATACATCGTCGTTCAACAGGAGAATGCTGCGATTGGTCAGCGGGCCTTCAATCGTGGCCGTCAGGTTTGGCGCATCGGTCACGTTCAGCACGAACGAGGTGGTCGTCGGCAACAAGTGGAAGGTGGACGGGGTAGCACCAGCAACGGAGGTGTCCTGCCATCCAGAGAAGCCCAGCGTTGCAGAGAGGTTTCCGCGTGTTTCCTGCTCGCTCAAATTCAACGTGATGGTCCAAGCTCCGCTTGCGTCGGTTTGTGCGGTGAAATTCTGGTCACCGTCCACCGAGGAGGTGTAATTCAGCCACACGGTTTGCGAGGGAAGGGAACTGAAGGCCTCTGTCGGCTGGTTGGCCAGCATCAACATCCCTTCGAGCACGGTGGTGGCACCTGCCCCTGCGACAGGGGCGTTGATGGGTTGCGGTGCGGTGTGGACAACCGTGGCGTTGTCGGTTAGATTCACATAACCGTCAAAGATCACTCCGTCGTTTGAAACATAACCGGATTGCCGGTGTTCCACCACAATGTTGTGCATGCCGGGTGCGGTTGGTGCCGCCGGGAAACCGGTGACCGTGAAGGTCCCGTTGGCATCGGTCACGTTCTCGTCGATTTGCCGCTCAAGCGGACCGCCAAAGCCGGGAACGAATTCAGCATCCGCCACCGGGGTGAGGTACCCGAGAACACCCACGTTGGGGATGGGCGTCCCGTTGGCAGCGAAGCGAAGTTGTCCGGTCACGGTGACCGTTTGCGTGCCGTCCCGGGAGAGGGTAAGGTTGGAGATGGTTTGGTTGACGATTTCAATTTCTTCGGCTGGGGGACACGGGTCGAAGGCAATCCAGCCCAGGTCGGTGTTGCCGTTGGCCGAGTTCTGCTGCAAGCGAACCTCTGACCACGTGGCGGCGTTGCTGGAATAGACGGCGTAGCCATCGCCGGTCCAGGAACCACCGATGTAGCCGGTTACCTGACGCGCAGGAAGGCCGGCAAGACGGGCCATCGTCACGAAGACCGTGTTGAATTCCCGACAAGAGCCCTCCTTCGTCGCTTCGAGGAGGTTTTGGGCCACGTCGATGGGAGCAACGGTGCCCGAACCGTTGTAGTTGCGCTTGAACTCGGTGGTGGCGTTACCGTTGGTGAGGAAGTCCTCGAGCGCAAGCGCAGAACTGTAGGCATCGGTGGCGCCTGATTCGCTGATGATGGCCGTCGTGATGTTGTATACAATCGACATGGGGTCGCTTGGATCGGTGAACCGGACATCGGTCAACAATTCGTAAGGGAAGCCTTGACCGGGAACGGTGGTGGCTGCAAGGGTGGTCCAGTCAAAATAGTACTCAGGCTGCTCAAAAATGACTTGGTCAATGGCGCCAGCGTCCGCCGTCAAAATGTGGGTGTCGTTGGAGCGCGTGATGTTGGAGGAAACTTCGAAGTAAAACGAGATGTTGGAATACGACGCCGGTGCAGGGATTTGGCCGCCGTTGATCGCTTGAGCAAATTTCACGTTCCATTCAACCGTGTCGTTCGCAAAGGACGTGGAGGCAAGGTGCGTGAAGTTCTCCATTGGCAACGTGATTTGTTCCGCAGGGTGGACGCTGGAAAGGTGGGCATAGGTGGTCCCCGTGTAGAAATCGTTCGTGACGCTTCGCCATCGCCGATCAAGGTCAAGGTCAACGGTTCCTGAGGTGTTGTTGGCCCAAAAGACGATGCCGTTGGTCACGATGTCGTCGCTCGGGTCCCAAGGGTCGAACGGTGCACCAGCGCAATCGACAAACCAGAAGATCTCGGGGCATTCTTGACCGTCGAGCATGCCTCCACCGTCGGTATCCGGGTTGGTCCAATCCGTCCCGGTTTGGTTCTCCACGGCGTCGGGGATGCCGTCGCCGTCAAAGTCGTCGGGTTGGATGTCGTCGCTCGGATCGTTTTCGGGGTTCGTCCCGTCAAAATACTCCGTTCGGTCATCGACGCCACCTTGGTCGGTGTCGAACGAAGAGGACGACGTGGTCCAGACATCCGTTGACCCGTTGCTGATGCCAATGTAAATCAAATCACAACCGGTCGTGTTCTCGAAGTAATTGTTCAATCCATCGCCGTCATCGTCGAGCAGATTGGTGCACGGCTCGTTGGGGTCGGTGTTGTCCTGAACCTCATCGAAATCGTTCACGCCGTCACCGTCGGAGTCCGCTAGGCTGGGGTTCGAAAACCAACCAAATGTACCCAACAATTCCTGCCAGTCGGCCAAACCGTCCTCGTCGGTGTCCTCGTAATCGTCGTCGCAGTATTGTTGGGTTGTCCCAATTGTTCCTGCATTGACGGCGTTGGTGTGACAGAAGGAGCCGTTTCGGTTAGCGACTTGGGTGGTGGAGGATTCGGACGACGGACCGTTCGAGACACCCTGAAGGATGTTGTTCACCACCGACGCGTAAGCAAAGGATTCCCAGGTCCCTGAAACGTTGTACCAACCCACGCCTCCTGCAGGATTGAACCCTGTACCGTTGCCGACTTCAACTCGGTTGGAGGAAAGGGATTGGACGAAGGTGGTCTCAAAGTTCACCAGAGAGTCGCAGGGGTCGGTGCTGTGGCTGATGTTTCGCTCGTCACCGTCATTGACGCCACCAAAATCGGTGTCGGCGACGTTCCAGAGGGTGCACGTCAGGTTTTCTTCCCAATTCTGAATCCCATCGCCGTCTTCGTCCCCAGCGTCTTCTCGACGAGTGGGGTCCGTTTCGCCGGGGTCAAGGAGCCCGTTGAAGTTCGTGTCTTCTTCCCCGTCGTCAAACGCATCTCCGTCCGTGTTGTTGTTGCGTGGGTCGCTGGATTGAGCAGGGTTCCCGTAAGCACCGTTGACCTCGACCCCATCGCTGATGCCGTCGCTATCGGTGTCGGCCGAAGTGGGGTCGGTCAGGAGCGTCAAGGCTTCGTAAGAGTCGTTCAGGCCATCGCCGTCGGTGTCAGCACGCACAGGACTGGTCGAGGTGACGCCGTCCACCTCTGCCGTGTAGGTGGCGCAAGCCCCGGGTCCAATGCCTTGAACGGGGTCGCACGGGGAAGTGGTTTCGGTGACAATGCCGTCAGGTCCGTTGCGGAAACAGGGGGACGAACCGCACATGGTCGTCCAGGTGGGGTTCACGTACTCGAGAAGGTTCACGAGGCCGTCGCCGTCAGGGTCGCCGTTCGGTCCATCAGCGTTTGAGGGGGAGGTGGCGTTCAGGCCGTTGGCGGCCTCCCACCCGTCGGGCATCCCGTCACCGTCCGTGTCCCATCCAGCGGGGTCTTCGTCGATATCGCCGTCGCCGTCGTCGTCGTCGCTCAAGCAATCGGCGTCGCCGTCCCCGTCCGAATCTGCAGAATCCACAAACCCGTCCTTGTCGTCGTCAAACCCATTGGCGCAAATGTTGCCCACAGGGTCTTCGTCGCAGAGGATGACGTTGCCGCTTCCATCGGACCCCGATGCACCGCAGGCAGGCTGGTTGAATTGCATGGCATCTTCTTCGTTCCAGTCGTTGACAGGAACGGTGCCGTTCCACCAGACGCCGTTGTCGAGGACGGAGGTGGTTTGGCTGTTGTCCCACCCGGTGGGCTGCAGGTAGAGGTATTCCTGAAGATTGGACATCCCGTCACCGTCGGGGTCGGCGACGGCGCCATCCATCCCCGTTGATGAAAGCGGGTCAAGCCCGTACTTCCATTCCCATCCGTCGGGCAAACCGTCGTTGTCCGAATCCGGGTCGTTGGGTTGCGTGTTCATGAGGTATTCCAAGCCGTAAGTCAAGCCGTCTCCGTCTTGATCCGAGGCCGCTTGGACGTCCACGGCAACGTACTGAATGGCCGAGAGGGTTGAGAACACCATCAGGGCGGTGAGAAAAAGAGACTGCAGGGCTTTTTTCCGCTCTGCGGGTGCGAAGCGAGGTGCGGCCGAGGTGGTGTTTGAGCCTGACAGCATGGTTCTCACGATTGAGGGTGCGTCCGATGCCTCATAAGGGAAATGGTACGATGTTCATACAACCGCAGTTCATGCCTACGATTTCATCATAAATCTTCGAGTTCATCGAGGAGTTCCAAATCGTCGTCTTCGTCGGTGTGAATGACGGGCGGGGGAAGGTCGTCATCTTCCTCAAACAGGATGTCTTCCTTGGCTTCCGTGGGAAGAGGCTCGTCGTAAAATTCACCGCTCTGTCGCCCACCACGTCGTGCGGCGTAGAGAACAAGGGCTCCCAGAAGGACGTAGAACACCATCGTTTGAGGTTCGGGGTTCACGAGTTCCCTCAGCAAGCATGAAGCCCCCGAGCATTCCGTCATGTAAGCGAAGCTGAATTTCTGCAGGTAATCCTCACCGTAAGGTGTTTCGTTGTCCATCGGCGTGACCTTGAATTGGAACTGAACCTCTTCGCTGTCCTTGAGGTTCGCCGGTGAAAGCATGGTCACACGGAAGTCTTTGGAACTGTAAGCAGGGAGGTTGAGAATCAAGAAATCGCTGCCCAACTGGCTGGATGTAGCACGAATGGCGCCGGTCCAACCGTCGGGTTGGTCAAGGCGAATCACAACGTCGAGCGGGATGTTGTTTTGGTTGCTGATGCGGTACTCGAGCACCTTTTCTTCGTCGGGCGTGAACCGAGACCGCTCGGTTTTATCCGTGATTTCAATGCGCCCAGGCACAACTTCTTCCTGAATGACCACCTTGACCGGGAGGTCAAAGTAGCGGGCGTCCTCAACATCAACCCCCTCTTCGATGATGCGCGTGTAAACGGTGTGAACGCCGGCCTCAACCTGTCCACGAAGCGTGATTTCGAGTTTCATGTCGCTGTAATCATCGGGGGCCAAATTGACGGCCACGAGGTTGCTGTTGCTGCCGTTTGAAATCACGTAGTCCCAAGCGGTGTATTTTGGATTGGTTTCGCCGTTCTGTTCAACGTCCCTTGGGTTCACAATCTTCCAAGTCGTCACGCCTGAACCTTCGTTGCTCGAATCCGTGATTCGAAGGTTGTAGAACACGGTCGCATCGCCCCGGACCGGACCGACCTGACCCAGCGGGTTGTCTTCAGAGATGCCGTCGCTGTCGGAGAGCACCTCGACGAGGATCCCAAAGGTGCGGTGAACCGTGAAGGCGACGTCCGTCCGCAGCTCAGAGTCCTCATTGCTCACCACCGACAGGCGGAACAAACCGATGTCGACGCCATCTCTGTCGGCGGGAGGGTAGACCTCCATTCGGATCGTGAGAATTTGGGTTGAGCCGATGCCTGGCGTGATGGAGTAGATGCCTTCCTCAACCAAGTCCATGCCCGTGTCGTTGTCGTAGAAACGGTACTGCCAGTCGTCCGGTTGTTCCAACACGCGAATCTTGAAGGCGTCGGTTTGGAACCCGGTGTTGAAGACGTCGAGGTAGAAATCCCCGATTTCATCCGCATCTACGTAGTGTGAGAGCGTTTCGTCGTACGCTTCTGGCCGCGTGGAATCCGCGATTTGCTTCTGATGCTCGTCGTCCTCGTACACGTAAAGCCGCGGGGGAGCGAACACATCCACTTCTTCAAAGTCGAGCGAAATGGTTCGGATGGCGACCTCCTCGGTTTGCCCTTGGTCGTTTTGTGCGTACACGCGGGCTTCGATTTCCAACGAGTCGGGAGCGTTGTCCAAATCACCCTCTGGAACATTGATTTGCAGTTCAGGAAGCAACGATGCACCACCGGTGTTGAGGGTGTAGGTGTTGCTCGGTGCGCTCCAGATGGGGTCGGACCACGACGAGGGCAAGTACGTCTCCAAGTCAAACACCACGTCGATGCTGCTGGAAGACGAACCGGTGTGTTCGACCAAGAACTCCACTTGCACCGATGCACCGGGCGCAAAGAGGACGACATCGGGCTGATTGGAGGGCAGCGTCAGGTACACATCGTGTTCGAGCATCGTCAATCCGGGGTGTTCGAAGATCACCGAATGGCCCTGCACGTCCTCAACCTCCAGCCGAACGGGGTATTCTCCATCCGCGATGCCCGCTTCGTAGGTGTAGGTGAAGTTGCCCACGAGGCCGTTGTTGTCGAGTTTGAAATCGTCATCGTCAAAGTTGTGGTCAAAGACGACGTTCGCCCCGTTTGGCGTGTCCATGATGAGGTTCACTTCGTCGATGTCGTCGCGACCGAAGGCGTCACGGACCTCGACCGAGAATTGCATTTCTCGGAATTCGGGCCGGTGGTTGGGCGACCACTCAAATTTCTGGGCGTCGTTCCAGTTGCAGCCGTATTCCTGATGACAGGAATGGACGCGGACGCTTGACCCAGAGAGCGCGTTGGTCATCACTTGAAGACGAGAAAAGCCTCCCGAATTTTCCATCTTCCCAAAGGCGATGTCGACGGCACAGTCCCCACCGCCGATGCCGCCGGTGTTGCCTTCGCACGTGGCTTGAGCGTCGATGCGGATTTTCAGTTGCTTTCCTTTGGGGACCATGAAGCCGTTTGCACCGATGTCGAATTCAACTTCGATAACGGTCCATGAACATCCCCCTCCAAAGGGGTTGGGTGAACACGGGTCTTCGAGTTGGCGGCTTTCCGACGTGATTTGGGTGTCGCCGGCCTTGAGCGAAAACGTAACGTCAGCGGTGGAACCGCCCTCGGGACCTCGGAATTGAATGTAGGCGGAGAGACGAGCGGTGTTGGACGAACCGCTGCCGTTGATGTAGAGGTCGCTGATCATCTCAACGCTTCTGAATTCAAGACCGTCAATGGCGCTGCCTTCTTCCTGACCGCCCGTTGGCTCGAGCGTGGTGATGGACCCTTGCCCCCCGGTTTCGGAGTTCGGGGCGTCGAGGTAGAGTTCGTACGTTTGCTGAGGGACAGCGGCGGCAACCACCGGGGCAGCCTCAAGCGTGGTGGCCGAAGGTGCAGGAGCCACCATGGAGGTGACCAGCGAGGCAAGGAAAAGGGTGACCAAAAACAGCGCAAGGTGTTGGCCGCGGTTGCCCGTTTGACCTGCTTGCATGAAGTTCACCGTATCGCCGTGGGGCAGGGGGTGTTAAACGGTTTTGTATGGTTTGTGCAACAAGGCGGCCTTTGAAAGGTCGCTCCGTCAAGCGAAAACAGACGAGCAAAGGATGGTGCAGGGGGTGGGATCCGAACCCACGAACTCATACGAGACCGGATCTTAAGCCCGGCGCCTTTGACCAACTCAGCCACCCCTGCTGGTGAGTGGGGGGGCAGCACCAAAGCACTTGAAGACATCTCATTGTTCGTGGATGGACCAACCACCGTCAACGTGCAAGACATGCCCGGACAGCGTGGGATGGTTGAGCAGGAATTCAATGCCTGAAGCGATGTCTTCGGCCTCACCTGAGCGACCAAGCGGCACCTTTTCCAAAACCGAAGCGAAGTGGTCCGCCTCCCAATCAGCGGCCATGATGGCGCCCGGAGCGAGGCAGTTGACTCGAACCCGTCCGGCCAACTCGCCCGCAAGGTTGAGCATCAATTGCCTCAGGCCCGCTTTCGTCGACGTGTAATGCGCCAAACCCTGCCACGCCCTTCCCCAGGAGGTGTCAACGACGGCAACCACCGAACCTCCGCCCCGTTCCAAAGCTGGCAGCAGCGATTGCGTCAACACGTAGGGCGCCTCCATGTGGAGGCGGGTCAGCGAACGGTAGGCGTCGGGGGCGGTTTCTTCAAAGGAAGATTGGCTATAGAACGAGGCGTTGTGGACCATTCCCCCGAGGCCATGCTCGAGAACAAGCGGATGGTCCGCTACCACGGCCACCAGCTTGTCAAGGTCATGGTCCACCGTGAGGTCGCCGACCACGACTTCGCCACAAACGCACCGATTTCGCTTTGCAGCATCAGCGAGCAATTGTTGGGCTTGGCCGACAGAAGAGCGAACGTGAACAAAGACGTACCACCCATCGTCCATCAACCGGGCGGCGGTCGCAGCGCCAAGCCGCTGACCGGCGCCTGTGATCAAGGCCGTCCGCACGCTCATGAACCGCTCAGCGTGCATCAATTGATGAAGGCTCGTATCGCAGCGACCCCAACACGCCCCGCGAGCACCTGCACACCTTTTTTGGACAACACCGTGTGCCGTGACCCGAAGGGGAGAACAACATGGTCGGAAAACCCCTCCCCATGGCGTCAAAATCCAAACCTTCCCCCCCTCGCCCTCGTCTGCCCGAATGGTTTCGAACAAGCTTGCCCACCGGCGAACAGCAGGCGATTTTCAACACCACGAAATCAGCGGTCAAGGACAACCGGCTCCACACCGTATGCGAGGAAGCACGGTGCCCGAACATCCACGAGTGTTGGGCCAGCGGGGACGCTACGTTCATGATCGCCGGCCAAGAATGCACCCGAGGTTGCCGTTTTTGTGCGGTGGGCACCATCAAACGACCCCCACCCCTTGACGACGAGGAACCCGAACATCTTGCGCAAGCCGTCGCCTCCATGGGACTTCGGCATGCGGTCATCACCGTGGTGAACAGGGACGACCTCCCTGACAGTGGCGCAGACCACTACAAACGCTGCATCGACGCCGTTCACAAGTCCTCCCCCGAGGTCACGCTCGAATTGTTGTGCTCCGACCTTGCTGGCGACCTCGATGCACTCGCTCATTTGCTTGACCAGAGCCCTTTGTCGGTGTTTGCTCACAACGTGGAATGCGTCCCTCGACTCGACAGAACGGTGCGCGACGCTCGGGCATCGTTCAAGCAGTCGCTGGCGATCCTCGCTGAAGCCAAGCGACTCCGCCCCGACATCGTGACGAAATCCTCGCTGATGGTCGGCGTTGGAGAAACCGATGAGGAGATTGACGAAGCCTTGTTGATGCTCAAAGAGGCTGGCGTGGACCTCGTGACCATTGGCCAGTACCTCGCTCCGTCGGCACAACACCTGGCGGTGGACCGGTTTCCTGAGCCAGAACGCTACGACGCATGGGCCGGACTCGCCATTGACCTCGGCTTTGCCGGTGTCGCCAGCGGACCGCTCGTCCGCTCATCCTACAAAGCCGGGTTGTTGCTTCGCAAAACCCTCGACCCGAACAACGAGGAAACCATGTTGGGTGCTTACGTTCGCGTGGCGCCTCCCCAAAACGCTCCACCGGCACCACTTAAGACGGACGAGCCCTGAGGTGAATCAATGACGGAGCGAAGCACGGTGACCACCTCGCCTTACACCATCGGTGTCGCTCCCTTCCGGCCCGGCGACGAGCCCACCTTTGGAGGCGCTTTTGAGCAACAACCGGAGGATTTGAACCGCCCCGACCCGGCCACCTGCACCTCCCAAGACACCGTCCCCCATGCCCAAGGTCTCATCCGCGTCCTGTCTGACGACGGCGAAGCCCGTGGCGAATGGGACCCCAAACTCGACAAAGAAACCATGATTCAAGGCCTTGAATACATGATGCGGCTTCGTATTTTTGACGACCGGATGATCAAGATGCAGAGGACGGGGAAACTCTCTTTTTACATGCGCTCCTTCGGCGAAGAAGCCATCGCCATCGCCCAAACCATGGCGCTGGAAGAACAAGACTGGTTGTTCCCCTCTTACCGGCAGCCGGGCGCACAATTCGTTCGAGGGCGAGACATGGTGAGCATGATCTGCCACTGCATCGGAAACACCGAGGACAACGTCCGAGGACGCCAAATGCCGGTTCACTACACCTGGAAACCCGGTCGCTTCATCTCCATCTCCTCCCCCGTCGGCACGCAGTTCTCGCAAGCCGTTGGCGTGGCGATGGCCAGCGCCTACAAGGGCGACGATGAAGTCTGCATATCGTGGTTGGGCGACGGGACCTCCGCACAAGGCGATTACCACTACGCCCTGAACTTTGCTTCCACCTTCAAACCGCCCGTCATCCTCAACGTCGTCAACAACCAATGGGCCATCTCAACCCACGTTTCATTGGCGACCGGCGGTCGCACCTTCGCCGAGCGGGGGCTGGCCTACGACATCCCCTCGTTCCGAGTCGACGGAAACGACTTCCTCGCCCTCTACAGCGTCACCAAATGGGCTCGTGAACGAGCTTCCGCAGGCCTTGGACCCACCCACATCGAGGTGTACACCTACCGTGCTGGTGCCCACTCGTCTTCCGACGACCCCTCGGCCTACCGACCTGGCAACGAGTTTGAATGCTGGCCCGGTGGCGATCCCGTGAAGCGGTTGCGCGACCACCTCATCAAGACCGGTGTGTGGGACGAAGCGCAGGACCAAGCGCTCGCGGAAAAAATTGACGCCGAAGTCATGGCGGCCTACAAGGAGGCTTGCGAGTTCGGCGATTTGGCCACGGGACCGTACCCCCCTGCCTCCACCATCTTTACTGAAGTCTACGAAACCGTGCCTTGGCACATCCAAGAACAACGAGAGGAACTCGGCAAGTGAGGTGAGAAGATGGCGAAAATGAACATGATTGCTGCGCTCAACTCCGCTTTGGAGATTCAACTTGAAAAGGACCCCAACATCGTGATTTTTGGTGAGGACGTTGGCTACTTTGGCGGGGTGTTCCGTGTCACCGCCGGCCTTCAGGAAAAATTCGGGCCCCACCGGGTGTTTGATTCACCCTTGGCTGAAGGCGGTATTGCGGCGATTGCCATGGGCATGGGCTTGAATGGCCTGCGACCCGTGGCCGAAATCCAATTCGCCGACTACATCTTCCCCGCCTACGACCAAATCGTCAACGAAATCGCCAAACTTCGTCACCGGTCGGGTGGCGAATTTTCCACCCCCGTCACCTTCCGAACCCCGGCCGGAGGCGGAATCAAGGGGGGCCATCACCACTCCCAGTCGCCCGAAGCCCAATTCACCCACACGCCTGGATTGAAGGTGGTGTACTGCTCCAACCCTCGCAACGCCAAGGGTTTGCTCACGAGTGCGATTGAATCCAACGACCCGGTCATCTTCTTCGAACCCAAGCGGTGCTACCGAGGGCCGTTTTACGGTGACCCGCACAACGTCCCGACGTGGAACGACCACCCCGAAGGCGATGTACCGGAAGGGTACTACGCCATTCCACTGGAACAAGCCAACATCGTTCAGGAAGGAAGCGCCTGCACCGTCATCGCCTGGGGCGCTATGGTGCATGTTTGCGAGCAGGGAATCAAGGAATCCGGCGTTGATTGTGAACTCATCGACCTGCAAACCCTCGTCCCTTGGGACCGAGACACCGTGGTCAACTCGGTCAAGAAAACAGGACGGTGCGTCATCGTCCACGAAGCACCGAAGACCAGCGGATTCGGGGCAGAGATGAGCGCCTCCATTCAGGAGCGCTGCTTCTATCACCTTGAAGCCCCGATTCAGCGAGTCACAGGGTGGGACACGCCGTTCCCTCACACCACCGAATGGGATTACCTGCCCAGTCCATCTCGCATTGCAGAAGCGATACAAAAAACACAGGAGGAATAAACATGGGAACCTTTGAATTCAAACTGCCCGATATCGGAGAAGGCGTCGTGGAAGGCGAGATCGTTGAATGGATGGTGGCGGTGGGAGACACCGTCAAGGAAGACGACCCCATTTTGTCCGTGATGACCGACAAGGCCACCGTCGAAATTCCGGCTCCGTGCGACGGGACCGTCACCAGCATCGTTGGTGAAGCTGGAGACATCATCCCTGTGGGCGGCGTTTGCATCGCCTTCGAAGTGGACGGCGAAGGCAACGCTACCGAAGCCTCGGAACCGGTTGAGGAAGAGGCCCCACCTGCTGAAAAGGTCACCCCGGTCGAGGAGAAAGCGGCGCCAACCCCACCAGCACCCGAGCTCCCTCCCGTCGCAGCACCCTCCGCCCCCGCCCCCGCAGCACCGGTGGCCCGTGCTGCCGGAACCAAGGCCCTCGCCTCTCCAGCCGTTCGGCAACGAGCACGAGCCGCCAACATCGACTTGCAACTGGTCGCCGGTTCCGGACCCGCCGGCCGCATCAGCCATGCTGACCTCGACCGACACATCGCTGGCGGCGCTGCTGCTGCCACACCCTCGATGCCCATGGGCGGTGTCGCCAAGGTCGCTCGTCACGGGACCGAGGACATCAAGGTCATCGGCCTGCGACGCAAAATCGCTGACGGCATGATGTCGTCCTACAGCACGATTCCTCACTTTTCGTACTTTGAAGAAGTGGACGTTACCGAACTTGAATCGCTGCGCCAGCACCTCAACGCCACCCGTCCCGAAGGGGCTCCGAAATTGACCTACTTGCCCTTCATCATGCAGGCCTTGGTCAAGGCCCTCGCTCAGCGTCCGGAGTGCAACGCCCTCTACGACGACGACGCCGGCGTCGTGACCCGCCACGAAGCCATCAACCTCGGCATCGCCACCCAAACCGACCGTGGTCTCTACGTGCCGGTCGTCAAACATGTGGAAGCCATGGACATCTGGCAGTCCGCTACCGAAATGGGCCGTGTCACCCAAGCCACACGAGACGGCAAAGCCGGTGTAGACGACTTGACCGGCTCCACCTTCACCATCACCAGCCTTGGACGCCTTGGCGGGCTGGGGGCTACGCCCATCATCAACAAGCCTGAAGTCGGCATTTTGGGCGTGCACAACGCCACCGACCGAGCCGTTGTCCGCAACGGCCAAGTCGTTGTTCGCCGCATCATGAACCTCTCTTCGTCGTGGGACCACCGCGTCGTCGATGGCCACGACGGCGCCAGTTTGGTTCAGTTGGTGAAGTCTTACCTCGAGCACCCCGCCACCATTTTCATGTGAGGTGCGAGAAATGAAGACAAAGCAATGCCAAGTTCTCGTCGTCGGCGCAGGCCCAGGTGGCTACGTCGCTGCTATTCGCTCCGCTCAACTCGGCCTGAAGACCGTCATCGTCGAAGGCGAGCGTGCCGGGGGAACCTGCCTCATCCGAGGTTGCATCCCGAGCAAAGCCCTCATTCACGCCGCCCACACCTTCCACAACCTGGCCAAACACGCCGGCAAGGACGGCCACATGGGCATCTCCATTCCCGGCCCTGCAGAACTCGACATGAGCAACTTGGTCGGCTGGAAGGAGGGCATCGTTGACCGCCTCAACAAAGGTGTCGAAGCCCTTCTGAAAAACGCAGGTGCGGAACTTGTCACAGGGTGGGCGGTGTTTCAAGACGCCAAGACCGTCAAGATCGGTGAAGGCAAAGACGCCACGCTGATTCAAGCCGAACACGTCATCATGGCTCAAGGCTCGGTGCCAATTGAACTCCCCTTCATGCCCTTTAGCGAACACGTCCTCTCATCCCGAGAGGCCCTCTCCTTGGAGACCCTTCCCGACCACGTTGTGGTCGTCGGGGGTGGCTACATCGGCCTCGAGCTGGGCATCACCTTCCGAATGCTCGGCTCCGAAGTCACGGTGGTCGAAGCGATGGATTCCGTCCTCCCGCTGTTTGACAAGGAACTCCGCCGTCCGCTCGAACTCTTCCTCAAGAAAAACAAGATCACCGTCCACACCGGCGTCTTCGCCAAAGGTGTTGAAGACGCCAAGGGTGGCAAGGTGCAACTCAACTTCATCGACAAGAACGAGAACGACGAGAAAAAGATGCAACACCTCATCGCCGACAAAGTGCTTGTGACGGTTGGTCGCAAACCCGCCTCAAACGGCTTGGAGTCCACCGGCATCGCCCTTGACGAGCGAGGTTTCGTCAAGGTGAACGAGCGGTGTGAGACCAACATGAAGGGGGTTTATGCCATCGGCGACCTCTGTGATTCCGGCGAGATGCTGGCCCACGTCGCTTCCTTCCAGGGCGAGATGGTGGCTGAACTCATCGCAGGTCACAAGCGTGCCTACGACCCCGTCGCCGTTCCCGCCATCGTCTTCACCGAGCCTGAAATCGTCTCGGTTGGGCTTTCCCCCGACCAGGCCAAGGAAGCAGGTCACCCTGTCATCACCGGGAAATTCCCGCTGGCGGCGAACGGTCGCTCGCTGACTCAAGAAGCGGAGAAAACCGGCGGCTTCATCCGCGTCGTCGCTCGAGAAGACGATCACCGCATTCTCGGCATCCAAGGTGTGGGGACCCACATCAGCGAACTGGTCGGTGAATGGACCCTGGCGCTTGAAATGGGGGCTGTGCTCGAAGACATCGCTCACACGATTCACGCTCACCCAACCATGACCGAGATGACCCACGAGGGCGTTCTCGACACCTTGGGGCACGCCATCCACAAGATGTGAGACCAACCGAACCCTGAACGGGGGTCAACCGGTTCTGTCAGCGGCTTGAACATCGGAATCACCGGTGGGCAAGAGGTCAGCAATCCACGCAAAGAAGCCAATCAACAAGAGTTGGACCGAGAGGCGGCCGATGTGCCAACCAGTCCCGTAACGCACCCCGTTGAGGGGGATGTCGTTCACCCACATGTTCAGGTTGGCCCAGTACAACACGACCAACATGGCCATGATGGCTTTTGCAGCCAATCGACGGTGTTTCTGCATCAACAACAGAGCACCAAAAGCGATTTCGGCAACGCCGCTGAGGTAAACCCAAACGTCCGGCCGACCAAGGAGTTCTGGAACGATGGGTTCGTACCATGCCGTTCTCAGAAAGTGGTCGATGCCGATCAATACGAAAACGACGCCAAGCACGTTTGCTGAAAGGTTTCGAACCTGCACGGGCATCACGCAAACCTACGAAGGCATCGTAGAAAAACAAGCGTCCCTGCGGGCGAAGAACGCAAACCTGTGAAACCGCCAGCGGAAAGCGTCAGCTGCCGCACATCAAACAGTCGTCGGGACTGTCGAGGCTGCAAGCGATGGCGTCCATGCTGTCCACGTCTTCGGCACGGTCGGCCAAGCCGCCCACGGTTTGGTCCTCTTTGTTCGAGGCTTCCACGGTGAACTGGATGGCATCGGCAGCGGCCTTGGTGCGCAGGTAGTACATGCCGGTCTTGAGGCCTTGCCGCCATCCGTAGAAGTGCATCGAGGTGACCTTGGCAGGGTTGGCGTCCACCATGTGGATGTTGAGTGATTGGCTCTGGTCAATGTAGGCGCCCCGGTCGGCAGCCATGTCAAGGACGTGGCGCTGCTTGATTTCCCACGTCGTCTTGTAAATGTCTCGGATGTGCTCAGGGATGCGCTGGATGCCTTGGATGGAACCCTTGTGACGCAGGATGTCGTCCTTCATTTCAAGACTCCACATGTCCTCAGCGATGAGGTCGCTGACGAGGTGCTTGTTCAGCACGACGAACTCACCCGAGAGGGTCCGGCGAACATAGAGATTCGAGGTGAAGGCCTCAAAGCATTCGTTGTTGCCGAGAATTTGCGAGGTTGAAGCGGTTGGCATGGGGGCCAAGAGCAACGAATTGCGCATGCCCTTGTCCATGATTTCAGTCTTGAGCGAGTCCCAATCCCAGCGCCCGCTGTGCTCGTTCATGCCCCAGAGGTCAAACTGGAGGAGCCCTTGGCTGGCGGGTGAACCCTCAAAGGTCGAGTAGGGGCCTTCGGCGATGGCTGCGTCCTTCGAAGCGGTGCATGCAGCGAAGTAAATGGTCTCGAAAATCTCCTTGTTGAGCGCACGGGCGGCCGGGCTCTCGAACGGCAACTTGAGCATGGCGAACACGTCCGCCAGGCCTTGAACACCAAGCCCAATGGGTCGGTGACGCATGTTGGAGTTGCGAGCTTCTTCGACCGGGTAGTAGTTGACGTCGATGACGCGGTTCAGGTTGCCGGTGGCGTGGTA
>JAYOHN010000017.1:0-33552 GCA_038118245.1 Candidatus Poseidonia sp.
GTGCAATTTGAAACCCCAGAAGACGTCGTGAACGAGATTTATGCCATGCTTGACCAAAACAAAAACGGTCGTGTCAAGAAAGGCAGCAACGAAGTGACCAAGGCCGCTGAGCGCGGTACGGCCCAGTTCATCATCCTCGCTGAAGACGTGAACCCCCCCGAACTTCTCGCCCACATCCCGCTGATCTGCGAGGAGAAGGACATCCCCTACGGATACGTACCCAGCCAAGAATTCCTCGCCCAAGGTGCAGGCCTGCCAAAAGGCACCTCCGCTGCATCGGTCGCTGTGATGGAAATCACCAAGAGCGCCCAAGAGAAATTCCACGAAGTCGTTGAGGCCATCAAGGGCCTCAAGAAGTGAGCCCCGAGTTGAGAACCATGAGTGAAGAACTTGGCGGATGGCCAGCAGAAGTGGTCGAGATTGTCGGCCGAACCGGAATGACCGGCGAAGCAACGCAGGTCAAGGTCCGTGTGAACGATGCCCCCAACCCTCGAGACGTCGGCCGAATCATCAGCCGAAACGTGGTCGGCCCCGTTCGTGTTGGTGACATTTTGATGCTCAAAGACACGGGTCGAGAAGCCCGCAAACTCAACGCACGGTGATGTTCCATGCCAGAACGACGCATTTGCAATTTTACAGGCGAAGAAATTGAACCAGGCACCGGCATGATGTTCGTGCGCAAGGACGGAAGCGTTCTTTGGTTCAAGAACAGCAAGGCTCGCAAGAACCAACTCCAACTGAAGCGCAACGCCCGCAAGGTCAAGTGGACCCGTCACTACGTGAAGGGCGGCATTCAGTGAAGTTCGTTCACGGCGAACCCATAGCAACCCCCTTAAACGGGTCACTTTTGGCTCACTTCGGTGAACACCATGGAAACGACCTATGTGATGATTAAACCCGACGGCGTGCAACGAGGACTGGTTAGCGAAATTCTCGGCCGCTTTGAACGAAAAGGCCTGAAATTGGTTGGACTCAAGTCCATGGTTCCCGGCGAGGACATCGCTCGGGCTCACTACGATGTTCACAAGGAACGCCCGTTTTTCCCAGGATTGATCAAGTTCATCACCTCAGGCCCGGTTGTTTGCATGGCTTGGGAAGGCGTTGACGCGATCGCCGTCGCTCGCAAACTCATCGGCGCAACCAACGGTCGCCAAGCCGAACCTGGCACCATCCGTGGCGATTATGGCATGGACATGGGATTCAACATGATTCACGGCTCCGATGCTCCAGAGACCGCCGAATTTGAGCTTGGTTTGTGGTTCCCCGAAGGCCTGATGTCGTGGGAAAACACGATGGGCGCTTGGGTGTACGAGTGACCCGTCCTTCGCCTCACCCCTCGAGGTGCATCCATGACCGAAGACCAACCATCTGAACCTGAAGACGGGGACGGTGAAGAGGCGACGGTTCGTGGCCATAACCGCCAACCCATTGTTTCGGTCCTCGGTCACGTTGACCACGGGAAAACCAGCTTGCTCGACATGGTACGCTCCATCGGGAGCCAACGTCAAGCCAGTGTCATGGACCGTGAAGCGGGTGGTATCACCCAACACATCGGCGCCACCGAGGTTCCAGCCGACGTCCTGAACGAGACCTGTGCGGCCATGCTGGGTGGTAAGCAGTTCAAATCACCCGGGCTGTTGTTCATCGACACTCCGGGGCACCATTCCTTCGCCTCGCTGCGAAACCGAGGCGGTTCGGTGGCGGACATTGCGGTGTTGGTCATCGACATCATGGAGGGTCTTCAGCCGCAGACCGTGGAGTCGCTCAACATTCTCAAGGAAACACGTACTCCCTTTGTCATCGCTGGAAACAAGGTTGACCGGCTTCACGGATGGCGATGCGAGCCCGGTCGTTCGTTCATTGAATCCTTCAGCGAGCAACGAGAAGACGTCCGCTCGCTCTTTGAGGACCGGTATTGGAAAATCATCGGCCAGTTCTCCGAACACGGGTTCAACCTTGAGCGGTACGACCAAATCCGAGATTTCCGCCAAAACGTGGCCTTGGTGCCGATGTCGGCCAAGGAGGGTGAAGGCCTTCAGGACCTGCTTGCCGTGACCGTTGGGCTTGCAGAACGCTTCCTCGAGGACCGCTTGACCGACACCCTCGGCTCGGCTCAGGGAACGGTTCTTGAGATGAGGGACGAGGTCGGGATGGGAAAAACCGTTGATGTCATTCTTTACCGGGGCGAACTCAAGGTGGGTGACACCGTGATGCTCGCCGGTCAAGACGGCCCTTTTACCACCCACATCAAGGGACTCAAACGGCCACAAGGCATGGCAGAGATGCGCGACGCCGGCAAACGCTGGGTCAATTTCTCAAACGTTGAGGCCGCTTGTGGCGTGAAGGTGGTCGCCCCGAACCTCGAACAGACCATTGCGGGGACGACGCTGCACCTCGCCAACACGGCGGAGGAGGCGGCGGTGGCGGAAGAGGCCATTCGGGAGGAATGGCGCGAGATTTTCAACAGCATGCCCGTGATGTGCTCTTCATGCAACGAAATCTTTGCTCGTTCTGCGTTTCTTGAACACACGGCTGGGGGAGCTTGCCGAGGCGCAGAGGAAGACCGGAACGGTGTGGTGATCAAGGCCGATACTGTGGGCGGGCTCGAAGCCCTCGCTTTTGAGCTCCATCAGCGCAACATTCCTGTCCGCCAAGCCACGGTCGGTCCGGTGAACAAAAAGGACATCCTCATGGCCAGCACGGCGACGGATCCGTTGCAGAAAGTCATCCTTGGTTTTTCCACCAAGGCGAACACCGCCGATGTGGCTGAACGCTTGGCCGACGAGGAGGCTGAAGTGAAATTCATCTCGGGCCCCATCATTTACCACATCATGGATGCCTTCGAAACCTGGCAGGAGGAAACCAAGGCCGCCATCGAAGAAGAGCAGCGAGAATCCCTGGTCTATCCGGGAAGGGTCCTTTACCTCAAAGACCACACGTTCCGTGCAAAGGGGCCGGCCATCGTCGGGATGCGGGTGCTTGGTGGCCGGGTTCACGTGGGCCAGCGGCTGATGAAACTCGACGGAACGCCCGTTGGGCAAATCAAGAGCTTGCGAACCCGGGCTTCCGAAGACGTGAAGGAAGCCATGCAAGGCGACGAGGTGGCGGTGGCGGTCCAAGGCCCCACGGTGGGCCGGCACATCGAAGAGTTGGACGAGTTCTATGTCGACGTCCCTGAACGCCATGTGAAACGCTTGAAGAAGCTCGACCTCTCTCCCATTGAGGAAGAGATTCTCAACGACATTGTGGCCCTCCATCGAAAAGAGAATCACTTCTGGGGACGTTAGCGAGCAAGTGAAGCGTTTTCCATGAGCATTTCGTGAAGGAAGAAGCGCGCACATTGATATAAGAAAGGAAAAAGTCTTGAGTTAAGAACGAGGGTTCGTTATGGAAGCAAGCATGCAAGCAGGAGCAGGCGGTGCGCGCACCCAAGATTTGATTGCGACCGTCTCGGCCATTTCCAACAGCCTCATGAACGAAGTGAGCAAAGTCATCATCGGCAAGAACGAGAACCTTCGCCGGGTGACGGTCGGGATTCTCTCAAACGGCAACATGTTGCTCGAGGATTTCCCAGGACTCGCCAAAACCCTGCTCGCGAACACCTTTGCTCGCGCCCTTGGCTGCAAGTTCAAGCGGGTGCAGTTCACCCCTGACCTGCTGCCCTCCGACATCATGGGGACGTACATGTACGACCAAAAATCCGGGGAGTTCAAACTCCGTGCTGGACCGTTGTTTTCCAACATCCTGCTCGCTGACGAAATCAACCGTGCACCGCCCAAAACGCAAGCCGCCCTGCTCGAGGCCATGGAAGAAAAGCAGGTGACCATCGAAGGCATCACGCACAAATTGCCGGCCCCCTTCGTCGTGCTGGCCACGCAGAACCCCATTGAACAGGAAGGAACTTACCCGCTCCCTGAAGCTCAAATGGACCGTTTCCTGATGAAAATGAGCATGGGCTACCCCGACCGTGCTGAGGAGAAAGCCATCCTCGCTCGACGGAAATTGCGAGGTCAAGACGAGCACGTGGTGGAGCAAGTCACCTCCCCAAAGAAGGTCGTCGCCATGCAAAAAGCCCTTGAAACGGTTCACGTCGACCCTGCAATCTTGTCCTACATCATCGAAATCGTTCAGCGAACCCGCGAAGACCACCGGGTCATCAATGGAGCATCGCCTCGTGCCAGTCAAGCCTTGTTCAAGACCGGTCGGGCGGCCGCTGCGGTTGCAGGACGTAACTACGTGATCCCCGACGACATCAAAGGCATCGCTTTGCAGATCATCTCGCACCGAATCAACATGAAACCAGAAGCCAAGATTCGAGGCATCACCGGCATGCACATTGTGCGAAAGATCCTCTCCGAAGTTCCCGTTCCTGTGATTCAACCCGCTTGATGCCGTTTCTTCCGAGGCTTGCATTGAAAGGGGAGGTCCACCGTGGCCAATGTGCAGGGGGTGAATCAGCGTGAATCCTTACAAAATGGTCATCGCCGTCGCCAACCAAAAAGGCGGTTGCGCAAAAACAACCACGGCCGTGAACTTGGCTGCCGCCTTAGCCAAAGGTTCTCGTCGTCAAGGCCTGCCACCCGCCAAAGTCCTGTTGGTGGATTTGGACCCGCAGGGCAATTGCGCCACTTCCTTCGGTCTTGAAAAGAAAAAAATCAAGAAAACCGTGTACGATTTGCTCACCAACGATTCGGGAGAAGAACTTCCCTTGATGGAGGAATACCTCATCCCGCCTGAAGAAATTACAAAAGCCATGCAGGAGGCCTGGAGCAACCGAAACGGAGGAAAAAAAGTCCCCGAATCCATTGACGCCGGGCACCTCTGGATCCTGCCAAGCGACATTCATCTCTCGGGTGCAGAAATCGAGTTGAGCCACAAAATTGGCCGTGAAACTCGGCTCCAAGAAGCCTTGATGCCCATCGTGGACGAATTTGACTACATCATCATCGACACGCCTCCCTCGTTGGGCCTGCTTTCCATCAACGCCATGTGCGCTGCGAATTGGGTGATGGTTCCCGTTCAAGCGGAATACTACGCTTTGGAAGGGTTTAGCATGCTGATGAACTCGATCAAGATGATTCAGCGTCGCATCAATCGCAATTTGAAAATTTTCGGCATCGTCATGACGATGGTGGACGGCCGGTCCAAGTTGAGCACGTACGTGTGCGACCAAGTCAACAAGAAAATGCCGAACAAGTTGTTCAACACCACGGTGCGACGTTTGGCCAAGGTTGCTGAAGCCCCGTGGAGCGGAGCGCCGACGGTTCTTCTCAACAAGCCCACCAATTCAGGGGCGGGGGCTGGCAGTCTGGAATACTGGACCCTCGCCAAGGAAGTTCACCAGCGCGTACAAGAGGTTCGCAGAGAATTCGGTGTCACCGAAGCGTCTCGCCTTCGGGTTGAACGCACCATCCGTTAACCGCCCCGCCTCACTTTTTCCCTCGCAAAACCTGCTTGCCTTTGACCGTCCGTTTCGTATGGGTTAAGTATGGGCCCAAGTCAAACCATGAACGGGTAGGACCATGACCGCAGAAGGAATGACCTCCGTGAGCGTCAGTTACGAGATTCGCAGGCAACTGAACACCTTGCGAACCACGGGTGGACACAAGAGCGTGAACGAACTGCTTGCAGAGATGATTCGCACGCATAAGATGCTCAAAATGAAGGGCGAAATCGACACGTTACGGGAACGCATGAAGTTGGCGGTGGACGTTGATGTCGAGCATCTCGCCGAGCGGTTGAACCTCTCGCCTTTCCAGGTTTGATGGCCCATGATGTCGTGGCGACCCCCCGGTTATCGCTTGAGCGCCAAGGACTTGGTCAAGGCCTTGTGCAGCGACGAAACCGAACAGGCGATGCTGCTTTTGGCCGCCATTCAAGGCAAGGTGGAATTGTTTGCTGACGCTGTTGTTTGGAACAGTTTTCTGTGGTTGGTGATGAACACCTGCAAGGTGGACGGACAGCCTCTTTACAGCGGCCCCGAATTGGGTGCCCTCAAAGCGAGCCTTCCCATTGTTTGGATCTAGTTTTTCCCGTACTTCGCCAACCACTCGTGGCCATACCAGCGCCACTGGTCCATCGTCCATCCATCGGGAAGGCCTCCCTCCGGCAACGGTGGCGCTTCATCGGGCATCGTGGGGCTCTCCGTCGGCGCGGTTGGTGTCGGGGCCAGGGTCGTCGGCAAGCCTGCGATGGCTTCGATGCTTTCTTCCTCGTAGGCCATGCTGACTGCCTCGGCCGGTTCGTTGCCCGATTTGAGGTCCATGTCTGCAAAGCCGTCCCCTTCGTTTTGCTCAAAATTGAGCTGGGCCACGTCGTCGTCCCACGACGCATCGGAAATGACGCCTCCCGCAGCCGACAAACCCCCTCGCCCTTCGAGCGCTTCCTTGGAGGCGTTTGACGAAAGAAGGGGATTGATGCCACCGTATTCCTTTGTGGTCGTGGCCTCTTTGCGTTTGTTGATGACGTAGGCTGCGGCAAGAATCAGGGCGGTGAGTCCTATGAAGGCCACCAAACCCACCACGATGACTTGGTTCAACACTTCGTCGTCCACACCGAGGGGTTCCTCACCCCCTGCCGTGCCTTCAAGGGAGGTGCTCCAGGCGAAGAAGGCGAGGGGCGATTCGCCTTCATCCAAGGCGTTGAGGTAGGCTTGGTAAGCGGGGTTGTTCCACCCCAAACATGCTTCGGAGGTGTCGTTTTTGTCGTTCAAGCAATGGTCTTGTTCGGTTTGGATGAACGCTCTTGTATCGTCGTAATCTTCGTTGGAACCCACCCCATCACCATCGCCGTCAAAATGCTCGTTCGGGTCAATGTCCATCAAGGGCGATTCGGTCCTGTCCACCCACCCGTCGCCGTCCTCGTCTTCGCAACCGAAGGAAGGCACGGCGATGTAGCCCCCGGTAGCGTTTGCGTCCATGCTCACCGCTTTGCGAGATGTTCCAAATTCCCAAGGGCACGCATCCGGCTCTTCGCCGTCGGCTGCATCTCCGAATCCGTCGCCGTCACCGTCCAACCATTGGGTGGGGTTCGAAGGCAAGGCATCGGCTCCATCTTCAACCGTCCAATTCTCATCAGCATTGGAATAGCCGTCAAGGTCGCTGTCGGGACAGCCGTATCGGTCAGCGCTTGAAAATGCGTTCACGGTCGGGCATGCATCGGGTTTGAACCCGTTGGGATTGTCGCCGTAACCGTCCCGGTCGGTGTCGGACCATTGCGTGGCTTCCGTTGGAAACACGTCGCCGTTCAGTCCGTTGCTGTTGTCGCCGTAGCCGTCGCCGTCGGCATCGGACCATTGGTCGGGGTTGTTTGGAAAAACATCGGGGTTGTTGCCCGCAACGTTGTCACCGTAGCCGTCGCCGTCAGCATCTTCCCATTGGGTGCCGTCGCTGGGAAAGGCATCGGGTTGGTTGCCGTCAGGGTTGTCGCCGTAGCCGTCTTCGTCGGTGTCAGTACTCTGCGTTGGGTCGTTTGGAAACGCGTCGTTGCGGTCGTTGACCAAGTCGCCATCGGAATCGAGGTCAAAGTAGGTGATTTTGGTGCTGTCAAGCGTGATGCCTGCGGCGTAAAAGGGGCCGTTGAAGGCCATGGTGATGCCGAGGATTTCGCCGGAGGCCTCAAAACTGTCAACAACGCTGAAATTGGTATCGTCCAGGAAGGTGATTTTGCCTTGCTTTGCGCCCACGACATGGTAGCCATTGGTGTGACCGAGGTAGGATGTTTGCTTGTTGTGGCCGAGGGCCACCGAAGCAACGTTCCAAGAATTGGTGTCGTACTTGTAGGCCGTTCCTCCGGTGGTGCCGGCAAGCATGGTGTCGTTGTCCACCGAATGCAACGTGGAAACGATGGCGCTGGCGTCGGTCAGCGTGTTGAGAAGGACCCCCTCGGACGAGTGGACGTAGATTTTCTTGTCGTACGAGGCGATGGCGATTCGACCGTCTTTCAAAATTTCAAACGCAGAAATGCCCATCTGGACGGTGGAACTGCTCGCGCCCGTGAAACCCGTGGCGTCGTACCGGTCTGCACGACGTTTTCCAGCCGAATACATGAGCCACAAATAGCCTTCTTGGTCGTAAACAGCGTCGTTCACGGGGTCGGGTGTTGTCAGGTTGCGGTACACGGTCTGCGTGCTCATCTGGACGACATAGACGCCGGTTTGGTGGGCCACGGTGACGAGTTCTTGGGCGTCGTCCACTCGTGCCTTGTTCGCATCCACCTCCAAGATCACCGACCACTGAAGGGAAAGGTCACCGTTGAGGTTGAGGGTGTTGAGGCTCACGTTCCCTTCGTCGGTGACGGTCAGGATGCTTCCGTCGTTCAACGTGGTCCAAAGCACAAGGGGAGCGCTCAATTCGTCGGTTTGACCCGCATCGGTTAACGTTGAAAGGTCAGGTGTGGCGGAGGCTGTGAGGGTGACCTGTGCCGTGAGGATGAAAACAACCATCATCGCCATGAGCCTGTTCATGCCGAAGACGAGGCTCCCCGTAGATATGAACCAGACGCCTTTCTGTGATGTCACTCAGGGTCATCGTCCTCGGGCTTGAGCACCTTGGCTGGAGGCTTGGAGACCGGGGTGAGGGTTCCTCGCACAGGTCGCAAGGTCGCCGTTTTGGGTTGCCCAACCGATGAGGATGGCGGAGGACCTCGCTCTTTCTTGGCTGGAACGAGCATGTGACCCACAGGCGTGAGCGTCGCCGTACGGACCTCTTCCTCAGCCTCAAGCGGCTTGAGCACGCCACGGATGGGTTTCAAGAGCGCCGCAGGCCGAGCCATGGGTTCGGGGCTGGGCAGCTCGGGCTCGGCCTCCATCTCCTCAAGGACCGCTTCGGAAGCCAATTCCTCCATCTCCAGGTCGTGAACCTCGGTCTCAAGAGCGGATTCCTCGACAGCCTCGATCGCTTCTTCCTCGACCGCATGGAGTTCGGAGGCCACGTGGTCGGGCTCCTCGGTGATGTGTGCCTCCAGGGTTTCCGAATCGATCGGCGCTGAGGTGGAGAGGTCGCTGGTTTCTTCGCCAACGGCCACCGTCTCTTCAACCGCTTCTTCCACGGCGCGTTCTTCCTGTGGCACCAAGTCGGGGGAAGCGATGGGTTGCCTGACGTTGCGAACGGGTTGAGGCAGACCGGGTTGGCTCAGCGGTTGGCGAACCTTCCGGGCGGCCGGAGGGGCTGTCTGGCCCATCAGCGGTTTGGCACTGGTCATCGGTGTTCTCATGCCGCCAAGGCCGAGCCGTGGCTCTTCCTGAGTTTGCTGGCCCATCAAGCCACGCAGCGGTCGTCCGGCAGCCGCCCCCAACCCATCGGGTCGAGCACCCAAGGCCGAGGGATCCATGGCCCCTGCACCGAATGCAGCGGGGGCTTGTCCTGAAATCGATTGCATCCACTTCTGGCGCTTCTCAGCCCTCGTGTCCGTGGATTGGAGCGTTGAATATTCCTGTTCACGAGACCGCAATTCCGCTTCGTCGGCATCGATTTCGCCCTGAATTTGAGACGTGACGGCTTCTCGCATTTTTTCTTCGGCCATTTCCTTGAAGGAATCCATCTTCTCCGCAAGGCCCTTGAGGCGGTCGCGAATTTCCGCTCTTTTCAAGCCAAGTTGCGCTTCGATTTCGGCGCGAATCTGAGCCTCGCGCTTTCGCACATCGATGAGCGCCTTGTTTCGCATAATTTCTTCCCGCTTGTCCAGTTGGCGCTCGAGTTGGGTCGCCACTTCCTCTTCCTTGCGGGTTTTGAAATCTCGAAGCCGCTCTTCCATCTCCACCTCGAGTTCGAGGGTTGTCTCTTCTTTGAGCAGGTCAAGGTCGGTTTCGTGCGTGAGGCGCTCGTTGCGCAGTTGGGCGTCAACCTCGGACATGATCGCTTTGCGAGCAGCAGCCTCGCGGGACTGGAACTCAAGGTCAAGCCGTTCGCTCCAATCCACCTTGTTCGCTGCGTATTGCGCTTCAAGTTGCTCTCGCAATTCCGCCTCACGTTCGTACCGGTAACGCGAAAGTCGGTTCTGTATTTCGGCCTCCCTGGCGTGTCGGTAGGCGTTGAAATCGTGTTCCATCCGGTGTTCAAGCTCGGCCTCAATTTCGGCTTGCAGGCTTCGTGAAATGTCGTCGACGGCCTTGTTGAAGGTGAGGTCGTATCGCGCCTTGAGGCGTGCTTTTCGCTCGGAGAGCCGTTCGGCTTGTTGCTCGTTGAGTTGTTGCTCAATCTGAACCCTCAATTCCTCTCTTCGCTTCGCGACGGCCAACTCCACGTCTTCCCGCATTCGGCCTTCCATGTCTTCGGTTTCGCGGCGCAGTTGCGCTTCGATGTCCTCTTGCAATTGTTGAGCAATGTCTTCTTCAAGGCGCAGGCTGCGGCGTTCAAATTCCACTTTCAGACGGGCTTCACGCTGCTTCAGTCGCTGGCGAAGTTGTTGTTCAAGGCGGGTTCGTATGCCCCGCCTCAGTTGTTCCTCCCTTTCGGCCAACAAGGCGTCATGCCCTTCTTCGAGCCGGGTGATTTCATGGCGCTCCATGGCGGCGAACCGCTCCTGCATCTCTTCCTCGATGTTCGCTTCAATGCTGCGAAGCCGCTGTTGGAGTTCTCGGTTGTATTCAAGACGCAGGCGTTCTTGCTGGATGGCGAGGCGTCGCTCGTATTCCTCGTGAAGTTGCGTTTCAATGGTGGCTTTGATCTCTTCTTTCCGCTCCTCGAGACGTCGATGTTGTTCAACACCGTGCTGCTCGTGCAGCGCGCTGACCTGCCGTTCCAATCGCAGGTCCAACTCCTGCCGGACACGGGATTCCTCGTGGGCAAGAGCGTCCCGTTCCATGGATTCCAACTCGGCCTCCATCTCGGTTCGCAGGTCGCGTTCAAGAGCGTCAAGCGTGAGTTCGTGTTGGGTCGCCAAATCCTTGGCGATGTTGGCCTTCATGGCGTTCACGCGCTCGGTGATGGCTTGTTGGCGGAGGCGGCGCTCTCGTCGCAAATCTGCCCGCAACCGCTCTTCCTGGCGGAAGCGTGCTTGGGTGCCAACGGCCTCATCGAGCGTCGTGGTTCCTGCCGAGGTGAATTGAGAACGCAAGGATGCAAGGGTCACCCTGTCCCCCGTATCAAGGCCGTCACGTGGGGCGTTGGAAGCCTCACCGTCATGGCTTTCGCTCGTGCTCATTGGAATCCCATCCACTTCTTCATGGGCTTCTCTTCATAGATAAGGAGCGCGACGGTCGCTCTGCTGAATCGGTCGCTTTTTCACCCTACCCGAAGCCTCGGAGGGGTCAAAATCGAACCACGAATTCGGTGTCGCAAGCCGGGCAAGCGATGTTGCGTTCGCCGGGACGGCGTTTCATGCGAAGGTTCCGCTCGCAGCCAGGGCAAGCCAATTCCACGCGAGGCGTTTGCGCTTCGAGGGTGAAATAGCATTCACACATCCCGCACTTGAGCTGGGCAGGGCGTTGGTCAACACCCGCCACCAACACCTTCGAACACGAGGGGCAAGAGAGTTTCTCTTCCTTCCATTTTCGTCGCGTGACGGCGTGGTCGACGCGGACACGGGCTTCGCACAACTGGCACGTCACGTCACCCAAACCCAGCGGCAGCATGCCCTCGCATTTTGGACACGACAACGGCGGGGGCGCCACCTTGGATTCAACCGACAACGCTTCTGTCATGAGCCATCACTTCTTCTTGGAGTAAAGGACGAGTTGTTCGGGAATAAAATTCCACGGCACGTCAAGAGCAAGTCCAAATTCCTCGGACAACCGGACAAGAAGTTGCTTTGCGCTGACCTGATCCCGTGAACCTTCCAGGTTCAGCACGATGACATCTCGGCCCTCTTCATCCACCGCCAGGGACGCCAGCGTGGCGGTCACGGCCGGTGAAGGGGTGTGTGAAACTGGCGTTGGAGCAGCGGCGGGAGCGGATGCCTGGAGCAGTTCGGGCAAGTCAACGCGTTTGTTTGAGCGCCACCATCGGGCGCGTCCTTCATCGCGATGGTTCTCAACGAGCTCGAGGGAAGCAAGTTTCTTGAGGTGGTGGTAGAGGTTGTAGCGGTCAACGCCTACCGCTTCCTGGAGTTGAACGGTGCTCATCTCCTCCGCATTGCATAACGCAATGTACGCAGCCCGTCGAGTGGGATGGGCGAGGGCGGTGGTGATGGGGTCGCCTCGTACTCGTCCCATTCGCCCACCGAAGTGGAAGAGAGGCCCTTAGGGTTTGAAGATGTCCCTTTGGATGGCCTGCAACATCTCAGGCCTTGGATGGAAAATAGCGAGCACGGAAGGAGGAAAACGCCGTCTTTGTATCCTCGACCATCGTGCGCAGCGTTTCTTTCAGCAGCGGAAGGGCCTGTCCGTTCTGCGCGAGGCGGGCGCCGTTGAGAATCACCAGGATGACCGATGCTTCGTGGATCAAGACCCCCACCCAAAGCTGGTCGTACCACTGTTGGATGACCGCCACGACCAGCGTCACGGTGATCGCGACGGAGAAAAACAGGTTCTGCATCAAGGTGCGTTGGGCTTGACGAGCCAGGTCGATCATCTCGGTCAGCATTCGGGGGTCGTCGCCGGGAACCAAGATGTCAGCAGCTTCCAAATTGACCGTTTCACCGGTGCCGACAGCGACGCCAACATCGGCAACGGCAAGCGCAGCAGCGTCGTTGAAGCCGTCGCCCACCATCATCGTCACGTGCGAGGACGACCTCGCTTTGACCCATTTGACCTTGTCTTCCGGACTCAAACCGCCGTGTGCAGCGCTTTCGGCCAAGCCCACCGAGCGGGCGAATTCAGACACGGCTTGCTGATGGTCGCCCGAAAGGATTTCGACGTTCACGGAGCGTTGGTTGAGCGATTCAATGAGCGCTGCTGACCCGTCACGGGTGTCGTCGTGAACGAAGGTGACCAGCGCCACGGCCTTTCCGTCCTTTGCAAGGAGGCTTGCGCCGTGGCCGGCCTTGGTCGCTTTTGAGAACGCTTCCTCCAACTTCGCTTCCACATCGATGCCCAGCGAGGCCGCTTTGTCAGGTCGAACAAACGCCACGGGGCTACCGGCATGGGTTCCTTGGACTCCCGCATCGATGTCTTGGAGGCCGCTGATGCTGGACGGTGCGAGGTCGTGGCCGGCGCAATGGTCCATCACGGCCAAGGCGTAAGGATGAGAGGAACGGGCCTCAAGCCCCATCATGAGTTTGAGTGCGGGGTCCATTCGGCGATTTTTTCCAAGCACCACTTCTCCAACGGTTGGCCGCCCCGACGTTAGGGTCCCGGTTTTATCCAGCAGAACGTGGTTCACCCTCGCCATGCGTTCGAGCGCATCGCCACCGCGAACGATGACGCCACGGTGGGCCGCATTGGACAAGGCTGCTGCATGGGGCACGGGGGTCGCCAGCAGCAGGGCGCAGGGGCACGAAACCACCCAAAGAAGGAGGATGATTTTCCAGTTGTCGGGGAACATGAAATACCATACAGCAAAGGCACCAAAGAGGACCAAGGGAACCCAAACTGCCGTGAATTTCTCAATGCCGCTGTGGAGGCGAGGAGGGGCTTCTCGAAACGAATGAACGGCATCGATGAGGCCGGAGAGGCGCGTCGCATCGCCCACCGCAAGCACCTCGCAAACGACGGGCCCCCTCGCCAGCACCAGGCCGGCTTCAATCACGTCCCCGGGGCCCACATCCACGGGCACCGACTCCCCTGTCAGCGGGGCTTTGTTGAGCGCTCCTCGACCGTCCAGGATGCGTCCATCTGCTGGAATGAGTTCGCCGCTGCGAACTTCGATGCGGTCGCCAGGCCGAATCAAATCAATGGGGACGGTTTCCGATTCGGGTTGGGAAGGGGCAGGGGCTGCCATCATGAGGCTGCCGGCCATGGGGAGTTGAATGCCCGAGGTCGGTGCGGAAATGGTCATGTCGGGGGTCAAGCATTTGGCTTGGGGGTCGTTGATTTTCCTCGCTGTGCGGGGGAGACGGTCAAGACCTCCCTGCATGGCTTCCCGCGCTTTGAGCAAGGCGTCGCCCTCCAAATGCGCCGTGAACGCCACCAAAATCGTCACGATCAGGGCCTCCTCCCACATGCCGAGCACCCCGGCACCCAACACGGCCAGGCTGGTGAGCACCTGGAACCCCATCTGGAAATTGCGAAGCGATGCAACGGCTTCCTTGAACATTTGAAGCCCACCGATGAGAACGCCGGGGAGGGCAAGAACCGGGATCAACCAACCGTGGTAGCCGAGAAGCTCGGCCACCATCACCAGGGCAAGCACCGGCAGGGCGATGCCTCCACCGATGAGTCGCCACTGGTCGGGGCGGAGTCGGTTTGAGGTTGCCGTTGCGAAGGATGGTTTGGTGCCGATCACGTGTTCCAACGCTCGGTTGCGCGCTTCCACCAATTCGTGTTGGGAACTGGCCACGAGTTGGACGAGGATGCGGTCATCCTCCGAGATTTCTGCATCCAGCACGCCTGGTTGCCTTCGAACCACCCGTTCCAGTTGAGCAACGGGCACCCCGTTGCGTTGAGCCACCGCTTTTGCTCGGACGCCAACGAGTTCGTGATGTTCAACGTCGGGCGCGTGACCGAGCGAACGCAGCACGGAGGACACTTCCGAAAGCGGGCCTTCCTCGAGGTTGACCTCCAAACTCACTTCCCCAGAGGTGGCTGAAACGTTGGATGTCGCCACTTGTTTCATGTGGCGTAGCGCTCCCATGGCTTTGGCTGCGCAGTCGGGGCAATCCATGCCCAAGAGCGGCCAGCTGACGTTGTACGAGCCCGTGGCTTCGGCAACGAAGGTGGTGTCCACGGGTTCACCGACCAAGACATCAACGACGTCTTCGTCTTCCAGCACGACCGGGGCAAGCGGAGGCGGCGTTGCAGGGGGTGAGGCAACAGGGCGCTTCACGGGGTCATCGTCTTCCAACGAGAGAAAGACCTCCTCCTCACCCCCCCCAGTCATGGGTTTGGGTTCGGATGGGTGTTCATCAATCCTCGCTCACGCCGGGTCCATTTTTGCCCAAGGCGAATGTTCATCCTTGTCCGTCATTTGACCCAATGCATGGAGTGGCTACCGGATGGATGGACCCCCAAGGTGGTGGTCATTGACATCGACGGCACCGTGACCGACGGCAAGAAGGTCCTTTCCCTTCCGGCGGTGGAGGCGTTGCGCAGGCTTGAGTCTCACGGCATCCCGGTGGTGCTGGCCACCGGCAACGTACGGCCTGTCGCTTACGGGTTGTGGCGTTTCATTGGCCTGAGTGGGCCGATGTGCTGTGAGAACGGTGGGGTGCTGTGGCACCCTGCATGGGACGGGCCGGTGGTCCGCGCTTCGGGTCGCTCAGCCAAACTCGCCGCCGACTGGCTCGCCTCTCGCCTGCCCGACCTTGACAGCGTCGGTATTGCGACCAATGCATGGCGAGAAAGCGAATGGTGCCTCTTTCCCCACGAAGACCTGCAAGCCATCAAATCCGAATTGGCCCAAAGCGAATGGGCCGACCTGAGCGTTGTCCGAACCGGCTTCGCCATCCACCTCATGGACCCCTGCTTGAGCAAAGGGCAGGGGCTGACCGATTTGTTCGACCGCATGGGGTGGTCGCTGGACGATGCCTTGGCCGTCGGGGATGCGCCCAACGACCTTTCGATGTTTGCATCGGTTCGCTGGTCGGTGGCTGTGGGCGGCGCTTTTGAGGAGGTTGAAGCGGCTGCCGACGTGGTTTCTCCGCACCCTCACGGCGAAACCTTCCCGCCGTTAGTGGAGGCCGTTTTGGAGGCCTTGGGAACCGGGAAGTGAACCCGTGCAGGCTTTGGGCATTGACCTCGGCGGGAGCGGGTTCCGCATCGGCGTCTACGACAGCAGGACGGGCGACACGGTTCAACCGCTTCGCATCTACGACCATCGGGCATCGTCTCACCCCGACGATGTCCTGGCTCACCTTGGCGAGGTGCTCGCGGCGTGGGGCTGGAACGGCCCCATCGGTTTGGGATTCCCTGGGGCGGTGGTGAACAACAAAATCTTCACCGCACCGAACCTCGGAGAGGCGTGGTGCGAGGTTGACGTTGAGGCGGCCCTCGCATCGTTTCACGGCGGCCGCTTTGCCATGCTCAACGACGCTGATGCGGCCGCTGAAGGCGAGCGGCGTTTTGGTTCCACTCACGAAGGCCATGCTTGCGTGCTGACCCTCACGGTCGGGACCGGGCTGGGAACCACCGTTCATCGCGAGGGTGCTCTGGAGCCGAATCTGGAATACGGGCGTCTCGAGCATCCCTCCCGTCCAGGCCTCCTTGAAGAGCACCTCTCGGGGCGGGCGCGTCGGGAACGGGGCCTTGACCTTGAAGCATGGGCCGTCCGTTTTCAGGAGGGGTTGATGTTTCTTGAAGAGCGCGTTGAGCCATCGCTCATCGTGGTCAGTGGAGGCATCACCGAGCACTGGTCGGACCTCGCTCCGTTGTTTTCCACGAGGGCTCAACTCGTGAAGGCAACGAAGGCTGAAGACGCAGGCCCGTTGGGGGCCGTGGCTTGGGTTGCTTCGCAAGGCCGCGCCTAAGGCGCTTCCTCAAGCACAAACGAGGTGGCCATTTGCATGGCCTCGCCGTACTTGATCTTCCCGATGTACTCCTTGCTCCGACCGTGGGTCACGACGCGCAATCGGTAGGAACAGGTTCGCTTCGTGCGTCGTTTTTTGTGATGTTTGTAGAAGTGAACGCCAATTTTGTACGGTCCAAGCGGAGCCTGCTCTTTCCAAACGACGTTCTCTACGGGCGTGTTTGAAACCGGGCGAACGTTCATGTCAACGTCAAGGTCGCCGCCGCAATCACTGGTTTTGTTGTTGAAATAAATCCGCTCGCCGGATGGACAAAACACGTGCAGGTCCAAATCGTTGTAATCGTCCCAAGCCAACGAGATTTGCACCACGCCCGAGGCGCCGCCTTCGCGTTCAAGGCGCTCGTCGATGTTGACCTCTAGTTCTTCGTCGCTGTTTTCGGCGATAACCACGCCGCTCCCAAGTTGCTCTTCGGCCACCAGTGCGGCGTGCTGGTTCATCGGAGGTTCGTTGGATTCAATCCACGAGGAACGGGCCTCGAGTTCCATGAGGCGCTCGTCGTCGCTGGGGTCGTCTTCCACCGCTTCAGCGTTCTCCTCGGGGACTTGCTGGATCAAATCGAGTTCCATGATGTTTCGATTGCGCCGCTCTTCGCGTTCTCGCCATGCGTTTTGTTCGTTGGTGGGCACTTCGCCGACCTGCGGGAGGTTCACCAAGAGGCGCATTCGCCCCTCATGAGCGCCGATTCGGGTGGTGGTGCTGTACTTTTCAGCCAGCGCAAGCGCCCTCAAACGAGCGCTCCGTTTGGTCCAGTACCGGCCGAACAAGTAGAGCCCTGCCGACCCCAATCCTAAGCTGGTCGCTGTGGTAACAGGTTCAACCATGTGTCCTCATTTTGACCTGCTCCTTTATGAGAGGTCGCCTCAAAAGCCCATCACGCCAAAAACTCGGCGTTCAAAGCATCGAGAGAGGCTTGACTTGGTCGCAGCACCTCATCGGGGACATCAAGAAGCGGTTCGTCAACCAGGCCCAAGTCTTCGGCAAGGGACGGCTTGGTGGCGTCAAAGTAGAGCAAACCGGTGACGTGCTTTCCGCCCGTTTCGGCGTGATGCAACGCCGTCAAGGCCGCCATGGCGTCTCCAGGGTCGTGTTCTTCGGAGATGGTTTCCAGGCGAATCGTGGAACCGTCGTGCAGCGTGATGTCCTTGAAGTGGCCCTCGGGGACTTCAATTTCCTCAACGGGGTTGAAGTGTGGAATGTAGTCGGCCATGTGCAGGGTCACTTCGTTTTCTTTCACGTAACTGTAGGACCGCATGGACTCGTCGTTGTTGTTGAACGTCACGCACGGGGAAATCACGTCGATGAGGGCGAAGCCTTTGTGGGACATCGCCGCCTTCAGCAGCGACGTGAGTTGCTTCTTGGAACCCGAGAAGGAGCGAGCGACGAAGGTGCAGCCAAGGTTGATCGCCAACGCACAGAGGTCAATGGGTTGGGTTTCGTTGGCCGGTCCCTTCTTTTTCTTGGACCCCACGTCGGCGGTGGCGGAATACTGGCCTTTTGTCAGGCCGTAGACACCGTTGTTCTCGATGATGTACACCATGTCCATGTTTCGGCGGATGGCGTGAATCAATTGGCCAATGCCGATGGACGCTGAGTCGCCGTCACCGGACACGCCGAGGTAGAGCAGGTCCTTGTTGACGGCGTAAGCCCCGGTGGTGACCGAGGGCATTCGCCCGTGGACGGTGTTGAAACCATGGGATTGTCCGAGGTAGTACGCCGGCGTTTTTGAGGAGCAACCGATGCCCGACATCTTGGCGATGCGGTGCGGTTCAATGCCGTTCTCCCAAGCGGCGTTCACGATGACGCTGGAGATTTGGTCGTGTCCGCATCCCGGGCACAACGAGGAGGGGCCACCGGTGTAGCTGTCCTTCGGTTCGTTGATGACGTTGAGTTTGATGGCTCGTGCGGGTTTCTCGCTCATAGCTTCACCTCCTCGAGGGTGGCTTGAATGCGCTCGGCGTAAATCCGGGCTCGGGGGGGCATGCCGTCGCTGTACGCCACGGAATGGACCTTGGTCACCAAATCGTTGGGCAACTCCTTGCGGAGGATGCCGTAGAGTTGGCCGTCTCGGTTGATCTCAAGCACGATGACGACCTCGTGGCGGCGGACAAAGGCCTCAACCTCGGAGTGGAAGGGCAGGGCGCGAACACGGCATTGGCTGACCTTGAGCCCGGTTTCTTCCAAAATATCGTCAATTTCCTGGATGGAGTTTTCCATGCTTCCAAGGAAGATGATGCCCACCTCGCATTCAACCTCTTCTCGCAAGACGGGTGCGGGAAGGGCGTCTCGGGAGGCGTCGATTTTGCTGCGCAAGCGCTGCATGAGGTTGTAGTAATCTTCAGGTTTCTCGGAGTAAACGCCCATCGGGTTGTGGCCCGTTCCTCGGTAGAGGATGGGGGCCATGCCCGAGCCGGGAAGGGTGCGGTAAGGGATGCCGTCGCCGTCAACATCGAGGTAGCGGCCAAAGGTTTCGAAGGCTTCGAAGACGTCGCGTTCCCGAACAACCTTGCCCCGGTCCATTGGTTGGTCGGGGTAAGTGAAGCCTTCGCATGCCCATCGGTTCATGCCCAAGTCCAAGTCGCTCATGCCGAAGACGGGCGTCTGGAAGCGTTCAGCGTAATCGAAGGCTCGCCAACCGTATTCGAAGCATTCTTCAACCGTACCTGGAATGAGCACGATGTGCTGCGTGTCGCCGTGGCTGCCCTCGTAAAGCATGGCGATGTCGGATTGCTGGGTTCGGGTTGGAAGCCCTGTTGAAGGCCCAACCCGGGTCACGTCCCAAAACACGGAGGGGATCTCGGCGAAGTACGCCAACCCGATGAATTCCTGCATCAACGAGATGCCCGGTCCTGAGGTGGCCGTCATGCCTCGACCGCCGGCCCAGCCTGCGCCGAGAACCATGCCTGCAGCAGCGAGTTCGTCTTCGGCTTGAATGACCGCCATGTTGGATTTTCCGTCTTCGCCGGTTCGCAGGCGTGGGATGTAGTTGATGATGCCCTCTGCGAGAGACGAAGAGGGCGTGATGGGATACCATGCGAGCAGTTGAACGCCGCCGTAGTGGGCACCAAGGGCTGCTGCTTCGTTCCCTTCGATGAAGAATTGGGGTTTGGTGACCTCTCGAGCTTCGACGGTGAACGGGTCTTCTTTCGTCAACTGCTCGCTGCAGTAGTCCCTGCCAAGGCCGAGGGCCGTGATGTTCAACTCGACGGCCGAGGCTTTCCCCTTGAATTGCTTGGCGACCGCCGATTCGAGGCAGGCTTGGTCGATGCCGAGCAATTCGGCAAGGACGCCAACATAGACGATGTTCGTGACGAGTTTGGCGATTTTCGGGTTGATTTTGCGCGCCAGGGAACTCATCGGGACGGGATAGGAGATGATGTCGTCTCGCTCGACGGTTTTTCCTTTGGTGTCGCTGTTCCAAATGACAACGGAGCCCGGCTCAAGAGCAGCGAGATCGTCGTCCCATGTCGCAGGGTTGACCATCACTTGGATGTGGGTTCGGTCGCCGGGGGCTTGGTAGCCTTTGTCGGAAAGACGAACGATGTACCACGTGGGGAGTCCGGAAATGTTGGATGGAAAGAGGTTCTTGCCGCTCACCGGGACCCCCATGTCGAAAAGGGACTGAAGGAGGATGAGGTTGGCGGATTGCGACCCCGTTCCGTTGGCCGTTGCGATGTTGATGGTGAAGTCGTTGATGATGGCGCTCATGCAAAACAGCCTCTTGAAGCGAACGGGCGGTTCGTCCTTAATCGCTGGGGTTCGCATGCACCCTTTCAACATGTTGCCCTCACATTCCCTTCCTTCAGTTTTGGTGCTCAGGCGGCAGGGGTTGCAAGGGCAGGGCTCAAAACCAAACTTTGCTTCGGCATTTCATGGCGGACGACAAGATGTCAACGGCTTGGGACAAAGCGGAGAAGGCCATCACCAAGGGAAAGGGCGATGCTGCCTTGAAAATGCTCCGAGAAATCGACCCGGACGGGTCGGAGCCCACCACGCTGCGTCTGGCCGGCCACGCCACTTGGCTTGAAGCCAAAAGCGGCAGCAACCGCGGCACCTACCGGAAAGCGGCCTCGCTCTTGCGCGAGGCGACGAAGAAGAATCCACGCGACAAAAAGGCCGGCAGCCTCTACAATGATTTGCTGAACGAAATGCAGGACAAAGGCATCAGCGAGACGACGTTCCCTCGCTTGTTGAACGACGGAACGCCCACCCCTGCAGGCATCGTGGCGATCTTCCTCGCCGGCGTCTTGGTCCTGGCGGGCATCAACCTCGCCAACCAAACGGACACCACCACCGACATCGTTCAACTTGAGTTGACATGGGGCAGCGGCTCATCGGGCACCGTCACCATTGAACTCTACCCGGACGACGCCCCTGTTCACGTTGAGAATTTCAAACTCCTCGTTGAACAAGGCCGGTACGACGGGACCATCTTCCATCGAGTCATCGACGATTTCATGATTCAAGGAGGGGATTTCACCAACGGCGACGGGACCGGAGGCCACGCTGCGAAATTCTTTGGCTACTGCGACGGCACGGCCACCGAATCCGCTTGTGCTGCTGGAGCCACATCGTACACCGTCCCCGACGAGGCGGACAACGGCCTGCTTCACGAGGTTTGCACCATCTCCATGGCCAAGACCAGCGCCCCCAACACCGGGGGAAGCCAGTTCTTCCTCATCCCCGAAGACAGCAACAACGGCCAGGGTCCAAACTGGCTTGATGGAGTTCACACGGTCTTTGGGAAGGTGACCGATGGATGCGACCTTGTGACCGCCATTTCAAACACCGATACGGGCGCCAACGACAAGCCGGTAGAGGATGTCACGCTGGTGAAAGCCACCTTCGTCGGCTCGCAGACCACGCCGTGGTACCAATTCTGGTGAGGCCACCTTCGCCTCGGCCTTCCTCTGCGCTGAAAGGAAAGGGGTTTTCTTCATAGACGGGGGGGTTTTCCCACGGTTCATGGCGACCTTGGACCCCTTTAACGCACGGCAAACCCTTGAGGTTGGTGGCGATTACTATGCGCTTGATGCCTTGGACGCCAACGGCATTCCGACGGCCCACCTGCCGTATTCCATCCGCATCCTTCTCGAAGGCGCCTTGCGGGGCAACGACGGTTTCCTCATCACCGAGGACGACATCAAGCGCATCGCCGCATGGTCACCGAACGGCGAACGCAGCGAAATTCCATTTCGCCCTTCCCGCGTCATTTTGCAAGATTTTACCGGCGTACCCGCCGTGGTGGATTTGGCTGCTCTTCGTGACGCCATGGTTGAGATGGGCGGGGACCCTGAAAAGGTCAACCCTCAGGTCCCCGTTGACCTGGTCATCGACCACTCCGTCCAAGTGGACGTCTCCGGGGCTCACAGCGACGCTCTGGACATGAATTTGGACATCGAGTACCACCGGAACATGGAGCGGTACACCTTCCTCAAATGGGGGCAACAATCGCTTGCGAACTTCCAAGCCGTCCCCCCTTCACGAGGCATCGTCCATCAGGTCAATCTGGAATTTTTAGCCACCGTGGCCCGTCAAGAAGACGGTGTGTGGCTTGCTGACACCTTGGTCGGGACCGATTCACACACCACGATGGTCAACGGTCTCGGTGTGCTCGGGTGGGGCGTCGGGGGCATCGAAGCCGAGGCGGTCATGCTTGGTCAGCCGATCTACATGCTTGCTCCGGATGTTGTCGGTGTCCGCTTGACGGGTGCGCTCAACCCCGGCGTCACGGCCACCGACATGACCCTGCGCATCGTGGAGATGCTTCGGGAGCACGGGGTTGTCGGGAAGTTTGTTGAATTCTTTGGGCCCGGAATGAAAGCACTCTCGCTCGCTGACCGGGCCACCATCGCCAACATGGCTCCTGAATACGGGGCTACCTGCGGCTTCTTCCCCGTTGATGAACGCACGGTGGAATACCTTCGCCTGACCGGACGCGACGATGCAGCCATCGCAGGTGTTGAGGCGTATGCCCGAGCCCAAGGGTTGTGGTGCGGTGACGACGCTGCAGAGAAAACCTACACCGCTGTTCTCGAGCTCAACCTCGATGACGTCGTGCCCGCCTTGGCCGGCCCCAAGCGCCCGCAGGACCGCGTGGACCTCAACGACATGAAATCGCATTTTGCCCAAAGCCTCACCAACGATCTGGGCCATCACGGCCATGGATTGGCCAAGGAAGACCTTTCCAACGGGGCCATCGTTGAGATGAACGGCGAAATTTTTGACCTGAATCACGGCGATGTCGTGATTGCCGCCATCACTTCGTGCACGAACACGTCGAACCCAGGCGTGATGCTCACGGCTGGTTTGCTCGCCCGGAAAGCACGGCAACGAGGTCTTTCCGTCAAACCCTGGGTCCGTACCTCGCTTGCCCCGGGGAGCCGTGTCGTGACCGAGTATTACGAGGCGACGGGGTTGCAAGAAGACCTGAACGCCATGGGTTTCCACACCGTGGGCTACGGTTGCACGACCTGCATCGGGAATTCCGGCCCGTTGGATGCTCCCATTGAGGCCGCCATCGACGAGGCAGGTTTGATCGTCGGGTCGGTGCTCTCCGGCAACCGGAACTTTGAGGGAAGGGTTCACGGCAAAGTCAAGGCTTCTTACCTTGCGAGCCCACCGCTGGTTGTTGCCTACGCCATTGCGGGGAACCTCGACATGGATTTGACCTCCGAACCCCTTGGTTACGACACCGAAGGCAAGCCTGTGATGCTCGCTGATGTATGGCCCTCCGAGGACGAAATCCAGGAAGCGATGCGGGTGATCACGCCGGAGATGTTCCGCCAGCGCTACGCTGATGCCATGAACGAACCCCGGTGGAACAGCATTCCAGCCGAAGCCTCCCCGCTGTACCCGTGGGACGAAGCCTCCACGTACATTCGACTCCCGACCTTCTTTTCCGGATTGTCGGCCACGCCCGATGCGATTCAACCCATCGAAGGGGCAAAGGTGCTGCTGAAACTCGGCGATTCCATCACGACCGACCACATATCGCCCGCAGGTTCCTTCCCAGCGGACGGCCCTGCCGGCCAATGGTTGGTTGAGCGAAACGTGGCGAAGGGCGATTTCAACTCCTTCGGGAGCCGGCGAGGAAACCACGAGATCATGATGCGTGGGACCTTCGCGAACGTCCGGATTCGAAATCAAATGGCACCGGGTACAGAGGGCGGTTTCGCCTTGAACCACGAGTCTGGTGAGGTGATGTCGGTGTACGAAGCGGCCCAAATCGACGCCCCGAAGGTCGTTCTTGCAGGTAGCCAATACGGCACGGGTTCCTCGAGAGATTGGGCGGCAAAAGGCACCTACCTTTTGGGCGTGAAGGCCGTGCTCGCCACCTCCTTCGAACGCATCCACCGTTCCAACCTTGTGGGCATGGGTGTGCTTCCGCTCACGTTCAAAGAAGGCGAGTCTCACGAAACGCTTGGTTTGAACGGACAGGAGACCTACAGCATTCCGCTTTCTGATGAGGTTCAACCCCTCCAGTGGCTGACCGTCACCGCCGCCGCTGAAGACGGGACGGTCACGGCCTTTGAGGCCCAAGTGCGTCTCGACACCCCGGTTGAGGTGGAATACTACCGAAACGGAGGCATCCTCCACACGGTTCTTCGCGAGCTGGCGCAACCCGCTGAATGAGGCCAGCAGGTTCAAGTTCATGCATTCGGACGGATGGCTGATGGCGGGACTTCGAGGAAACGTTCGTTACCGTTTCCGTTCCGACGACCACGACGTCAACGTGGTCGTTGAAGGCGAGGCTAACTGGGTTGAACAACACGTCGCTGTACTCGGCCTTGATGGCGTGGGTTGGACGATGCCCGTGGGCTCCGAGGTCAAGGCAACCAACCTTTCCAGCGTCAGCCTGAAACGCCAAAAAGAAGCGCCAGTACAAGACGACGATGCTCCTGAGTCTTCCAAACCGCTCGACATGGGTCCTGAACCCGACCCGAGCCGAATTCCGATCGTTCGTCGCCCCATCGGCGAGCTTGACTTGAAGGCCAAACTGGCTGAAGTTGGCCTTGAGCCCGCTGAACGTCCCGATGCTGTGGAACTCATGGGCATGCTCGAAGATCTTGACCCGCCCCAACCGGTCGCCAGCGCAACGAGCGTCGACCCACTTGCAGAGGCTTGGTTGAGGGAATTGCTCCAGCTCGTGATTCGTGACCACGGCATGAGCGGTCTGAGCACGGAAGACATCGAGGAGATCGCCAGCAGCAAGTTGGGGGGTCGGGAAGGCACCGCTCTCGAGGTCTGGCTTCAATCGCTTTTTGCTGCTGGAAAACTCGTAAAAATTCACGGCGGGGACGCCACGGGTTGGGGGCCTTCACCGAAATGGCTCGCCGGCCGGTTTTGAAACGGCGTGCGTCTTCGGGGAAAATCCCGTCTCTTTTTTTTACAAAACCGGTGCGCTGAACGGCGAATCCCAAACCAGAATACAAAGGCATTATATTGCAACAAGGGCTCGCCGAAGCAAGTGATGTCAATGCTTGCCCAAAACGACCTCTCTAAAGCCCGAATGCGCAGCCTATTCCTGACCGCCTTGATGGTTCTCAGCACCACGGCTGCGCTCGCCACAACCGCCAGTGCCTCCGTCGCCAGAACCTACACCACCAACCGCGACCCGATGGACGTCGCCATTGGTGACTTCGACTGCGACGGCCACAACGACATGGCGGTGGCGACCGACGGCACCCACAGCATGACCATCCTCTACAACGACGGCCTGGGCAACTTCAACGACCGTCAAGACATCTGGGTGGCGGGCAACCAGAGCCGCAACGCCGATTGGGACGAATTCGCCAACGTGGAATTTGTTGAGGTCGGTGAATTCACCGGTGACTCCGCTGTTGACATCGTCATTTATCAGAAGAACAACCCGTTCAAGACCAACGATCAGGGCCAACCTGCAGGCGAGCCCGGCAACATCACCATTCTCGAAAACGGTGGCTGTTCAAACCGTGACTGGTCCATCGGCGAACGCTTCACCCACTTTTGGGTCTGGGACATCGCCGTTGGCGACGCTGACCAAGACGGCAACGACGACGTGTATGTCCTCGACCTCCTCGCCGACATCACCACGCAGCGTGTGGTGACCTACAAGGGCCCCATCACATCCTCTACCCAGGGTTTCGTCACCACGCTTGGCTCATCGCAGCAAAGCACCTTCCGCAGCATCGAGGTCGGCGATTGGGGCGAGACCAACCCGGCCTTTGGGTGCAACGCTGCCCCGTCGACGACCGACGACGACATCTTCTTGCTGCGCAGCGAGGGGTTGGACTACTCCACCGGACAGGTGACGAACCCCGGCAACGACGACAACATCACCGTCATTGAATACGACTGCATCAGTCAAAATTACCCTGCAACGTTCTCCTACGGAACCAGCCAAACCGGGACCCACGTCGTGAACATGGGTGTGGCCACCACCGAGGACTTCGCCATTGCAGACATCGGCGGAAACGGCTACATTGACACCATCGCCGTGATGGACTCGAACCTGGAGAACGTGAGTTACAAAGAAGCCACGGCTCAAGGAACCTTTGGCAATTCCAAGGTTGCCTACTTTGGCCCCTACATCTCTTGGGCCATCGAAGTGGACGACCTCAACGGCGACGGCGAGCCGGACTTCGTGAACCCCACCATCGCCTACCAGCTCAACACCACCGACTCCGCAGGCGGAAGCACCTCGAGTTTCTTCCTCTCGTTCCCCACCACCGTGCAGGTGACGTTGTCGGACGGAAGCGGCGGGCACGTCAGCCCGCTCTCGTACCCCGCTGGTCGCCGCCCGTCCGCCGTGGCCGTAGGCCAACTCCAGGGCGGGCCTTCTTCTGCCCCCGACTTGGTCGTGGGTCACACGAACTATGCGTTCGGAGGTTGGCGGGACAACTTCGGTTGGGCCGGTCAGTACGACACCCTCACGGTCGTGGAAATGGACAACCAAGACCTCGCCGTGACGGATTTGGAAATCAGTCCAACCGACCGCTTTTTCGGCGTGGTTGGCGAGGGCAGCCGTACGGTCAACATCACGGTCACCAACACCGGAATGGACACGCTCAACGGACAGACGGCCGACCTCGATGTCGTGCTGAAGATCGTCGACGAGGCGAATTCAACCAACACCACGGTGTACGCCAACGACTGGGACTCACCGGAAGTCAAGACCGGTTGCGGAACCGGTTGTTCGTGGAGTTTCGAAGAGTACGTCGATGGCGCCACCAACTGGCATTTGGAGACCAATCACTCCGTCGGTTCCTCCGCCGGAAACAACGACCCGAACGTGTCTGCTAACCATCTCAACCCCACCGACTTCATGTGGGCTGGGAACACAAAAACCAACAGTTCAGGCGATGCTTGGACCGGCTATGGGAAGAACTGGGACGACGCCATGGTCCTCAACGACGTTGACTTGACGGGCGCCGACCGCGCTTTCATGAGCGTTGAACTCTTCCGCCACTTGGGCTTCGGCGCTCTGGGCAACTCCGACGGAACAGGCTTCATTGTAGGCGATGTTTGGGACGACTTGGCCATCGTTGAAGTCGGCAGCGACGAGACGGGGTGGAACCTCATCGGTTGCCCACAACAGGCGGCCATCGAAGGCGCTTGCGCCTCCGGTGCAACGATTTGGGGCGGCTTTGACAACGACCGAATGTTCAAAGTCAACTCTTGGGGAGCAGCACCTGAAAACATCGTCTATTACGGGATCTTCTCCCCCGGGACGTTTTACGGATGGGACAACTTCACCGAAGAAGACCTTGGGGCCTTCGACCTCTCGCCTTGGGCCGACCAGACCGTTGATATCCGCTTCCGTTTCCGCACCGGCTTTGAAGGCTCTACCGCCGATGACAACGACACTCGGTGGAGCGGTCGAGATGGCTTCGCCGTTGACAACCTGACGATTTGGAAGCAGAACACGGCGTTTTTGCCCAACCCCCAAACGCAAACCACCACCATCGGGCCTTTGAGCAACCTCCAGCCCGGTCAGGAATACACCACCTCGGTCACTGCGAACCTCTTGAACGACACGACCTACCGAATTTCTGCCACCATTTCCAACAATGCGTGGGACCAGCAAGCCATCAACGACGATGCGGTGGGGTACATCACACCGTTCAACCTGTACGACCCAACCGTTGAAGCCATTGATTTCTTCAAACCGGGCGGACTTTACGCCGAGGGGCTCTTTGACATCGCCGTGACCACCAACAACTACGGCAACACGCCTGTCGACTTTGACATCGAAGCCACGGTCTACTCCGCAACGCCCTCCGATGTTTACTGCGGAACGCCGTCCGCCATCTGCGTTGAAAGCTTCGAAGGCGGCACCCAAGGCTACCGTTATTCCGAGAATCAGCAACCCAAGGGAGCGATATACAACGAAAACACGTGTTCAACGAAGATTTTCAACAACAACGCCTACTGGTTCGGCCACCCCTGCGACACCGGCACCAACGGTTATGACGATGCATGGGCCAACGAGACCCTGACCATCCCCAACATCGACCTGACCAGCATGAGCGGCGACTTTGTATCGCTGAACTTTGAGTACTACGCTGACACGTTCTACACCATCGACCAAAACGGAAACATTGACCCCAGCGACTATGCGGTCATGACCGTTGACTACGACAAGGACGGAACAAATTACACCGGTCTGGTCTACGCTCAGTGGAACGACTACAACGAAGACGGCACCTGTCAGAACGACGATGACGGCAACGGCATTGTGAACGCAACCGAATCCATTGACCAAACCGAACTGCAGTTCATCGGCGACCCAGCCAACACGGACGGTTCAGGCAATTACAACGTTTTCTTCAACACCGAAGAGTTGGTGAAGACCACGAGCATTGATTTGACCCACCTGTATGTTCTGAACCGTTCTTCCTCGGATTCAACGCAATGGCGAGCAGAATGCATGTCCCTGCAAGGTTCCACGGTGGATGTCCACTTTGAGTTCCAATCCGACGACGACGGTCGAAACGGCATCAACGACGGGTTCAAAGGCGTTGGTTTCAACAACATCTCGCTCCAGGAATACACCTTCGTTCAAGACGCCACCTACTCAACCTCTCGCATGAACGTTGACGCTGAGGAAGCTGCGCTCACCACCATCGCCAACCACGAATTCATCTCGGGTGTTTACCGGTTGGACGTGAAGACGGTCTTTGACAACACCACGGGAGGTAAGCCGTGGTTCAACGACAACGAACTCTCCACGGCGAACAACATCGAGCGCGTCATCTTTAACGTCGAATCCGTCGACATTTCCATTGGAAAGCCAAACATCCTGACGTGCCACTCCGACCAAACGCTGGAGTGTGTCTTGCCCATCGACGCTGCGCTCACCCACTCGTGGGATCTTCAGGCGACCAACGGCGTCCTTGGCGGCGACTACATCTTCTACATGGAAGTCACCGACATGGCCGACGGCAGCCAGGCACACCTGGTGGATTCCGGTCCTGCCGTGTCGCTCGAAAGCCAACAGCGAACCGATGTCTCCTTCACGCCGTGGAACGGTTGGCTTGACGGTCATACCTACAACATCAGTTTCTACGGTCGTCTCTCGGACGGCAGCGAAACGGGCAACGTTCGCTACTTCCACGCAACCTTTGCTGACCGTGTGGACGTGGCCATCCTCTCGGACACGTCGTCCCGCACCTCCGCCATCAAGGAAGACCTGGCCATCCTCAACATGACCTACACCCAGTACGAAATCAACGACTGGAGCACCTACTTTGACGCCGGCTGGTTCACGCACTATGACAAGATCATCTTGCCTTGGCAGGAACAACTCGTCGCGAAGGACACGCAGTTCGGCGGCGACGGTTACTACCAATACATCGGTGAGCCTGCACGACGAACCGTGCTGGAGAACTTCATGTCAGCCGGTGGAACGGTGCAAGCCCACCTCGGACCTCTTGGAAGCCAAATCTACGGTCTTGACCAGGGACTTTCAGGTCGCCTGCCCTTTGGGCTGGACATCCAAAGCCGTGACACCGCTGAAACGCAAGTGACCTACGCCACGATGGATTTGGCTGACCCCTACCACCCCGTGATGGACAACATCGATGTCAACGCCTTCCAAGGCTTTGACGCCAGTTCCGGTGTCGCCCAAGCCGTGTTGAACACGAAATCAGTGAGCACCAACAACGTCCCCGAGACGTGCGACGGCTACATGGAAGACGGTGGGTACTTCCAGCGCTTGATTCGCTCCACCGAGGACATTCAAGACACCGTCCTCGGCGTCTGCAGTTACTTCTCGGGCGGTATGATCATCTCGACCATCGACGTGGCCACCCACTCCGAACGAGCCGACAGCACGACCTTCCCGTTGTTGGGCAACCTGCTTCAATACCAAGTCACGCCGTACCCTGAGGGCTTCGGCACCCTCGGCAACGGACTGGACCTCACCATCAACGGCGAAGTGCCCAGCCTTGACCCGAGCACCGGAAACTACGCTTTGCGCTACATGAAGAGCGATGCAACGCTTGAGTTCGGGTTCACGACCACGACCACCGAAACCCTCCACACGGACTGGATCATCGACGGCCCAACCAACTGGGACGGTTCCAGCCTCGCCAACGGCGTCACCGGCCACATCACCGATGCAGCGCCCAGCATGACGTTCTGCAAGGCCGACCTCGCATCTCAAACCGGCTGTGCACAGGGCGAGCAGTGGGACATCACGCTGATGCTTCATGACGATAACGGACACGCGCGCATCATCGACGTGACCGTAGAGACCAACGACGTGTACGCTGACGAGTTCCGTCCCGAAGCCGACGCTACCATCGACATCCGTACGGATTACCAAGACAACGTGGAATTCACGGGCACCAAGACGGTGTCCAACGTTGACTGGGACGTGTACCAAATCACCCTTCAGGGTGAAGGCGAGGATGCCGAGTTGGTCATCCACTTCGATGCAAGCAACTCTTCGGACGCCGATGCTTTGGACGGCAACGGCATCGAAACCTACGAGTGGAAAGTGCTCTTTGACGCCCCTTACGGCGACGATACGTTCGACCTTGACGGCCACACGTTCACGCAGAGCGCAGCCAGCGGCGGCATGTGGTCCTACAAGTTCCAAAACGTCACCGTTGATTCAACCGGCTCGACCAAGAACCAAATCCGAATGGAACTGGTGGTTTACGACAGCGCCGGCAAGTTCTCCGAAAAGCACCGGATGTATTTCGTCATCGTCCCTGAAGGGTTTGGCGACGAAGAACCCGACATCCAGTGGGACAACGTGCAGCTCAATGCATCCAAGTTTGACGCTGACACGATCACGATTTCAGGCATGGTCCTCTCGGGTGCAGAAACCGGTGAGGTCTATGTTGAAGCGGCCTTCTTTGAGGAGAACTTCTCCGCATCCTCCGTCATGAAGTACAACATGAGCACCCGCGGGCTGTGGGGCAAGAGCGACGCCATGGGCGACAACGACCGGTTCGAGATCACGCTGAACGTCGACGGCTTCTACACGAACAAGTCCACCTCACAACGCGTGTACATCAAGTACTACGAAGGCGACTTCCCCAACGAGCGTTGGGTGACCATCAAGTGGATTGAGCTGAACCTGCCAGCGTGTCAAGGCCTTGAACCCAACCCGGACGCTGAAGCCGCAGGCGGGGAATTCATCCTCGATGCAAACGGCGACTGTCAGTGGAGCGGTGCCTGGGAGTACAACCCAGAGACAGGCGAATGGAAGGACAACAGCCAAACCAACAACGGAGAGGATTCCACCGAGGCCGGTCTGGACCCAATGGTCTTGATTGGAGGCGTGGTTCTTCTGCTGGTCATCATCGGTGGCAGCCTGATGTTCATGCGCAAGGGTGGTGACAAAGAAGACGCCTTCGCCGGCATGGAAGGTGCGTTTGGCGCCGATGCCCTCGACCCGACCGAGCAGTACGTGCAACAACTGATCGCTCAAGGCTATCCCGAAGAAACGGCACGCGCCTTCGCTGCGCAATACGTTGGAGGTGCTGCGGCTCAACCTGCTGCGGCCGCTCAACCTGCGGCCCAACCTGCTGCAGCGCAACCTGCTGCAGCTGGATACGACCAAGCGGTGTACGAACAGTACTACAACCAATTCGTGGGTCAAGGCTACGACGCTGCTACCGCAGCGGCATACGCCCAACAATACGCCATTCAGTACGCTCAGTCCCAACAGTAGGGACGGCCAAGACCGATGTCCCGAGGCGATCGGGAAGATGGTTTAGCGGATGTGCACATGCGGAGACGCTGAACCTGCTCGTCGTCCCGTTCGGCGCCGTGGAAGGCTCTGAGTCTGCTCAAGGGCTGGTTCATCTTTGCTTTGGACACTCCTCTTTGGAACGTGGGAGCCGGGTGATGCATCCGGCATCATGTGTTGGGCAAGCCTTGGCGGGTCCCTCGTAGCCTCGGCGCCACCGATGCTCGTGGAGCCTGCTGATCGTGATGCATGCTGTCAGCAACGACGGCTGCACGTTGACGGGTCAATGAGGGGAGGGGTTACTCCTCTTCGCTGGAAGAGTACGTCTCATGAGCGTGACCCTCAGCGCTCTCGCCTTCGAGATGGGAGGAAAAATCGGGAAGGAGCAAACGCCAATTGTTGGGGAGCGGTTTGCCCTTGTCGATGATTTTGAGCATGCGTTCTTGCCATGAGATGGGTTTCCGCTGCATGATGTACATGTAGAGAACGGAGGTTCGGATTTCTTCGTCCATCACGACAAAGCCCGTAGCAGCCTCAAAATTCATCGCTCGGAGAAGGTTGAACGCCGGCCGGTTAAAGACTTGGAACCAGCGTTTGGCGTTGCGCATCAGCACCATGATCACGATGAGGATGACAAGCGTGTTCAAGCAAACAGCCGACCAGGTGGGGGCGCTGAATCGACCGAGCAGCATGACCAGCAAGAGCAGGACAGGGACGGCGGTCACGAGGAAGATGAAGGACTCGGAGAGCGGCGGTTTCCTCATTTTGAGGCGGATGGCGGCCCAACCGTCGTGGTGCTTTTCGTATGGACGGAAAATTTCGCTCCGGTCTTGGGTTGCAGCCGCTCGTACGAGCTGCAGCAAGCCGTTGATTTTCCTGAATTGGGTAATGCCGACGTCCATGTTGTCGTTGAGGATGGACTGAAGCCGTTCTTGGGCCAACGTGTACTCGCCCATGTCAGCAAGAATGGAAGCCATCTCAACAACCGGGGTGACTTCATCGGGCAAGTGCTCTCGACATCGCTGCCACCAGTGAAGCGCATCGTGCAGCATGCCCAAATCATCGGCGAGGAGGCGTCCTCCACGCATCCACATGTCCAGACGGGTGGGGTCAGCAGCCACGATGCGCTTGGCTCCCGAGAGGGCGCTTGCAGCGTCTTTCATCGTGGGAGCAACGCCCGCTGGAGGCAGGCACGCTTCAACGTATATGGACCAAGCCTCAAGATGGTCTTCGTCCAGTTCGGTCGCTCTTTTTGCTTCGGTCTTTGCACGCTCTCGGTCGCCGTTTTCCAAGGCTTCCAAAGCGTTGAGGTAATGCGACTCTGCAGCCATGCTTCCACCTCAATCGTCGCGTTTCCGGTCAAATTTCCGAGGCGAGGACGTCCTGAAGTCTTTCGGAGGTTGGTTGTGTGCATGACCCGAGCGTTTGCCTCTTGAGCGTCGGTAAGCGCCGTCGGATGATGAACGACGGTCGTTTTGTCGACGGTCTCTTCCACCACGGTCATCGTTACGCCGTTCGTCCCTTCCCCTGCGGTCGTCGTTTCGCTGCTGGCGATACCCTCCGCGGTTGTTGTGCCCGTCGTTGCGCCGGAAGCCTCCTCGGTTGTTTCCACCGCCTCCTCCTCCGCCGGGGCGTGGAGCTTCACATCGGTTGCAAACGTTTCGAAACGAGAAATTTGAATTGTTGCACGCCGGACACGTCCAATCGTTGGTGTTGAAATTCCCACCCTCTCGTCGTCCGCCCCTCCGGTCGTCCCGTCGGCGGTCGTCCCGATTGTTACGGAACCCTCCATCTCTCCGGTCGTCCCG
>JAYOHN010000018.1:0-33438 GCA_038118245.1 Candidatus Poseidonia sp.
CAACTACACCGACGTGATGGACGCCTTCCCTTACGACCCACGAGAGTGGTTGGACTCCGACGGGGATGGCTTTGGCGACAACGCAGATCCCGATGACGACAACGATGGTGTGGCTGACCTCAACGACCCTTGGCCGCTCGATCCCCGTTTCAAGTCCGACCAGAACAACAACACCATCCCTGACATCTTTGAGGCCTCCAACCTTGATGACGTCGACGAGGACGGTTGGTCGAACATGCTGGAGTACATCTGCGATACCAACGCCACCAACAGCACCGATGTGCCGGCCGACTTTGACGAGGACGGCACCTGCGACGTGGTTGACATGGACGACGACGGTGACGGGTACGCCGACCAAGACGACGACCTGCCGTTCAACCGTTCAGAATGGTTGGACACCGACGGCGACGGTATCGGCAACAACGCCGACAAGGACGACGACGATGACGGCTACAAGGACGGCGCAGACGCCTTCCCGTTGGATGCAACCGAATGGGAAGACCTCAACGGCAACGGGATTGGCGACAACAGCGAGCGTAAGGTCACCGAAGAGCCCACATCGGTTTCCGAAGGTGCTTCTGCGTTGGACCAAGTTCCAATTTGGCTGCTTGTTCTGATCGTTCTGGCCGGAACCTTGCTGTTGACGATTCTCTTCGCAACAGGCAGTGCGACCAAGAGCAAGGCCGGTGCCGTTGTCCGCCGAAAGCCCGAGGACTCCAGCGTTGAGGAACGGTTCAGCAGCCGTCGCTCGAAGGCGGCTGTTCTTGATGGAGCCGACACGCTTTCAGACGAAACCGGAGATGACGCGGTGTCCGAAGAACCCGTTGAAGACGACGAAGGCGAGGCCGACGACGGTCAACAGGCGTCCGACACCGAGAGCTCGGGAGACCGAGGTGACGGCCATGCTCCCCAGGAATCCACCACGGAAGAAACGGACGCCATCGACGACCTTGAGGTTGACGACATCAAGGACGGTGACGACCCGGATTTTCTGGAAGGCCTGCTGAACTGAGTTCAGTGGGCCCGCACGACACCACCGCCGACGTGGGCAGCGACTCAGCAACAGACTCGGCCACCGCAAGGCCGATGGCGATCGCTGGAGCGGCGGCTTCTGCAGCGGTGGCCCCGCTCTTGCCAGACCATTTGGTCAAAAACGATCCCTTCGAACACTGGATGGTCAACGGGAAGGGCCCTGCGCCGGTGGCGGACGATGCGTTTGCGGATGGTCTTCGTGAGTTGCGTGCTGACCCCGCCACGGCCACGGTTCAAGCCACGGTAGGGCCTGCCACTTACGTTGATGACCTGCTTAAGGAACTCAAGATGCCTCATGAAGAGGACGCATGCCTGAAGGCGATGGGCGTACGCACCCTGGCCCAAGTGGCGCGAGTGGACGACCAAACCGCCCGTCTCATCGATGAGGCGGTTGCGAATCACACCGGCGTGGACATGGAGGTGCAGGACCACCAAGCGATCGCTGCATCGGTCATTGAAGCGCGGGAGGCTGCATGGGAAAACGACGCCAATTGGATGGATGATTTGGACGTCAAGGACGAGGAAATGAAGGCCGAATTGGAGTCCCTTCATCAGCGGGCTCGCCAAGAATTTGACATTTCTGCATTGGGTGGCCTGGCCGTCAAAACGGATTCCTTGAAATCGCTCAAGGGCATTGGGGATAAACTCGAAATGTACCTTTACGCCATGGGGATTCGCAGTTACGCTCAACTCTCGAAACTCACGCCTGAAATCGAAGCCCGGTTCGATGCCTTGGTCGGCACCTTCCCCGGTCGCCTCACTCGGGCCAATGTGGTGGAGCAAAGCCTCCAAAAACTGCAAGTTGGAAAAGAGGAAAGCGGTGAATAACATGGGTGAAACGGTGATAGCAGGCATGACCATTCCGTTGGCTTGGTCGGACATCGAGGCTCTGCAAATGCATTGGAAATACGTTCTCGCCGTCCTCTTTGTCGGTTTCATCGGATTGCTCACACAGAAAGTCCTTCTGGGCGTTGCAAGAAAAATCGTTGGTCAATCCGAAGCTGAATGGGACGACGACCTCATCGATGTCGTCGGAACGAGGATCCTCCTGACCGCACTTGTCTCAGCGGTGCAGCTGGTATTGTCTTGGCTTCACCCCGATGTGGCCCGGGAGTCGGTGGTGTACATCAACGCCATCATGATTCTTCTTGCAGCATCGGCCCTTTCGGCCACGGTGAAAATTGTGTTGCGTTCGGTCTTGGAAGCCTTTCAAAACCGCAAAGCGGTCGTGGTGGAGGGCTCCAATCCCCTCATCATTTTCCTCGTACGTGGTATGGTATGGGCCGGAGCCGTCTTTCTCATCGCCGATGAACTGAATTTGGACTTGTCAGGTATTCTTGCCTCCCTTGCCGTGTTTTCCATCATCATCGGTTTGGCGGTTCAGCACACCCTCGGTAACATCATGAATTCGTTCATGCTTTCATTGGACCGTCCTTTTGATACCGGCGACCGAATTCTCGTGGACGACGTGGAAGGAACCGTCGTGTCGATGGGCATGCTCTCTACCAAATTGCTGACCTTGGAGGAAGAGTTGGTTATCATTCCAAACAATTCATTGGTCAACTCCACAATTCGAAACTTCTCGCGAGGTGGAGGCGATAACTCCCCCAAACGCGTGGTCTTGACCGTGGATGTTGGGGTGGATTACGACGAGGATTCCTCCCACGTGAAGCACACCTTGATTCGCGTGGCTGAGGATTGCGAACACGTGCTCCTTGAACCAAAACCGGTCGTTCAACTCACGAATCTTGGGGATTTTTCCAAAGATTATCGCTTGTATGTTTGGTTGTCTTCAGCGGCTGACCGTCGGATTGCAAGGGACCAGTTGCTTTCCGAAATCGATGTTGAGTTCAAGGCTGAAAGCATCAGCATTCCTTATCCAATTGCGGTGGAATTGGAGTCAAAAGAAGCCATTGCAAGCGACGCCATGAAACGTAAGCAGGCCAAGCAGCACGCCGCCAAGGCCAAAATGAACCTGATTGACAGGCGATTGGACCGCCAACGGCGTGCTATTCGGGAAGAAATCCTCACGCTGGAAGAGCGCTTGGAACAGCGGATTCCAAGCAAAGAACGGAAAACACTCACCGATGAAGTTGAGCGTCTCGAGTCGATGTTGGCCAGTTTGGACCTTGATTGAGCCCTCGCGCTTCCAACCCGGTGAGCGGAGGTCGATGACCCGCCATGCTTCGACGGGAAAATAGAGGGATGGACTTCAGGCGTTACCGGCTTTCTCGACCTCAGCCCAATCTCGCATGAAACCCTCCAAGCCACGATCTGTTAACGGGTGAGCCATGAGTTGACGGAAGGTCTTCGCAGGCATGGTGGCGGTGTGGGCGCCCAGTTGAATGCATTGCAGCACGTGAGTGGGGTGACGGATAGAGGCGGCGAGCACCTTGGTGTCCAGGTCGTAGTTGGCCCACGTGTTCATGATCTCTGCAATCAGTTCCATGCCGTCGTGACCGGTGTCGTCGATGCGCCCAATGAAGGGGGAGACATAGGTGGCGCCAGCTTTGGCCGCCATGAGCGCCTGAGAGGCGGAAAAGATGAGGGTGACGTTGGTGTCAATGCCTTCTTCGCTCAAGATCTTCGTTGCGGCCAGCCCTTCGGGCGTGCATGGTATCTTGATGATGACGTTCTCCGGCAACTCGGCTTTCAAAGCGCGACCTTGGGTGACCATGCCTTCGGTGTCCATGGCGGTCACCTCGGCTGAGATGGGCCCGGAACAAATCCCGGCAATTTCTCGGACGACTTCTTTGAAGTCCCGTCCGGATTTTTTGATGAGCGAGGGGTTGGTCGTCACACCGTCCAAAATGCCCCAAGCAGCGATTTCACGAATTTCGTCGACGTCAGCCGTGTCAAGGAAGAACTCCATGGGTCCGTTTCCTGCGAGGGATTCTATGAACCCTCCCCTGCTGCATCTCTTTCATCATCAGGCCTTCGGCCCATGGCTCGCTTTGCCGCCTCAACGATGTAAGGGGCTGAAATCTGCATGAGTTCAAGCATTTCATCGGATTGACCCGACTCTCCGAATCGGTCTTGCACGCCGACGCGCTCCAAAGGTGCGTAGGTGTTGGCGGTCAGGTGTTCGGCAACGGCTCCCCCGAGGCCACCAATCACGCTGTGGTCTTCTGCGGTCACCAGGGCGCCGCACGAGGCCACCAACGAATCGATCAGCGCGCCATCAAGTGGTTTGAGCGTGTGCATGTCGACCACACTGGCTTGGATGCCTTTGGCCTCGAGGGTTTCAGCGGCTTTCAGCGCTTCGGAAACCATGACGCCACAGGCGACGATGGCCACATCGGTTCCGTCTCGAAGGACAACGCCCTTGCCGATTTTGATTTTATCTTCCCGTCCCTCGTAGAGGACCGGTGTTTTGTTGCGCGCCGTCCGCATGTAGGACGGTGAGCCGAGCGAAGCGAGTTGAATCGTGAGTTCTTTGGTCGAAACAGCGTCGCTTGGGTGCATGACCACCACGTTGGGGAGGGTGCGGTAAATGGCCAAATCTTCGATGGATTGGGCCGAAGAGCCGTCCGTTCCCGTGTGGGTGCCACCGTGGCTACCGCACACATGGACAGCAAGGTTGGGTCGTGCGACGCCGTTGCGCATCTGTTCAAAGGCCCGTTCGGTGAAAATGGCGAACGTGCTCGCAAACGGTATGTAGCCTGAGGCGGCCAGCCCGGCTCCGACCAGCAGCATGTTTTGCTCGCCAATGCCGCATGAAACGGTTCGCTCGGGGTGGGCTTTCCTGAAGTGCAAGGACTTCGTGGATTTTCCAAGGTCGGCTTCGAGCACGACCACTTTGGGGTTGCTCGCCAGTTCAAGAAGCGCTTCGCCGTATCCGTCGCGTGTGGCCGCCGTTTTGGTCATCCGGTCACCTCCCCCAATTCAGCTAGAGCTTGCGCATGTTGCTCGTCGTTTGGTGCCGCACCGTGGAAAGCAGGGTTGTCAGCCATGAAGGAAACGCCGTGGCCTTTCACGGTGTTCGCTATGAGGATGGACGGGCCGTCGTTGCTGCTTGAAAGGAAGTTCAAACCATCCAAAATATCCTCCATGTCGTGACCGTTGATTTCCTTGACGTTCCATCCGAAGGCTCTCCACTTTGCTGGGATGTCAAACATGCGCATTTGAGCCTCACAAAAATCGTCGTTTTGGATTCGATTCCGGTCGAGAATCACGTTGAGGTTTCCAAGTTCGTGATGGGCAGCCGCCATGGCTGCCTCCCAGACGCTTCCTTCTTGGATCTCACCATCACCAAGCATCACGTAGATTTGGCGTTCGCTTCCCTCGAGGCGTCCAGCAATGGCTGAACCCATGCCGAAGGAAAGGCCCATGCCGAGTGAACCCGCTGAAAAGTCAACGCCCGGACACCACTTCATGTCAACATGGCCCTGGCAGACGCCACCGAGAACCCGGTAGGATGCAAGGTCATCCTCAGAAATGAACCCCATTTCAGCTAGGATGGCGTACATGCCTGGTGAAGCATGCCCTTTGGAGAGGATAAACCGGTCTCGGTCTTCCCACTTGGGTTCAGAAGGACGGACACGGAGGGTCGTTTTGTAGAGGCCGACAAGCAAGTCGATTTCTGAGAGGGAGCCGCCTGGATGGCCTGCCTGTGCTCGGTGCACCATGTTCACGATGTGGACACGGCAACGGCGGGCTGTTTCTTTGAGTTCGTCGACGTCGGTCAAGGGAGGTCACCTGCAGTTGCAGGTTTCGTGGATGGCCTTTGATGGTTGTGCCCTCTTTTTTTCTCTCGCTGGTTTGGTCACTGGCGTTTGGGTTGCAATGCATCGATGAGGTTTCGGACCGCGTCGGCCGTCACCATGACAGCATCACCCGCCAGGGTGCCACCTTTAGGAAGCGCACGAGAGGCAAGCCAAACAAAGACGCCAACGAACCAGGCAAAGAACGCAAGCGAGAAGGCGTTGTTGAGGGTCACGATGCCGAAGATTTCGGGCAGGTCAATTTTCGCGACGATCAAGACGGCGATGAGCACGCCCATGATGGATTCTCCCGCGATGAAACCGGCCCCGATAAGCACGCCACGGCTTTCGACTTCCTTGGCCGCTTCCAATGCTCTGGGTGATGGTTCGCTTCGCAACACACCGTCCACACGAAGGTGGGCGCTCCTGAGCAACACATGGGAGATGATACCACCCGCCATGATGGGGACGGAGAGGCCCAGTGGGAGGTAGATGCCGATGGCCACGCTCATGACTGGCATGTTAAGTCGAATGAGTGCAACGGCGATCGCAGCACCGAGGACGACCATCTGCAAGTTGAGGTCTCCTCCAAAGGCACCTTGGACGATGGCTCCGATGAGTTCAGCTTGTGGCGCAAAGAGCGCTTTGGAACACGTGGGGTCCCCGGGCAGGGGGTCCATTTGACACGCTGTCTGGGAAATTCGGAAGGCATCGTGAAGAAGCGAAAGAACCGGCCCAATGACGACCGCTCCGGTGAGGACACCGATGATCTCGGCTGTTTGTTGGCGTTTGGGCGTCGCCCCAAGCATGTGGCCGGTCTTCAGGTCCTGCATCACGTCCCCGGCGATGGCGGCGCTTGATGCGACGATGGCGGCGATAAGGAGGGTGGCGTACATCAGGTCCTGACGGGCCATGCCCAGAATCACATCCCCTACGATGTACACCAAGCCCACCGTGAAGAGGAGGGTCGCAATCGTCATGCCCGAGACGGGCGAGTTTGAGGAGCCCACAACCCCGGCGATGTAGCCTGCGACGGCTGCAAAGAAGAACGCAACAAAGGCAAGGAAGAGGGCCCCCGCAAGGGCGAGGACCAACGATTCTGTGGCCCACCAATAGAAAAAGAACGTGAGCAGGACCAAAACGCTGCAGACAGCAAACACGATGTTCATGGAGATGTCCTGCTCGGTCCGTGGCAACTGCAAATCGTTGTCTTCCGCCTTGACAAAGGCCTTCGAGAGACCCGTGATGATGGTTTTTCGCATTGACCAGAGGGTGTACACGCCACCCACAACCATGGCACCAACACCGACGTACCGGACCTGTGTTGACCAAATGCTGTAGAAACCATCCACCAGCGAATCCGTTGCTGGCCAGCCGTAAATCAAGCCGTACATCGGCACGAGAAGCCCAAACCCAAGCACACCACCAAAGAAGATGAAGGAAGCGATTCGAATGCCGACAATGTATCCAACCGAGAGAAGGGCGATGGAAAGGTCCATGCCTGCATAAAGTCGGGTTGAGATGAACGAGAAGGCACCTTCAACGGTGTGGTGCGTGACTTCGAACCCTTTTACCATGAGGCCGTAAACACCACCAATGGCCAGGGCGTACAGGATCGCCAGCGCACCTTCACCGCCTTCTTCTCCTGCGACCAGCACTTCCCTGCAGGCGACGCCTTCGGGATAGGGAAGCGCTTCCTCGACAATGAACAGACGACGAAGGGCAATGGTGAACATCGTCCCGAGCAAGCCACCAAGCGTAGCGATGATCAGGGTCTCCATCCACTGGATGCTCGTCCAGAGGTTCATGACGAGGAGTGCAGGAACCGTAAAAATGACGCCTGCTGCGAGGGATTCCCCCGCTGACGCCATGGTTTGAACAGCGTTGTTCTCCAATATTGAAACGTCCTTGAACATGGTCCGCAAGATGATCATCGACATGACAGCGGCTGGGATGCTGGCTGAAACCGTCATGCCTGCATAAAGGCCCAAGTAGGCGTTCGCTGCCGTCATCAATACGCCGAGGACGATACCAACGCCGATGACCCGTGCCGTGAGTTCAAGGGGCGTCTCCTCGGGGGAGATGTACGGCTCATTTGCACCGGTCATGGCTCGGCCACACGGTTTCAGTAGGTATAGACTGCGATGAAATCATCACTAGAGAATATAGAGTCTTTGATGGGGGTCCCATCCTGCAATATAATAGAGAGACGGAGGCACCTTGAAGTCGCTTTAGACCATACTAAAGCCCGGGGTGACCTCAAATGAACACGATTTGGCACGGCCTTTCTCCCGAGGAAAGCATCGTTCAACAAGACAGTTCAATGGACGGCATCAGCACCGATGCGGTGGTTGAACGTACCAAGCGATACGGTTTGAACAAACTTGCCGAACCCGAAAAAACACCTGCTTTTCTCCGTTTTCTCTCGCAATACAACGACCCACTCAACTACCTGCTTATCGGAGCAGCCTTGGTCGCGCTTGCGATCCATCCGGACCAACCCGGCGACGCCATCTTCATCGGCATCGTCCTTACCGCGAACGCATTTTTTGGATTCTGGCAGGAGGGACAGGCCGAGCAGGCTATGGACGCTTTGAAGCAAATGTCCATCTCGACATGTGTCGTGATTCGCGGGACGTTTGAGAGTGAAATTCCAACCTCTGAACTCGTGCCTGGAGACATCGTTTGTCTGGAACAAGGATTGAATGTACCCGCTGACGTTCGCATGCTCCGCTCACAGCAATGCAAGATTGACGAATCGACCCTCACGGGCGAATCCCTCACGGTGCGGAAGACGGTTGACGCCTTGCCCGAAGAAACGGTTCTCGCCGAACGTACAAACATGGCCTACATGGGCACCACCGTCGCATCAGGAAGAGGGCTGGGCTTGGTCGTTGCCACCGGCATGCAAACAGAACTCGGAAAAATTGCTCAAAACATCGCCGACAGCGTCACGCCCAAAACACCTCTCGAACTGAAACTCGAAAGTCTCGGACGATTCCTCGGCTTCATTGCGCTGATCGTTGCCGTTCTCCTCGTGAGCCTCAACCTCATCGTTTCCTACGGGCGACCAGGGGTTGACCTCAAGGAAGTGGCGGTTCAGCAATTCATTGTCGCCATTGCGATTTTCGTGGCCATCGTCCCCGAAGGTTTGCCCATTATCCTGGTCATCACGTTGTCATTGGGCATGAGGAACATGGCGCGGCACAAGGCCATCATCCGAAGGATGAAGGCGGTCGAAACCCTCGGTTCAACGACGGTCATTTGCTCGGACAAAACAGGAACGCTCACAAAAAACCAGATGACGGTTCGGCAAATATTCACGCTGGATGAAGACTTCGGCGTTTCTGGAGAGGGTTTCAAGCCAAACGGTAACCTCGTTCGTCACGGCGTGGAATTGACCGATGATGATCTTCAAGCGCATCAATCCAACATGGCGTTCCGTCTGCTGAGTGCTGGTCTTGCGCTGTGTCACAATTCCACCATCACCAAAGCCGACGGGCTCTGGCAGGCCATTGGCGACCCGACCGATTCGGCATGTGCGGTGGCTGGTTGGAAGATCAACGGTGACGTTAAGAAATTCTCACACCGCCACCCTCGCGTGAACGAATTTTTCTTTGATTCAACCCGAAAACGGATGAGTGTCATTCACGAATATCAAGGGAAGCGTTGGGTGTTCTCGAAAGGGAGCGTTGAAGGCTATGCGTCGCTGATGACGTCGAAAATCGTCGACAACGAAGTGGTGCCGCTGACCGAGGCCGACCGCGATTCCATCCAGGCGATGAACGAAAGCATGGGCGACCAAGCCATGCGTGTCATCGGCCTCTTTGCTCGGCCCTTCGGAAAAGAGGAAGACATCGACGACATGAAAACCGTCGAGTCGAACCTTGCCTTCCTCGGTTTGATCGGGATCATGGACCCACCTCGGCCCGAAGTCAAAGATGCCATCGCCACCTGTCAACGGGCTGGGATCAAAGTCAAGATGATCACCGGTGACCAACAGATGACGGCTGCAGCCATTGGACGGGAACTTGACATCGAGAGCGGCACGCTCGGTGCACTGGACGGAAAACAACTCTCTGAGATGTCCGATGAAGCCTTGGTCAACGCCACCGCAAACGTGTCCATCTACGCTCGCGTGACGCCGGACCAAAAAATGAGAATTGTCTCCTCACTCCAAGAACAAGGTGAAATCGTGGCGATGACCGGCGATGGCGTCAACGATGCACCGGCTTTGTCGGGAGCGAACATTGGCATCGCCATGGGCGTCGCAGGAACGGACGTTGCAAAGGACGCCGCCGATATGGTGCTTCAAGACGACAACTTTGCTAACATTGTCCATGCCGTTGAAGAAGGGCGGAAAATCTACCAAAACATCCGGAACTTTGTCCGCTATCAAGTATCGACGAACGTCGCTGCCGTTTTGCTCTTGGTGTTGGCGACCGTCATGTTTGGGCCAGAATCCATCCCGCTGACGGCAACCCAAATCTTGGTGATCAACATTTTGATGGACGGCCCACCAGCGGTTGCTTTGGGGGTCGAAAAGAAGCATGGAAACGTGATGGACCGACCGCCTCGCCCTGTCGATGAGAGCCTCCCTAACGGCAAGGACATCTCGCTCATTTTCTATCTCGGCATCGTGATGGTCACGGGAACGCTTGCGATTTTCTACCTTGCTGGAGGCGGATTGGCGGAGTGTGAATTGCTCCCCAGCGAAACGGCCACGACAGCGTTTGATGTCGCTGCGTGCAACGCTGGTGATGTTGACGCCATCAACGACTGGCAGGTCTACGCCGACGGTCATTTTGCCCACGCGCAAACCATGACGTTCTCGGTTTTCATCGTCTTCCAGTTGTTCAATGTTCTCAATTGTCGGTCAAACGATCAGTCCGTGTTTGAATTGGGCTTGTTTTCCAATCGAGCCATCAACCTCGCTCTCTTGATCTCCGGTGGCTTGTTGCTTTTCTTTGTTCAGCTCGCTGACGCCTCCATCCCCTTGGTCGGAATTCAAGTGGGCAACCTCCTCTCAACAACGACCCTTTCCTCAAGCGATTGGGCGATCGTTGTCATGGTGGCCTCAGGCGTGTTCATCATCGAAGAGTTCCGTAAACTGCTGGTGAAGTCAAAGGTTTTCGCTGTCAGAACCCGTTGACGGTTCAAAGCACATCTTCATGAACACCCCGGCGGTGGTTCTGTCATGCAAGCCACGGTTTCACCCGAACCGCTTGCTGGTGAAGCGGAAGACTGGTTGCAACACCTCAGCGCTGAACTGGCCGACTCCAGTGCCTGGTCCGCAAACCTTCGAGGCTTGGTTGAGAAACTGCGGTCAAACACGCCGCTCAACCTCGAGGACGGCATGACGCTTTACCGACATCAAAACCTCCCCGAATTGGGCGCCCTTGCTGACGCCGTGCGAAGAGCGCGCTTTGGCCGTCAAGCCTTCTTCAATTCAAACGTCCACATCAACCAAACCAATGTTTGTGTCCTTGCTTGCCGGTTCTGCGCGTTTCGGCGTGGGCCAAAAGCGAAGGACGCTTACGCCATGTCCATCGATCAGTACGTCGAGGACCTGGGGAAATATGCCCACGCCGTTGACGAAGTGCACTCGGTGGGTGGCCTGCATCCCGAATGGGATGTTGGTCATTACGAGGCCATGTTTCGAAAAGTCAAGACTAACCATCCACATGTGTCCATCAAGGCCTTGACGGCTGTGGAAATCAAGCATCTTGCTCAAATCTCCAACACAACAACAAAGACGGTCCTTCATCGCTTGAAAGAGGCCGGTTTGACCTCCTTGCCCGGGGGTGGTGCTGAAATTCTTGACGATGATGTGCGGGCCATCATATGCAATGGCAAAGAAAGTTCAGAAGAATACCTGCAAATCCATCGGGAGGCACACGAAGTGGGGCTTCCATCAAATTGCACCATGCTTTTCGGAACGGTTGAGCGGCTTGAACAGCGCCTGCAGCACATGATTTCCCTCCGAGATCTGCAAGCCGAGACAAGAGGGTTCCAGTGTTTTGTCCCTTACCCGTTCTTACCGGACCACACCCGTTTGCCTGAAGCTCAACTCGCCACGGGTTCGGAGATCCTCCGGACCATCGCTGTCTCGAGACTGATGCTGAACAACATACCCCACATCAAAGCCTACCGCATGAACATCGGGGACCACGTGGCCGAACTTGCACTGCAATACGGGGCTGATGACATTGACGGGACCGTCCAGAAAGAAGCCATCATGCACCTCGCAGGGTCCACAGCCCCCCTCGACCATGACCGTTCTCGTCTCGCCCGCCTCATACGGGATGCAGGGTGCGAACCCGTGCAGCGGAACACCGTTTACAGCGAATTCACGCCGTACACCGCTCCAGAACCAAAGCAACGCCGGCTAACGATGGCGCAATGAGGCGGTCGAATGGAACAACCCACTTGGCTGTCAACCATCGGCAGGGTGGCGTTCATCAACTGCGACCCGTTGTTTTACGGGCTTGATGGGTCTTGGAATGTGCTCGCAGCACCCCCGTCATGGTTGACAGGTCATGTGCTACGAAAGGATTGCATCCTTGCGCCCATCCCCGCCGCGGACTATGCGAAACACGCCGATGAACTTCTTCTCCTTCCCGACATCGGCATCGGCAGTCAAGGCGAAGTCGGCAGTGTCCTCTTGTTCGGGGCCATTCCACTTGAAGACATGAAAACCGTCGCCCTTCCATCGGATTCAGCGACTTCCGTAGCGCTGCTCAAGTATTTGATCTCGCAACGAGGCATGGAGATGACCTATGTTGAAACCGGACCAGACTACGACGCCATGATGTCCCTCGCTGATGGTGCGTTGTTGATTGGCGATCGGGCCCTTGAGGCTGCCCGAGAATTTCCCGAAATGGTGCAACTTGACCTCGGTAAAGCTTGGATGGAATCCGAGGGTCTTCCGATGATTTTTGGTGTTTTTGTCGCACGAAAAGACACGCCAATCGAAGCCCTCAAAACAGCCCACCAATCCCTGGTCAAGAACCTCAAAGCGTTTGAGTCTGAACCCTCTCGCCGTGAAGAGGTCATCGCATGGTCCATGGAAAAATCCGGCCTCGCCTACGAACGCCTCGACCAATACTACGGCGAGGTCTTCAACCGACTCGACGCACACCACCTCAACGGCTTGTTTCGGTTCCTTTCGCACGCTTGCAACATGAAAAGTGAGGCTGAATTTGCTTCTGTTTGATGCACCGTTGTTTTGAATTTCCAACGGTTGGTTCTTGAAGGGGTTCGATTTGGAATGCCTATGGTGGTTGAACTTCCTCTGGATGAAGATGGCAATAAAATCGTGCGAATTGGCCACAGCCCTGACCCCGATGACGCTTTCATGTTTCACGCCATGACCACTGGGGCCTTCCCCACACCGGGCTACAACTTTGTCCACGAACTCCAAGACATCGAAACGCTCAACCATCGCGCCATGAACCAAGATTTGGAAGTATCAGCCGTTTCCATCCACGCCTACCCAGACATCGCTGACCATTACGCATTGATGAACTGTGGCGCATCGATGGGCGAAGGGTACGGCCCCATGGTCGTTTGCAAGGATGGCGTCACCGAGGCCGAAGCACGGTCGAACACCATCGCCGTGCCGGGCTTGAAAACCAGCGCCTATCTCGGACTCCGGCTTGCATGGGGTGACGTTGATGTTGCGGTTGTTCCATTCGACGAAATCATCCCTCGAATCCTCGACGGGACCTACCTCAGCGGACTCATCATCCACGAAGGGCAACTCACCTACGTTGACCACAACCTGGACGTGTTGGTCGATCTTGGAAAGTGGTGGAACGGGCGAACAAACAACTGGCCCATGCCGCTTGGCGGCAACGTGGTTCGCCGTGACCTCGGGGAATCCGTGATGCAGGACATCACGAAATACACCAAAATGAGCATCGAGTACGCGCTCAAATCCCCTGACGAAGCGTTGGAGTTTGCGAAAGCTTGGGGGCGGGGCATCGATGACGAAACCAATCAAGCCTTCGTCAGCATGTACGTGAACGACAGGACCATCGACTACCGAGATGAAGGCCGTAAATCCATTCAACGATTCATCAAAGAAGGTCAGGAAATTGGCCTTATTCGTGACGATTTTGATACCGATTCGATGGTGTTCATTGGCGCATGAGGGATTCCCATGGACGTTGACGCACCTCGTCCACAAGTCAGCCAATACGGGTCGGTGGACCCCGCTCCGCCAGCACAGGACGGTGAAATTCACAACTGGACCACGACGCTTTGCGATGAAGATCAGCAAATGTTTCAGCGCATGCGAGCTGTTTTTGCCTTGAGGAACAAAAGCACCGACGCCGCATGCCTCGCTCTTTGCACCGGGTTTGCAAGCCAAAGTGCGCTACTACGCCATGAAATTGCCTATGTTCTCGGACAGATGCAGAATCCTGTTGCCCTTCCGACCCTCATTCAACGTCTCGAAGATGAAAATGAACATGTCATGGTGCGGCACGAAGCGGCTGAAGCCATGGGCGCCATCGGGGACCGCTCTGTGATTCCTGTTCTCGAACGGTTTGCCTCAGACCCCCTTCCCGAAGTGGCCGAATCTTGCGTCGTGGCCTTGGATTTGCTCGCTTGGGTTCAGCGGGCAGAATTTGCAGAAACCGAATGGTGACCGCGACCTCAAGTTCAAAGACTAGGATGCATAGCCCGATTCAGGAAGGAGTAACGTGCCCCACGAACACATTCAACTTGCCCAAGCCCCGAACGGCGAACTCGGACCGCGTTGTCATTCATGCGGCGTTCGATTGACCTTCGGAAACGCCATGGTGGTCGATAAGTTCTACATGTGCTGGGAACATTACGTCGAGGCCACCGGTGCCGACACCTCCACCGAGGTGGCGCAAGCCGACGAGCGTTTCTGGATGAAAGGCGATTAGAACAATCGTCTTCAAGAACCCTCAACCCTGTGTGTAGGTTGGGGACGGCGATGTCAAGCGGTTGGGCGAAGGTTGCGCATCGTTTCGGCCAATACTACCGCCAGGCTCCCTTATGGTCGCCGCCAAGGATACGCACGCGTGAATGGATGTTCATCCCTTTTGGCGGCGCACCGCCTCTCCGTCACAAATCATTCTCCGATGTATCTCAGGTCCAGCGCTTCCTTTCAGAGCGTGCGATGCACTCGTGTTTCTACTCAACCGCCTACTGGCAGCGGCCCCATGAACTCAAAATGGCCGACAAATTGTGGAAGGGCGCAGACCTGATTTTTGACCTCGACGGTGACCATCTACCGGGCGTCACCGACAAAGATTTCCCGGGCATGCTTGAAGTGATTCAAGACCAGGCTTGGACGCTCTGGAATGATTTTCTTCAACCCGAGTTCGGTTTTCGCGAAGACCACCTCCAGGTAACCTTCTCTGGCCACCGCGGGTTTCATCTCCACTATCGGGACCCAAGGTTGTTCCACCTGGACTCCGAGGCTCGGCGGGAGTTGGTATCTCATATTCGCGGCGAAGGCGTTGACGTACAAGGTGGGTTGGCGAGGTACCATGACGCCGATGCACGCGGTTGGACCGAACGGATTCGAAACGGCATGGACGGTATGATCGCCACCCTCCAAGCGATCCACCGAGGCGCAGAATCGGGTATGGGCGAACTCAAGCGCTTGGAGTCGGCCCTCCAAGCCCTGCAAGAACGAGAAGGGGTCACTTCGCAACGATCGGCAGCAGCCATCAAACGGCTTGCAGAACTCACGGACCACGACGGTCGCATCCAACGCCTTAAGGACGGAAGATTCGACGTCCTGGGGAACTACCAGGGGCTGTTTTTGAACCTCCTGAAAGCCGATGCCTCCGTCGTTCTGGGCAATGCTGGTGAAACCGATGAGGTCGTTACCATCGATGTTCGTCGCCAGATTCGCTGGCCCACATCCCTGCACGGAAAATCCGGCATGCGTGTGAGCGAGTTCCCGCTTTCTCGGTTGGACCCGGATGGGGGGGACGCATACAACCCACTGAATGAGGCCTTTGTTCTCGGGATGGACGACGCACATCAGTTGGAATGGGTCGTGGACGATGCTATCGCGCAGTTTGGTGATGTGCGCATGGAGAGCGAAAAGGGAAGGCGATTTTCAATTCACGAATCCGGTGCAACGTTCCTGGTCCTCAAGGGCTGGGCGACTTTTGTATGACCGCGGAGGGGGCGTTTCTTTTCACGACCGATTGACTGCAATTTGAGGTAAGGTTCAAGGGTGGTTTCTCCTCCCTTGGGGTGAGGTGACGGTCATGGGTCTGCGACGAGGTAAAAAATCCAAGGCCGCTGACGCTCCACTTCCCCTTCCGAACCTCCCACCGCCTGGTAACCTTCCAGCCCCTCTCCCCCTCCCGCCAAATGGCGCTCAACTTCCTCCGATGCCTCCGCTTCCCGGAGCCCAACCCCTCCCCGAAACGCCACCTCAACCCTCTGCGACACCTGAAGTCCCCGCAGCGCTTCCCCCGGCACCCCTTCCTGCCATGCCTGCACCCAGCAATGACCCGAACACGACGCTTTCTGGCATTGCTGAAGAGAAAGGGTACAACGAACTCTGGGCGAAGCGGTCGGAAAAACCTCTCCAACAAATCTACGGCCACATTGACCGAATCAGCAACAAAGAAGCAGGATCCCTTCTCGACCGCTACGCTGACCGTTTCGGCCATTCTTTGGACCGAGAGATCATCGTGATGCGGAAGGCTGCTGTTGAAGAAAAGGTCGCCGAAATCCGGGATGCGCCGACGGTTGAATTGCTTGAGGACGAACCCACCGATGACTTGAGTGAACTGGAGCGTGTGGAGAACGAACTTCGCGCACTCAAACCGCTCTACCAAGAAGCAAAATCACTCGGCGACAAGGAAACGCTTGCCGAACTTACCCCAACCCTTCAAGCCTTGATGGCTCAACGTAAAGCCTTGAAATCGGGTGGCAACACCACCCCCCAAGAGACCACCACCGCCGTAGCTGCGGGAGAAGACGACGACCTCTTCGTCCAATTTGTGGCCATCGTGGACGACCTGTTGGGTGAACATCTGCCCGAAGAAATCGTGAATGCCTTTGTTGAAAGCTCCGACTTTGAGACGTACAGAGAGGTCTTGGGCAACCCTGCTGGGGTTGACGAGGCCACTCGCTCTGCGTTCTGCACCATGGTCGACGACCAACTTGGAAACATGTATCCTGCTTCGATTGAAGCCTTCATCGCCTCGCCTGAGTTTGAAATTTATCGCCAAGTTGGCGAACAGTACAAGGATGCGTGAAACCCATGGGACTACTTGACAAGGCCGGATCGACCACGGAGGATAAGAAAGCACCTGCGCCCAAGGCCGCTGCACCCGCACCGAAGGCAGCAAAACCTGTCAAGGCAAAACCCGCCAAGGCGGCGAAGTCAGCCAAGCCCAAAGCACCCCGCGCCCGACCCATGGGGTTGGCCGAAGATTACGAACTCGCTTCCACCATGAACCGCCGGATTTCCTGGTTGGTGAATTTCGCCATCAACTTCGGTGTTCTCTTTGCTGCTTTGTTCATCGCCGCCTCTGACACGGGAATCATTACCACGATTCTCTTTGGTGTGAGCTTTGCAATCATTATCTTGAATGCTATTTTCATCCCGATGAAGTTTAGTCGGAACCTTGGACAGTTTGTATCGCGAACGAAGTTCATTCGAGGCGATGGCTCAAACCCACTGTTTTTGCACGGCATCATGGCCAACACCGCAGGTTTGTTGGCCCTCATCGGCCTGATTTTCGTCGCTACAGAGTTCCAAAACCTCGGCGAGAAGGAAACCTCCTCCATCGTCCTCTTTTCTTTTGGTACAATCTTCATCCTCGTCTGGTTCGTTGACCGTTTCCTCCGCAACGGAAGTGAAATGGGGCAAGGACTGTACGACTTGATGTTCCGTGCTTACCTGGTGAAGTACATCCCGCCTGAGGACGAAAAGGCCACGGGTATTTGGGCTCGTTTGGAGAACATGGGCAACTTCGGTGACCAGTTGCTGAAGCGACAAGAAGACCGTAAAGCCAAGAAGGAACAGGCCAAGACCGAGGAAAAAGAAACAACCCCTCAAGAAGCCTGAACACACCGTAAATATCGGTGATTGGCGTGCTCAATTCATGGCGAAAGCGCAACAACATCCTTCCTGCAGGCGTTCTGGTCCTTGGGGGACCTACAAGCGCCTTCCTTTGGGTTCATTCAATGACGATTTCTGTCTTTGTGGCTGCAATCACCGTCTTTGCCGCATACATGGAACTCATGACGCAACTTGCCTTCCGCGCACCAAGCATCCGTAAACCAAAGCTTCTCGATGAGGTGTGGAACCCAAAACCCTACACCGCTGACGGCATTGAGATGTTCACCAATCATGCTCAAGGGGAGCCTGGACGGCCAACCGTTTGGATATGTCACGGTTGGACCTCTGGCTCGCAACGCATGGTCGGTAGAGCGTCGACCTTTCTCGAAAAAGGCTGGTCGGTGGTGATGGTTGACCTTCCAAACCACGGAGGTTCAGGAGGCTTGACAAAATGGACAGCTGAACAATCCTGCACCCTTGCGATGAAAACCATGAACCGTTTAGCACACGATGTTCCAACGTTGTTTGCTGGTCCAATTTACTACTACGGGCATTCGATGGGGGCGTTTATCGGACTTCGTGTCAGCAAAAGGCGCCCTGAACTGTCCTTCGGCGATCGTCTTGCAGGTTGGGTCTTTGAATCCCCGATGACCGGTTACACGGAAATCTTCCGCGAAACATGTCGGTTACTTCGAATCCCAAGCCCTCTGCAGCCTATGCTGCTGCGTAAAACAATTCGACAGGTCAACGCCATCAACGCTCGACCAGAAGCGCTGGTGGAACTCATCGAAGCGGACATGCCCTTGTGGGGCATGCCTTCTGAGCCCGTCTTGCTCGTGCAGGCGCAACCCGACGACCGGCTGGGTGATGCGCATCATGTTCGCTTGGTCAAGACAATGCAAGCGGCGAACGTGGACCATCTTCTCACGAAGCACTACCTTCCTTCCCTCACCCACTCAGGCTCTGCCACCCATGAAGAGCGGGACGGATTGGTGGCGAAGTGGGTCGATGTTCACTCCTCTTCCAAATGAAATGCCTGTTCTCGAGCAAGTTCACGCATGTCCTCAACTTCGTCAAGTTCGTCGATAATTTCCTTCCCAAGGAGCGTTTCCATGACGTCTTCCATCGTTAAGATGCCCGATGTCCCCCCAAACTCATCCTTGACCAGTGCGAATTGTTGACGTTTGGTCAAGAAGAGGTCCAAGGCCTCCTCTATGGTGGAACCCAATTCGAGGGTTTCAATGGGTTTCATCAGGGTCTTGAGCGTCGTGTCCCACTCATCGCGGCTCGCCGCCATGAGAATTTCAGAACGAATCACCAGACCTTGGATGTTGTCGATGTGTTCTTCGTACACGGGAATCCGAGAGAAACGGAGAATCGTGTTTTCGTCAAGCACTTCCTTGATGGTGGCGTTCATGTCAAAGGCGCTCACAACGACCCTCGGCGTCATTTCATCCTCAACCATGATGTCTCTCAAACGCAGGAGGTTGTGGATGACCGTTTCTTCGTTGGTCTCGAGGGCACCTTCAATCTCACCAAGGTCAGCAATCGCCTTGACATCGTCTCGGGTCACGGACGATTGGCTTGATGATGGGAGGATGGATTTGAGTAACTGGATGGGGCCGATGAGGACAAAAAGCAACTTTGTCATCCAAGTGAGCAGGTAGGCCGAAGGTGTCGACAACCGCTTCCAGTACGCCGCACCCAAGGTCTTCGGGATGATTTCAGAGAGGAACAACACGGCCAGCGTGAGGATGGCAGAAGCAAGGGTGAGCACCTCAACCCCCCAAATCTGCTGAACTTGCGAACCAACGCCGGCTGCACCCATGGTGTGTGCGACCGTGTTCAAGGTCAAGATGGCCGTTAACGGGCGAACAGAATCGTCGTCTTTCAAATGCTCCCACATGGCAGCCGTTCGTTTTCCCTCGGTCGAAAGGATGTTGACATGGGTTTGAGGCGTCGAAAGAACAACGGCTTCAAGAATCGAGCACAAGAACGAGACGCCCAGTGCCAAACTGACATAGAATATCAGGAGACGTAAGTCGCCTTCGCCGGTTGCTTGTGCAGTCGTAACTGCGCCTAGTGCATCGATGAGCATGATGTGTTCAAGACCCCTGCCCGAACGGGAGTACACCTAACGACGCGAGGAAGGTTCTTCAAAATGACGCTTCGGAGTTGAAACGAATCCATCTTTGGATAAGCGATGCGTGAACCTCAAGAGGCGTGTCTGTCTCGCCAGCGTCAGAGGCGTCGACGTGACGGGCGAACATGTGTTGATTTGCGTTGCATGGCCGTACGCAAACGGACCGTTGCACCTTGGTCACGTCGCCGGATGCTACCTCCCACCCGATATCCAATTTCGATTTGAACGAGCCCTCGGCAACCGTGTTTTGATGGTGTCGGGGTCCGATGAACACGGAACACCCATCACCGTAACCGCCGAACAAGAAGGCGTTGACCCCCAAACGGTGGTGGACCGCTTCCACGCCGTCAATGCAAAGGCCCTGGACGATCTTGGTTGCGCTTGGTCCACCCACATCGATGCACGTGGCGTGGAATACGGTGGTGCGTTGTTCAACCGCACCAGCGACCCCGAGCACAAGCGGATCGTTCAGGAAAATTTTGCGGCTTTGGAACGTGCAGGATTGTTTGAGCGAAAATCCACGGAACAGTACTTTGAGCTGGACGGCGAGGGTGGCGGTCGCTTCCTTCCGGACAGGTACGTCGAAGGAACGTGCCCCGCCTGCGAAGCACCCGGCGCCCGAGGCGATCAATGCGATGCTTGTGGAGCCACTTACGAAGCGGTGGAGTTGCGGAATCCTCTTTCCAAAATGAAACCAGAGGCGGAGGTGGAAATTCGTCAAACCGAACATCTCTTTTATCGGCTTGATCTCTTTCAAGAAGCCCTTCAAAATCATGCAGACGACCGTCACTCCCTATGGAAACCAAACGTCCGAGCGATGACAAAGCAATGGTTGGACATGGGTTTGCGCCCCCGTGCCGTCACCCGCGACTTGGAATGGGGGATTCCTGTGCCGCTCGAGGGGGACGATTGGAAAGGAAAATGCGTCTATGTATGGTTTGAGGCCGTTCAAGGCTACCACACATGCGCCCAAATCTGGGCTGACCGGTACGCCGAAAAGCACCCGTTGGGTAGCGATGCATGGAAGCAATGGTGGACCGTTGACAACGATGGAAACGCACCACGCCACCTTTACTTCTTGGGCAAGGACAACATACCGTTCCACACGGTCATTTGGCCCGCTTTGATCATGGGATTGAACCACGCAAAGAACGGGTATTCAGTTGAGGACAAGGTCATGCTCCCCGGTCCATCGGATTACGCCTTAGCGACGAACGTTCCGGCGATGGAATACTTGATGCTCGCCGGCGGCCAGTTTTCAAAATCCAGAAAGCACGCCGTTTGGTTACCGTCGTTCCTTGAACGGTACGACCCCGACGCCCTTCGTTACTACCTCACAATGAACATGCCCGAACACCACGACACGGATTTCAACTGGCCCGATTTTGTTGAGAAAGTCAACAGCGAATTGAACGCTGCGTATGGAAACTTTGTGCACCGCGTGTTGACACTCGGTGAACGGCTCCCTCGGGAAGCCAACGCTTCGCCCTTCGAACCACACGATGGCCATCCTTGCACGCAAGCTCACCAAAAACACCTCGAAACCGCCCTTCAGGAGATCACCGATTCACTCAAACGGCACCGCTTCAAGGAAGCGCTTCGAGGGGTCATGAACATCGCTCAATACGGGAACCAAACCCTTCAAGCAGCAGCTCCTTGGAAACACCTCAAGGAACCGCAAGAAGGTCACGACGAAAGCTTGGCGCACCTTGCATTCTGTTGGCGTATCGCCCGTTTCCTCGCCATCACCACCCAACCTTTCATGCCGTCAAGTGCGCAGCGTCTTTGGCGGAACTTGGGGCTTGAAGGCAACGTCGAAGATGTGTTGTGGGAACAGGCCGTCGACTGGCAGTCTCCGCTTGCTTGGTCCGAAATCCAACCCGAGCCGTTGTTCGAGCGGCTTGATTTGGAAGAAATTCTTGAAGTTGAACACGGCTTGGTGGCCGACACACCCGACGACTCACCGACCGTGCATGGAGTAAAAGGCGGGAAAAAATCTGGAGGAAAGAACATGACAGAAGAAGACGAAGGCATCCAATACGTGGATTTTGAAACGTTCATGAGCGTGAATTTGCGTGTTGGTCGTATACTCAAGGTGGAAGAACATCCAAACGCGGACAAATTGTATGTGGTTCGACTGGATGATGGAAGCGGTCAAGAACGAACCATCTGCGCGGGCTTGAAGGCGTATTACGCAAGCGAGGAGATGGAGGGAAAACTCGTGGTCTTTGTTGAAAATTTAGCACCTCGGCCCTTGCGAGGCGTCACATCGGAAGGCATGATGTTGGCTGCCGACGACGGTCAAGGAAACGTGCGACTCATCACCGTTGACGGCGATGTCCCCACCGGCTCCACCGTTCGCTAATCTTCGGATTCGAGACGAGACCGCACGGCCTCCATGATTTCTCGAGAGGTCACTTTTACTCGTTGCTTCAAGTCAGGCAAAGCGGAACGAATCGGTCCACCCATTTCATCAGGAAGCGATGCAAGGTTGATCTCAACGTTGAACACAGCACCCTTGGCCGCCGCGCTTGCGAGGAGGCCGGCCACACCCACGTCCGAAACAGCGTTTGCGTTTCCTTTCGTCGCGAGTTCGGACAAATGGCCCATTAAGTTCAGGGCGCATTTCGCGGTTTCAAACGGCACTTCGGCAGCCAGCAAGGTCGCTTGCCGAATGGATTGACGGCGCAGCGTTTTTTCCTCTTCGGTTGTTTTGGGCATTTTGAACCCGTCCATGACGCCGTCGAATGCATCGCTGTCTCCTTGGGCCAACTCGCCTGCTCGCCCCATCAGCGGAATCGCAGTCATTTGGGTTGCTTCCGCCACCCCCCAGCCATCGGACCATTTGTCGTTCCCAAGCGTCAAATCACTCACCATCACGGCCAGCGAGGCGGCTTGTCCTAAGGCCACAGCGGCTGCCGTTCCACCGCCTGGCGTGGGCGATGATGAGGCGAGGGCGGCTTGAAATTCCCGAAGGCTCATCTCCATCCAGTTCATGCGTTCACCCCCGAATCAACTGCCCATTCAATGATGTGCTCTTTTGGAACAAACCGATGGTGGGCATTCAAGCCCAACGCTGAAACGGCTGCTGCAACCAGTGCTTCCTCATCGTCAGACTCCGGCGAAAAGAAACGTCCTGCCCTGACCATGGCTTGCAATGGAACGAGGCCAACGATTTCACTGCCGCACAATGAAACGCCGTGATCGCTGGCGAGGCTTTCACAGGTTTTGAAAGCAAGATGCAACGGGCAGGCCTCAACATCAAGCAGATTCATGGAGACTTGAGAGATGCCCAACTCGTCCAAAGCCACGCCCATGCCTTGCACCTTGGGCAACATGCCGTTTGCCCTGATTTTTTCACCGCTCTCTGACTTGAGCAAGCGACCGCTCGTCCGGACAAGCGAGCCCACCATTCTGGCGACTCTTGCGTCTTTTTCTTCGACGTTCACGTTGTACGCCACGAGGATAGGCCGGGCACCAATGGTGATTGCCCCTGATTTCGCCACGATGTCGTTCCACACGATTGCCCCTCCATCTGGAAGGCGTGTTTCATCCTCGTGGACCGAATCACCACCGGTCAAGCGAGCTTCCAAACCCTCGTACTCGCCTTTTCTTAGGGTGGACAGCATGTGACGGCCTTCGCTCGAGGCTGCTTCACCGTAGAGAAAAAGCGGGACATCGTGGAGCGAAGCAACGCGTTCCATGGTTTGTATTGCTAACGCTGCGCACGCTTCCATTGTCACATCCCGAAGGGGGACGAACGGGCACACATCGACGGCACCCATGCGGGGATGCTCCCCTTGGTGCTGGGACATGTCAATCAAACGAATGCTCGCATCGATAAGCGCGACGGCCCCCTCCACGACCGCTTGTGGTGGCCCAGCAAAGGTGATGACGGTTCGGTGGTAGTCGTGGTCGGGTTCAACACCGAGAACCGTACAACCCTCAACGGCACGAACGGCCTCGACGATGCGTTCAATTTTTTCCATGTCGCGTCCTTCTGAGATGTTGGGGACGCACTCAACGAGCGGAGAAACCATGATTCACGGCTCGTGAATCGGTCTTTCAATGTTCGGCGAAACAGGTCACGAGTACAACGCCTCAGGCGAGCGCATGGTGGAACCTTGGCTTCTTTTCTTATCCAACCGAGCGACGGCTTCCATCAAATCGCTTTGTTTGACCGAGGAGCGCCCGTCGCGAATGGCGATCATGCCCGCTTCAACGCAGGTCGCCTTGAGTTCTGCACCAGAATAGCCGTTAGTCCGCTCGACCACTCGGCCAATGCTGACTTTGGTGGTGTTCATGGCGTTGAGATGAACGCTTAGGATCGCTTTCCTCGAGGCTTCGTCAGGAATTGGAATCTCGATAACTCGGTCAAACCTTCCTGGCCTGAGCAACGCATCGTCGAGAATGTCGGGTCGATTTGTAGCAGCAATGATCTTGACATCATGGAGCGCATCGAATCCATCGAGTTCTGCAAGGAGTTGCATCAGCGTTCGTTGAACTTCACGGTCACCGCTGGTTGAACCGTCAAGGCGTTTTGCCCCGATCGCATCGATTTCGTCCAAGAAAATCACGCTTGGAGCCTTTTCTTTTGCCAACGAAAACAACTCGCGCACCATTCGCCCGCCCTCGCCGATGTACTTCTGAGCGAGTTCACTCCCGACCATCCGAATGAAAGTGGCGTCGGTTTGGTTGGCGACAGCCTTTGCTAACAAGGTCTTGCCGCACCCGGGGGGGCCCACCAAAAGAACGCCTTTCGGTGGGACGATGCCGACTTTTTCAAACAATTCTGGCTTGACGAGGGGCAGCTCAATCGCTTCCCTAACCGACTCCACCTGGTCGTCAAGCCCCGCGACATCTTCGTACGTGATGGTCGGTTTTTCGACCATTTCGGCACCGCTGACCATCGGGTCCCATGCTTCATGGAGCACCTCGATGACGGACAAACTGTCCTGATTCAAGGCGACTCTGGTCCCGGGTTTGAGAAGTTCAGGCTCCAAGCGTTGGTTGAGAGATACCTGGAAAACCGTGCCGTTGGATGAGCGAACGATGGCCCGTTCATGGTCCAAGACGTCTTGAATGTGGCCGATGATGAGGGGAGGCATTTTCAACAGGTTGACGTTTTCTTCCAACCGGTCAATCTTCTTCCGTAGTGAACGTACATCCGCCTCAAGAGCGTTTCTTTCGTTGATCAACTGCTGCGATTCATCCCGGAGGGTCGCGTAGGATTCTTCGAGTTGACGCAGGTCATCCTCAGGCGTGTTCGGCATTGAGGCGTCGTTTCGTTCGATGTCCGTGCCCATGATATCCAACACCCAGCCCACGCCAACAGTCCTTAAAGGCTATCTGCAAAGAAGACAAACAACAGCCAACGGAAGACTTGAAAGGGCGTCGCGCAGGGTGGATGTACATGGGCGAATGCGAACTCTGTGGTGCGGTCAAGGTCAGCGTTCGGCAAGTTCGAACCGGAAAAACCGAAGTGCTTGCATGTTCCCGTTGCACCGAAAAACTCAACCTTGGCCCAAAGGGTGAGGCACCTGGCCTCCAAAAGGCCCGGAATCGCAGCGGAGGGGCTGCTCCGAGGAAAAACGACTTGATGACCAGAGGGAAAAAGGAACTGGCTTCGGACTTTCACAAACGCATCGCAAGAGCGCGCAGTGGCCGCAATTGGACGCAAGTGCAACTGGCGAAAGAGATGGCTGAAACCATCAACGTCATCAAAGCCGCCGAATCTGGAAAACGACCTACGGACGCCGTCATCAAGAAATTTGAGTCCACCTTGGGCATTGCATTGATGGTTGAACGGGAGGCTGAAGAAACCCGTTTCATCAATTCAGGCTCTTCGCGAGGCATGACCTTTGGCGATTACTTCAACAACATGGGGTGACCGCCTGACCGTTCCCGTCCATGCCTTGTGGCTCGCTCAGGACGACCCGAAGAAAAACACCGCCGTGCTCGCAAGCAAGCGAGGAGATTTGAAGTTGCATAAATCCGTTCGAACGCTTCCCAAGCGAGGCATCATCCTTGAGCCCTTGTGCGGGAAAGTATTCGGCCCTGAAGATCATGATTTGTTGCTGAACCAACGAGGCGCTCTGGTTGGATTGGATTGCAGTTGGGCTCACATTGAATCTTCAGTCGACGCCGTCATGAAACAAACGAGGCTCCAAGCAAGAACCCTTCCGTTGCTCCTGGCGGCCAACCCCGTTAACTGGGGAAAACCCAGCCGCCTGACGACGGCTGAGGCTTTAGCCACCGTCCTCTACCTCGTGGGGGAGAAGGACCAAGCAGAGCGTGTTTTGGGGGCTTTCCGGTGGGGCGAGCGTTTTTTCCAACTGAATCAAGAACCGCTTGATGCCTACGCGGCCGCCACAACCAGCACTGAACTGGTGAACCTTCAATTTGACTTTTTTAATGTTGACCTGGATGAGGCGGGTGATGAGTCATGAGCGACGCCCACCGGTACGCTGTCCAACGTTGGGACGGCAAGGCATTTTCCTTGGACGACGACACGCTTGCCGATGAAAGCGTGGTGCAAATTGCGCTCAACGGGACGATTTTGGCCACCTTGCTCGCAACCAACGCCGACCTTGAGTTCCTTGCCCTTGGCCATGTTGCCTGTGAGTATGGCCCAGCATACATCAGCCATCCAACCTCAACATCCTGTTCCCTCAAAGACGGCGTGCATCGTATTGATGTCCAAAACGATGGGCCCGACATCAACATCCCCAGACCTGGATTGGTCACCTCCTCCTGCGGAGCATGTGAGGCAAACGACCGCTCGGTTTTGGTGAAGGTGGGCAAACGAGTGGATGAATTGGACACGAGCCTGGATCTCGGTGTTCTTCTCGAAAGCCTTCCGCGGCTGAATCAACACCAACCCCTTTTCGCCAACACCGGAGGCGTTCATGCAGCCGGCCTTGTTTACGGCCTCCATCCAGAAGATGTTGTGGTGAAGGAAGACATTGGGCGTCACAACGCCGTGGACAAGGTCTTCGGTGCGCACCTTACACGTCGAGCGAGCGAGCGTCCACTGGCGTTGATGCTTTCTGGGCGTTGCGGCTGGGACATCGTTGCGAAGGCGGCCCGAATGAACATCGCCATTGTTGCGTCCATAGGTGCTGCATCCCATCTGGCTGCAGAAACAGCACGTGCATGCGGCATCACCCTGGTGACGTTTGGCCGCGACGGGAAAGGGACGGTAATAGGGCCGGTTCAAGGCCGCTTTCAGGCGAAGGATTGAGAAAGGCGTGGTCAAGCCCCTCATGAGGCGAAACCATGCGAAACGCACCCAACGCACGAACGCCTCCCGACAACAAACGCCTTCGCCTTTCCAAAGCGAAAGGAAAAGCGGCTGGCATACCCGCTGTTGCTTCGTCAACCTTACACGGAATCACAAAGATGGGTCTCGCAAAAACGGTCAAGACATTGAGCATGGTGAACCAAAAAGATGGATTTGATTGCCCTGGGTGTGCATGGCCTGACCCAGAGCACAGGACCGCCTTCGAATTTTGCGAAAACGGTGCCAAGGCGGTCGCTGATGAAGCGATGAAAGCAACGGTGACCCCAGAGTTCTTTGCAAAACACAGTGTTTCAGAGTTGGCCCTGAAAAGCGATTACGAATTGAACCGCCTCGGACGTCTTGCTCACCCCGTCCACCTCGCCGAAGGGGCGAACCATTACGCACCCGTCTCGTGGGAGGAGGCGTTTGAATTGATTGCGGCGAAACTCAACGCATCAGAACCTGACCGAGCGGTCTTCTACACATCGGGTCGAACGAGCAACGAAGCTGCTTTTCTCTACCAAGCCTTCGTTCGGGCTCACGGGACCAACAACCTCCCGGATTGTTCCAACATGTGTCATGAATCGAGTGGAAAAGGTTTGGGACAAACCATCGGTATTGGAAAAGGAACGGTCACACTGGATGACTTCAATCACGCCGATGCGATCCTCGTTATCGGCCAAAACCCCGGAACCAATCATCCGCGAATGCTGACGGCCCTACGAGATGCAAAACGAAAGGGAGCTCGTATCGTCCAGGTTAACCCGCTCCCTGAGGCTGGGCTGGCGAAGTTCAAGCATCCCCAAGATTACATGAAGTTGGATTTCGAAACCACCACGCTTGCCGACATTCATCTCCAAGTTCGCATCGGTTCCGATGCAGCCTTGCTCAAAGGACTCATCAAAACCCAACTTGACCTCGGGGCGGTTGACCTCGATTTTGTTTCCCAAAAAACATCGGGTTACGATTCCATGGTTGACGCCGCTGAATCCATCTCATGGGACCGGATCATCCGTGACACCGGACTCACAAAAACCTCGATTGAAGAAGCCGGAACCATCCTTGCGCAATCCAAGGCCACCATCGCCTGTTGGGCCATGGGGTTGACGCAACACCGCAACGGCGTTGGCGTCATCCAAGAGGTGGTCAACCTCTTGTTGATGAACGGGCACATCGGACGAAAAGGAGCGGGTTTCTGCCCCGTTCGGGGCCACTCCAACGTTCAAGGTGATCGCACCGTAGGGATTTGGGAAGCGCCTCCGCCATCCTTCCTCGAAGGTCTTGAAGCCGGTCTTGGTTATACCATGCCGAAAGCGCACGGGTACGATGTTGTTCGCGCCATTCAAGCCATGGCCGATGGTCTGGTCGATGTGTTCTTTTGCATGGGTGGAAACTTTTTGTCAGCAACGCCAGACACCGATTTTACGGCAAAGGCCCTTTCCAACATTGGATTGACCGTTCAAGTATCGACCAAATTGAACCGCTCTCACCTTGTCACTGGAAAAGAAGCCCTCATTTTGCCGTGTTTGGGTCGCACAGAACGAGATGTTCAAGTCTCAGGGGTGCAGTTCGTCACCGTTGAGAATTCGATGGGCATCGTCCACCGCTCCGAAGGGCGTCTCCCTCCCGCCTCCCCGATGTTGCGAAGCGAACCGTGGATTGTGGCTTCGCTTGCAAAGGCAACGCTTGAGGAAACTCCCCTCGATTGGATGGGATTGGTGGAAAGCTACGATGCCGTTCGCGACTTGATGGAACGCTCACTTGCTGGATTTGACAGCTATAACGAACGCGTTCGGGGCGACACAGGTTTTGCGCTTCCAAATCCACCCCGTGACGAACAACGCTTCAACACGGCCAACAGAAAAGCCAACTTTACCGCACATGACTTGCCTGATATTGATGTGCCTGAGCACCATTATGTGATGATGACGTTGCGAAGTCACGACCAATACAACACCACCATTTACGGCCTCCACGACCGGTATCGTGGAATTCACGGTCATCGCCGCGTGCTGTTGATGAACGCCGAAGACATGGTTGAGCGAGGATGGAAGGCTCGCCAGGTGGTTGACATCACGAGCCATTTCAATGGGGAAACCCGTACCGCAAAAACCTGGAAAGTTGTGCCGTACGACATTCCGAAGGGGAACCTCGCCAGTTACTTCCCTGAAGCGAACGCACTTGTCCCGCTTCATTCCACAGCAGACATCTCCAACACGCCCACTTCCAAATGGATCGTCTGTACCTTGAATGCCTCCGGGTCGCCTCAAGACTTGGAGGAGGAAGAGGAATGAGTTCGAGAGGTTACGTCCAACTCGTCCGCGAAAACCGAGATTTCCGCAAACTCTGGATAGCGGCCGTCATCTCCATGATGGGTGAGTGGTTCAACACCATCGCTCTGTTCTTCTTGATCCTGGAATACACCGGGAGCGAATTTCTCCTCGGCCTGCTCTTCACCGTCCGGATGGCGGGTTTTGCTATTCTCCAACCCATCATCGGCTTGATGGCCGACCGGTTCAATCGCAAATGGTTGATGATTTCCTCCAACCTCATGCAGGCTGTCCTCGCTTTGTGTTTCCTTTTTGTGAACGACAGCAACGACATCGTCTGGATGATTGGACTTTCTGGCGTCATGATGGTGCTGCACGGCGTGTACATGACCGCTGAAAGGGCGGCGTTGCCCAACGTGGTTGACAAGGCCGACCTCTCCACCGCAAACGCCCTCGACGCTGCCTCTTGGTCCACGGCGCTTTGCATTGGCGCGATGCTTGGAGGCGTTGTTGTGTCGCTTTGGGGAACGGACGCCGCTTTCATCATTGATTCGCTGACGTTCCTTATCGGCACGCTTTTCTTGCTTAACCTGAAGTTGCCGCAAAGCATTGATCCTTCCCTTCGTGGGCCGTATCTATCAACAGCCATCACCAACATTCGAAATGGCTGGTCACGAATCAGAGGTCAACCGTCCTTGTTTCGGATCGTGTTCGCCAAGGCATCTTGGAACATCGCGGGTGGAGGGCTGGCAGGTGTTTTCCTCGTGCTCCTTGGAGCCAATGTCGATGGTTTTGGAGCTGCTTTTGGATTTGGGCTGTTCTTTTTCGCAAGAGGTGTCGGAACAGGATTGGGGCCCATCGTTGCTCGTTCGTTGTTCAAAAACGAGGACTTGTGGCCGGGATTGGTTGGCCAGTTGATCGTTGTCTCCGGTTTGTTTTACTTCCTGGTTGCTGCCACCCTCGACCTCTCACTCTGGCTGACGGTTATCCTCGTGATTCTTGCCCACAGTGCGAGCGGAGCCAATTGGGTCCTCTCAACCATCATGATGCAGCGTTGGGTGGAGGATGAAGTCCGGGGCAGGGTATTTTCAGCTGACATGCTCATCTTGTCGGTGGCGTTTTCGTGTTCAACAAGCGTTGCGGGCTACCTTATGGAAAACACGACGCTCTCCATTCAACAAGGCATGATCGGCTTCTCATCCCTCATGGTGGTTACAGGGATTGTGTTCTCCGCTTGGAGGCCGGATGAGCCGGTGTCATTCAGCCGATAAGCATCGTTCGTGCGTGCAAACGGGCGGCGTGAAATAGCGACGTTCGCTTGGCTCAAACACATCAAGTTGGAGGGTGGAACCTTCCCCTTCCTGGACAACAACAACCGATGACGTGCTTGCTGGGAGGTAATCTTCCCCCGTCGAGGCGAGGCTCAGCCGCAACGTGTGGCCTTGCTGAACCTCGGCATCCATAGCGAAGAATTCCATTTTTGCCGTGATTGTTTCTGCCAGAGGAACCCATGTTTGGACCTCATCTCCTCCTTCGTGGTAGCGCAAATCCATGATGGCGTGGGCGATGTGAATGCAGTTGCTCTGGAGGTCGCAATCTTCGAGAAGAGCGTACAGTTGGCCACCAAGGCTTGCTGTGGTGACTTCCACGTGCAAGCGAGGTAGACCGCTGATGTACAAGGGGGCTTCGAGAGGTTGGGTCTCGTAGACCGGGCCCGACGATGCATCGGGTAGCACGGTTGTGGAACCATCGACGAGCGCAAGGGTTCCACCCAAATCAAAGCGCATTTCCGTAGTATCGGCGGGTGGGTATCGCTCTTCAATTCGCCAGGAACCTTGATTGGATTGGATTTCAATCCATTGTCCAGGTTGAGGGCCAATACCTTTCAGATAGTAATCAAACCACTCGAGCATGTCCTGCATCCAGTCGAATCGGATCATTTCAGGAAAGGCCTCGCCGCCACGACCGCCAAGCTCTGAACGGTCGTCAAGTTGGACGGGTCGGTCCGGATAATCGTGATCCCATTGGCCGAACAATCCCCTCGCTTCGATGCCTTCATCGATGAGTTTGTTAATGGTCGGGACCGCCATGTGGGGGTCGACGTTCCAGTCGTGCATGCCCTGAATGAGGTAAACGCTCCCTTTGTAATTTTCAAGGACGCGGTCCAAAAAGTACCTTTCGGCCCAATAGTCGCCGGCGGCTTCCCCGCCCCACGCCCACGCTCCAACGCCGGTCCCAGGTCCAATGATGTAATCAGGGCAGAGGTTTTGGTAATCTTCCTCATCTCCATCGATACCGTACGAACCGTAGACGCCGTTGTGCATGATGGGTGCTCTGGCTTCGGAGGAACCGTTTTTCCACATGAGCTCTTTGACGCCGATTAGGCCAGAAATGGGGACGATGGTTTTGAGATAGTCGTGCTCGGAACCAAACATCGCAGCCTGCCAGGGCGTGCTCCCGTCGTAGGATTTGCCGATGAGCGCCACGGCTCCGTTAGACCACGATTGCTCCCCGAGCCAACGCACGGCGGCGTCGTTTCCGAGTTGTTCAGCCGTCCCCATCAGGTCCATGCAGTGGTTGGACCGCCCTGTACCAGAGACTGAAATTTGAGCGAATGCATATCCGTGCGGAAGGATTTGGTCAATGAACATCTGACCCAGCCAACTGCCGGGGACTTCAATGGTGGGTGTTTGGACACTGGCTTCCTGGAAATAAGGCCCGCTTTCGGCGATCACCGGGACCTGCACACCCTCTGGGACGTTGGGGCGCCAAACAGCGAGGCTGATGAGGCCGTTGGGGGCTGCACCACCCTCCTCGAGGGGAAGCGTGTACTCCACGAAATGGTGGGTGGAGTTCCATTCGTTTTCCGTGGGAAGAAGTTCGTACGGTCCCACCTCAAGGGCAACACCAAAATCTCCGTCAGTTTGGTAGGGCATGGTGTACCGCTCCCAAACAGGCACGCGGACGCCCTCCTCGTCGTCCTTATCAACCAGCAAGTCAACCAAAGCTTCACCGAACACAGCCGACAAAAAGAGAAACACGAGGGACACAGCAAGGGTGGCTCCCAAAACAAGGTTGAACTCTCGGGAATTGTGGCCCTGGAATTCGTCGCTCATCGCTTCCACCGTGGCCCCCTCACTCATCTTGGGGTCTCGTGGGATGTTCTTGAGATTATGCACGGTTGGTGAACGAGTTCACGGCGAGAACAACCCTCAAAGACATCCATCAACGGCCTTAGGTTATGGAAGGTCTCGTTGAGCGGTTGCGCAAGGAGATTCGCGAAGGCATCCCTGAGTCTTTACCGGACATGCCGGACGCCGAACCGTCCGTCGACCATGCACCAAATCGTCGGCAAATCCTTTCGGAGAGTGAGAAACGCCTTGCCCTCCAAAACGCTCTCCGTTACATTCCTGAAACGCTCCACGAACAATTGTTGCCTGAATTTCATGAGGAACTCGATACCTTCGGTCGTGTCCTCATGCGGAGGTACCGGCCTTCCTCGGTCCCGATGAAGGCTTACCCGCTCGAAGCCTACCCTTCTCGTTCACCTCAGGCAGCGGCAATCATGATGATGATCCAGAACAACCTTGACCCTGCCGTGGCCCAATTTCCCCATGAACTCGTCACCTACGGGGGTAACGGTTCGGTGTTTCAAAACTGGGCGCAATACCGATTGGCGATGAAGTACCTCTCCGAAATGACCGATGAACAAACCTTGGTGATGTATTCCGGCCATCCTTTGGGCCTGTTTCCATCTCACCATGATGCACCCCGCGTCGTGGTGACCAACGGGATGGTGATTCCAAATTACTCTACCACCGAAGACTACGAGCGAATGAATGCTTTGGGTGTGACACAGTACGGTCAGATGACCGCTGGCTCCTACATGTACATCGGTCCCCAAGGGATTGTTCACGGCACAACCATCACGCTCC
>JAYOHN010000019.1:0-32760 GCA_038118245.1 Candidatus Poseidonia sp.
GATGCCTGCGGATTTGGCCGCGCGAAGCGCACGTCCACCCTTGGCCCTCCCACCTAAATGTCAAACACGATGTTGGCGTACCAGCCGGGCCCCACAAAATCGGGGACGTCTTCGTGGCCCCCTGAGAGCGTTTCACCAGTCTGCAACTCGGCCACTCGCATTTCGTGTGTGGTCAAGGCCTTGATTTCGATTTCTCGCTCCAGGTCGTTGGCCATGATCCAAGAGACCTGGGCCACGGCCTCCAAGCCTTCAGGCGTGGCTTCCACTCGCACGTGCGCATCGGTGAGCCACTGCTGATGCACTTCGTTCTTGTACAACACTTCATCCAACCATGCGAGGAAGAGCATCGCGTGTTCGTGTGGACTGTGGAGAGAACGCACCCTCCATTCACCTGTGTGGCGTGGGAGCTGCTGGTGCAGTTTTGCGGCAGTAGGGGCCATCAGGTACGATTGCACACCGAGTGCAGCATCAATGAGGAGCGTTGGAAAATCCGGAGCGTACACCCGCATCCCCGCATCCGCAGTTGTGGGGAAAATCCAGGCGCTCACCGGTTCACCTCATCGCTTGGACACTTGCAGATTCCACACGTGCTCTCCAATTCTGTGAATCATGCTTTCCTTGTTGAGCACGAAAGCGTCCGTTTGTTCTGCCGCCAAGATGCATTCGCATGCGGCGTTGGCGAGAAGAGCGGTTGACTCCACGTCGAGGTTGCGAGAAAGCGCAAAGGCAATGGCGACGGCCGCTGCATCGATGATGCCGATCATTTGGCGCAAATCGATCAAACTGCAAGGTGCATGCACGGTTTCCTCGTCCTTGGAGTAGATGGTTACGCCAGCTTCTCCCGAGAGGACCACCAAATGCTTCCATCCGTATTGGTTGATGAGCTTTTGTGCGGCTTCTGCACCGGTCGCAGCCGCAAGCCGGCGGCGCATCAACTCAAGGCCGTGGGATTGGAACAAAATCCATTCAACGCCTTCGGTTCGGTGGAGTCCCGTCAACTTTGGGTCTGCGATGACCGGGATGTTTCGCTTCTTTGCTTCAGCAAAAAGTCGTTCTGCGCCCTGGTCGGTAACGACGCCCTGTCCGTAATCGGATGCGATGAGGGCAGACGCTCCATCCAAATCCACAATGGCTTGTTCGTAAAGAGCGGACGAGGCTTCCTCTGGTACAGGTGCGTCGTCTTCAATGTCCCAACGAAGCAACAATTGTTCTTCTCGAATCAGGCTTTCTCTGGACGCCAGCATGCGCGTTTTCACGGTGGTCGTGCGGTCTTCAACGATGGCCAGTCCATGTGTGGTCACCCCTTCGTTTTCGAGGGATTCAATGATGCTCAAGCCAGCGGCGTCGTCACCCACCACGCCAAAGAGAAAACTCTCCATGCCCATGGCTTTGAGCCCTCGGGCAACGTGGGCCGCAGCGCCCACATCTTCTTCCCTGGAGGTTTCTCTCAGGACGGGAACGGGCGCCCTTGAGTTCAGATTGTTTGCAAACCCGTGGATGTAGCAATCCATCATCACATCGCCGATCAAGACAATTTTCGCCGTATCGTTTGAGCGGAGTTGGTCCTTGATGGCGGACAGGGTGTCGTACAGGCTTGCTTCTTCGTCGGTCATTCCCATGCATCTTACCTCCTTGCTTTTCCTGTGATGTCATTCATGATGCGTTCGTGTTCGTCTTCGGTGATGTCAAGTTGCAACCGTAAGGTGCGAAGCATGGCATGTTCGTCTGCCGTGATCACGTTGTCTTGAAGCGCTGTTTTCAAGGTCGCAGCGTAGGTGTCATAGTGTTCGGATTGTGCGGGCTGATGGCGAGCTTGCTCCAGCAACCTGTTGTGGGCAAGTTGGTCGATTCCAAACGCCACGCGGAACGTCTCGAGGAGGTCTTGTTCGTCCTGCATGATTTCACCATCGTCAAGCGCTTGAAGGATCATGTCGTAGTATACCTCCTCGGGGGGAGGAATCTTGAGGGACTTTCTTGCCTCGTTTGAAAGCCGCCTCGCTCGCTCAGGGTGCATGCCGAGGAATTCGACCACCTCGTTGAGAAGCGACTGTTCATCTTTCGTGATTTTACCGTCTTCCCATGCCCGGGCGAACATTCGTCGGACCAACTCCTCGCCGTACTGGGCGTCGATCGACACCATCCCCTCTGGGTTTGAGACGGGTGAGATGAGAGCATCTGGATGATACACCATGCCACCGTCAATGTGTGAGAGAAGTTCGAGCAGCGGTTGAGGCGACACCCACAATTCACCGATGCGCACACGGTCACCGTTGACGGTGACGAGTTCGTCAAAAAGGCGGTCGCGAAGGGCGTCGGCATGTTCGCCTCCCTTCTCGCTGAGGGTGTAGACCCGTTTTCGCTGCTTTCCCCCCGGGATATGACGCTGCGCCACCTCGAGGTTGCCGTTTTTTTCCATTCGTTTCAGCGTCCTCGGGATGTGTTTTCGCTGAACATGAACGGCGGCAGAAATCCCAGCTTGTGTCAGCGTGGCTGGGGCTTCCCAACCTCCACTGGGGAGCGTTTGGTTATGCAAATGCAGGAGCGTCCGCTCTTCGGTGGTCAGTGTTCCAAGGAACCCTTCAACCATGGTACGCCCCGGTTTGATGGAGGGGGGGGTAGCACATAGGGCAATCGGTTGGGCGACGACCTCAAATGCCCCGTCACCCTCGGGAAAGCATGGGTGGGAGGGAACGAAAATTCGCTCCTCGACTTCGAACCACGAGGCCGCTTGGAGAGACGCTGACCACCAACACCCCCCCTTCACAACCGCTCCCTGTTCCCGAAAAGCGTGATGGTGCATGGTACTTGCCGGCACCACTTGCTCAACGACTGCACGAGAAAAGCGCGCTTGGTACGCCGACATCTGACGGCGGTATCCACCTCATCACCGAGGAGGTCATGTTTTGTCACTGGTACCGTCATGTGCCGCTTCCGGAACCTGTTCAAGATTGGTTTGAGCAAGAAGCCGCCGTTTCCCCAAGCCTGGCCACCCGCACCGTCGCCATGGACATCTTGCGAAACGGTGGCGAGTTGGTCGTACCGAAAGTCCACCTGCGAGAACGATTTTCAAACCTTCATCCTGCGACATGGGCGGTTCGTTGGGAACGGCATGAAGCATGGACAAAGCATCCGGGATTCAGCCAAGTTCGCGTCCACCACACCAACGACCCCCTTGATTGGGATGAATTGCAGGCGTGGGTGACGGCTGTGACTGCCAGCAACCACGTTCCCGAACTTTGCGTTGTTGACGATGAGTTTGATGCCACGGTTTACCATCTGAGGCTTGTTGAACCAAGCGGGCAACATCGCTCATTCGAAGACCTGAGCGAGGAAGAACGGAACGACCTCAAAGATGCATGTTCCAATTCCCAACCCATGGCTGGAGGGCACTTCATCACCACGAACGATGGTTGGCCCCTCCCTGCGGTGGGGGTGGAACACTTCTCCGGCCGATTCCTTAGGGATGAAGAACTCAACCATTTCATGGAATCGCTTGATGGACACCCCTCCAGCGTGTATGACGATCTAAGTAGTCGTGGCCTTCTCTTACGCCCGGGTTTCAAGTACGGTTGCAAATGGCGAGCATACGAGGAAGCGGTCCATGTGGAACACGCACCTTGGCTTGTTCAACCCCGCAGCGACGCCCCACAGAATTGGGAAGAAATGTGTCTGGCAGTCCGCCTGGCTGAAGGCGTGAACAAGCGATGGCTCTGTGCTGTTGAGCGCTCAGGGACCATCTTCTACCTCAACATTTTGAGAAATGCTTGAGCTTTGCGCATCCATTGGTCGCCCCCAAGGGTCCATCCCATGAGGCGGCTGGGAAAGGGGTGTTTGGGCCTTCTCAGGGCTGGGGACGGTTTGCTTTGGTGGGCGAAGTGCCCCCAAAAACGAGAGCCCCATCAGCGAGAGCAACAGGGCAAGGATTTCATGAATTTCGAAAAACGTCCCACCCCAACTGCGTTCAGAGGATTGTGCAACCAATTCTACGGGGAGCACCCAAGCGGCACCCTCCGATGTCGACAGCACCACTTCCCCTTTGATGAGCATGTTTTCCATCAGCAAACCGTTCGGCTCAACGGTGAGAACAAGTTCACCTGTGGCCAAATCCACGGATGCAGGTGAGGTGGTCACGCGTTCAAGTGGGCCTGAAACTTTCACCGAAAGGGGTTGTGCCCCCTCCCCTGAAGAGGCAAGAGGGACGGTGAGAACACCGTTTTCGGTGGGGTGGACCGTACCGGAAAAAGCGTCAAGCATCGGAATTCTGTTCAATATTTGCACCTTGTAATCCAAATCAACGCTCGTCCCGTCGCATGTCAAACGACCCTGAACCTGAACAATGGAATTGGGTGTTCCGGGGGTTGAAAACGAAAGCGAGGCCTCATTTGCGTTGAATTCGAGGGCGACCGTTCGGCCATCCGATGCGATGAGTTCAGAATTGCAATCCGCTGCGTTGCTGAGTTCAACGGCGATGGCGTCTCCGGCAAGCACCGTTGCGCCGTGATCGGGCAAATCGAGGTCGAACGTCGGACTGCAGTTGTTCGCAACAAACGAGAGGTGAGCGGATTGCGTGTTTGTTGTTACCCGGGCGGTCCAAGGAACGAGGAGGCCGTCATGGGTGCGAATTTCAACACCCTCGGCACCAAAACTGCTGTTGTTCAAGAAGAGGTCGGAAGCCTCACCCTGATTTGCACCGCTCACGAGTTCGTTGCCTTCATCTGCCTCCACCACCATGAGCCAAGGCAGATTTGCATTCGTGTTCAACTCGTTTGATTCGATATCCCCGACGCTGAGGTCCTGATACGTGACCAAGACGCCGCTCCCGGGGAGGCGTTCATCGTATCCTGAAGCCGTGCGATGCTCGACGTACACATATTCGTCTTCAGCGATTTGAATCTTGAGCACATCTCCCCCCTCTGACAACCCGGAAAGCTCAACGTGGGGTCCAATGCACGGTTCGCTTGCGGTGAGTGGCCATTCAAGGTCGACGGGCCTGATACGCTGAGCCCCGATGAGGTCAAGGGTTGCCCCGGTAGGGAGAGCGGGCCATCTTCCCCCTCCGTTCCAATTACCACTGGCCATGATGTCCCAATCACCCGGCCCTTTCCATGCTTGGAACGAGCCTTCATCATGAACCGGATAGAGGTCTACGGCACCCATTTGATGCAGCATTTCATGGAGAATGGTGCCCACGCCGCTCGAGCCGGTTTGAAGACTGGCCATGGTGTAATGCGACACCAACAAACCATCCTCCACCTCCAAAGGTTCTTCGAAAGAGGTGAAGTGACTCCAGATGCGTTCCTGAACCCCTGAACTTTCTTCCTGCCCTTTGGTTGAATGCAAAAGGAGGAGACGGTCCACGAGGCCATCGTCGTTCAAATCTCCCTTCACCCAATCCAGCGAGGTCCTCAGGTGTTCCACCACTTCTTGAGCCAAAGAGGCGGGTAGGAACTCGCCGTTGATGTCCGTGTCCTTTCCAGAACCGTCGGCACCGTATGCAGCAAGATTGGAAGCTGCTCGAACAACGGTGGGGTGAACCTCTATTGTCAGGTTACTGGATGAGGCCGAGAGTTGATCGATGTACGGGATTGCGGCTTGGTCCAACAGCCTCTCAGCCTCTTCTGGACCCCAAGCATCGGACACAGGATGATCTGGAAAGTCGACGACAACCACCAACCAGTGCTCTTGTTCTTGGAGGCCCAACAGGGGTTCACGTTCTTCTTCCACGATGAAGCGCTGGCTTGAGAGCCAATCGGTAAAGTCGCCGCCTGCGAACCACATCAAACCCGATGCCGACAAGAGAAGGACGGCAAAGGTGAGCGATATCGCGCGCTTCATGATGCGAGGTGAACGGAATTGTGTTTGAATCTTCGTTATGTTTGGGCCAAAAAACCGTCTCATGTTACCGTTTCAAGCATCACGACCCGTTGCTGGAGGGAACTCCATTCCCTCGTATTGCTGTCAACGCGTACGACTTCATCCGGGAGGACACCGTGGGCATCAAGGGCTTTGACCAGCCACGTATCAACGGAACCTCCGAGGGCTTGAGCGTGCATGTTGGCCATGGCGAGGTCAATGTCGAGCAGCGCATCAACGGTCTCAACACGGTGGGAGCGCAACCTCATCAGGTCAAGCCCGTGGAGTTCGGTTCGGAGACGAACGAGGTTTTCGGAAAATTTCGCCGGCAAGGCACTCACATCGCAACCCGTGACGACGAGATCGGTGAGGCCGTTGCGCATCGCATGCTCAAGGGCGATCTCCTGTTCGTGCGTTGAAACGCAGAGACCGGTGAACCGTGTCAACGTGCATCCGTTTGGTGAGGCGAACCCAAAATGTTCGTTGGCGCCGAGGCAGGAACAGTCCAAAAAACCGAATCGGCGGCGGCGGCCTTCTGCATCAAATTTTGACGCCGCTGTCCCAACATGGAACGGCGCCCTGTTCAACCAACGCTTTCCAACCGCTTCACTGCACAGGAGATAACTGGCGGTCAGTGGGATGGTCATTGAGGTTGCGTGGTCTGGAACCGTGGTGAACATCAGCAGCACCGCGATCCCGTAAATCCGAAGTCGGTACCAGTCTGCTGTAGACGCCGTGATGACGCCCAACATTCCACCGATGATAAGGAGCGCAAAGGTGGCTGCAAAAATCCAGAGAATCCAAACCATGTACACCGCAAACATCACGACGTGAACGGTGTTGTATTGTGCTTCAAGGCCGACTTGGGTGTGTTGCGTAAAGCCGTGTTGATACAGCATTGGAAGCCCTTTCAAGAGAACGAGGCACGTGATAAGGAACGTTGCTGCAACCGAAGCCATCGTCCAGCGTTTGAGGACTCGGTATTCGGAAGCAAGGAGGCCTGGTTTTGCAAATTGATGAAGATGATGGAGAACCAGCGGTACGGATGAAGCAACACCCAAAAGCAGGGCGGTTGACCAACGGACGGCACTCCACTGCGCCGGGTCGTACACATTCATGCAGTCGCCATGACAAGGTTGGAGTTGGATGATTAAGCGACGAAGAACTTCGTCAACCTCAAAGGACCACAGTAGCGTCATTCCTCCGATAAAAAGGAAGACGATGGTGACGCGAACGGTCAATTCATCCAGATGGGATTGTGGTTTATCGAAGCGATCGGATTCCAGAAGAATCGACATTCATGCACCTTCAGACGAGGTCCGTGTATGTTTTCGGAGCGCGCGCCTGAACCACGGTTCGGTATACCCCGTACACCGCCCAAAGCGTGAGCATTCCGATGACGAGTGAATACCCCCAAGGTTGACCGCTGTCAACGAAGGTTGCAAAGACCAAAGCGAGGACCGCAGCCAACGCTCCGCGCCGTAGACCTTGAGGAATGGCGAGGCTTTTGTCCAGATGGGTTGGCCCACCGCCGAAGCGTCGTTCGTAGAATTCACCCTGGATGACGGCGGCGACGATGATGAGGGACAACGTAGTCCAGTAGTAGAGGTTCCCGTTAGCGAAGAAATCGTGGGCGATGCCCTCTTGCCGTTCTGCTTCGATGGCTTCAGGGTCTTCCTCGGCGACAAAGAGGGATTCGTAATCGCCGACGCTGATGGTGCGAAGGCTGATGTCTTCGGTGGTCGCGATTTCCGTCGAGCCGGGTGCGCTGACCGTGAAGGTGAGGATGTTCCATTTGTCGCCTTCGTCAAACACACCGTTTCCGTTCACGGCGTTCCCAACCAGCTTGAAATTCACCGGGCCGACATCTTCTGCTGGAGCTTGCCAGGTGATTTCCCAGTTGTTGCCCGGTTCGGATTGGGAGAGAGCCCCAGGTTCGTCGTCAACGGTTTTGCTGCCTTCGCCTGCGATGAGCGTTCCAGCACCCTCGTCCCAGATGAGATACCCGCCGCCTTCGTTGGAGGCATGTTGGAGCGTGATGGTCATGGTGTACACTTCGCTCGTGTTGTAGGCGCGTGGGACGCCTGAAATCGAGACGACAACTTCGGTTGACGGAGCCCCGCCCCCGTGACAGGTGCAACCGGTGTCCACAACGAGGCTCCCGCCGTTATCCCACGGGGGTCCGTTTGGGTTTCCAAGCACCGGTGCAACCAACATCAGGGAAAGAACGAGCATCAAGGACAGGTTCCGTGTGTTGCGTCGCATGCTCTCACCTGTTGATTTCCACTCGGCCTCGCTCTTTGAATGTTGCTTCATCGCCTTGCGAAATCGAATCGTCACGATTCCTTGATGGCGTTGTTCAAGCCTGTCATCATGGCTTTTCCATCACCAAAGAGCATCATGGTCTTGTCCATGTAGAAGAGGTCGTTGTCAACACCAGCGTAACCGACGGACAGCGAGCGCTTGACGATCACAACGGTGCGTGCTTGGTCGGCATCGATGATGGGCATGCCAGCGAGCGGCCCCTCTCCGGTTCGAGCTGCTGGGTTGCAGGTGTCGTTCGCCCCGATGATGACAGCGACATCGCACTCTGGGAATTCCGGGTTGATTTCGTCCATTTCAATCAATTGTTCGTAGGGAACATTGGCTTCAGCGAGCAAGACGTTCATGTGTCCGGGCATTCGACCGGCGACCGGGTGAATGGCGTACTTGACTTCGGTCCCGTACTTCTCGTGGAGCAGGTCACCGAATTCCTTGACCTGATGCTGACATTGCGAAACCGCCATCCCGTAACCTGGGACGATGATGACTTTCTGAGCTCCATCAACCATCATGGCGACCTCGTCGGGGTCCGAGCCCACCTTCGTCCGTGTGACCTTTTCTTTGGTGCTGCCGCCAAAGGACTTGAACAGCACATCAGGGAGCGTGCGATTCATAGCTTTGCACATGATGAAGGTGAGAATCAGTCCCGATGCGCCGACAAGGGAGCCCGCGACGATGAGAACTGGGTTGCTGATGATGAATCCGGTGAAGGCCGCTGCAATGCCGGAAAGCGAGTTAAGCAACGATACAACAACCGGCATGTCCGCGCCACCAATCGGCAGAACCAAGACGATACCGAGCAAACACGAAATTCCAATGATGGCCCAAAGGTAGTCGGTGTTCGTTGGTTCGCTGATGGACATCACGATGAGCGCCAACACGCTGATGGAGAGGAGAATTTTCACCGGATTGAGCCACGATGGACCCCATGTGGGCGTGCTGAACCATTTTCCAAACACTTCAACGCCTCCCTTGAGTTTGAACATGGCAAGGATTGAACCCGTGAGGGTCATCCAACCCACCAGGGCTGAGAGGCCAGCGGCGATCACCACGACTTCCAATTCAAGCCCGGTGGGGAGAGGAAGGTCGGGATTTTCGATGTATTTCCATGTCTCGGAGAGGGCTACAAGGGCTGAGGCGGCACCGCCAAACCCGTTGAAAAGGGCCACGAGTTCGGGCATGCCGGTCATTTCAACCTTCACCGCCATGATGATGCCAACGATTGAACCAACGACCAGGCCAGCCACGATGAGTTCCCAATGAACTCCACCGCTGGAGGCTTGCATGTCAACAACGGTGGTCAAAACCGCTACGAGCATCCCCATCGCACCGTATTGGTTTCCACGTGGTGCGGTTCGTGGGTGGCCGAGTTTCTTCAATCCAAAGATGAAGAGGGCAGCGGAGAGCAAGTAGCCGAGCGGAATCCAAGCTTCCATCTCAAGCCCTCCTGTTTTTGCCGGCAATCATGTTCAGCATGCGGTTGGTGACGGCAAATCCGCCAACCACGTTGATCATCGCCAAAACCAAGGCCACGAAAGCCAACAGGCCAGAAACGGCTGTGTCTCCTGCGTTGTAGGCGACGTTGGCTCCAAGAAGGGCACCCACGACGCTGATTCCTGAGATGGCGTTTGCACCGCTCATCAATGGTGTGTGGAGCGTTGCTGGGACTTTGGTGATGAGTTCAAAGCCGAGGAAAATGGCGAGCATGAAGAGCGTTAGATTGGCGATGAGGGAGGCTTCTGTAATCATTCAATCACCCCGGCGAGGCGCGTTTGTTTTGGATGGATGGCGCCGTCCTTGCAAATGAGGACACCACCCATACCGCCGACGTAAAAGTCAGATCCTTCGGGTGCACCGACCAAGATGTCGTCTTCGTCGGAGATGACAACGGCTCCTGCTTCCTTGTCAACGAGCGATGTCATGAAGGTCGTGAGGTTGTTGGAGTACAACATGCTCGCCGTGTTGGCGAGCGTTCCCGGCAGGTTTGATGTTCCGACGATAATCACACCGTTATCGGTGGTGGTGACCTCTCCCGGGACGGTGTCTTCGCAATTTCCGCCGACGTCAGCGTTCATATCGACCACGACAGCGCCCGATTTGAATTCCGCCACTGCGGTTGAGGGTACGGTGATGGGCGCCGGTCGACCGAAAATGCGAGCCGTTGTGACGATGATGTCGGCATCCGCAGCGACGCCGCAGACCGTGTCGTTCACTTTCTGAATAAATTCTGGGGTTAAGGGTTTGGCGTAGCCCGATTCGTCTTCAAAATCGTCCATGCCGTCAACCTCAATGAAGCGGCCGCCAACCGATTCAATTTGTTCTGCGGCGGATTTCCTGACGTCCGATGCATAGACCACGGCTCCGAGCCGCTTGGCCGTGGCGATGGCTTGCAAACCCGCAACGCCGCTGCCCATGATGACCACCTTGGCTGGGCGTATCGTCCCGGCTGATGTTGTCATCATCGGTATCCCCTTCGGCACGTGGGCAGCGCCGAGCAACACGGCCTTGTACCCCGCCAAGTTGTCTTGACTTGAATTTACGTCCATGGATTGAGCACGTGAAAGGCGTCGTGGAATCATGTCCATGGAGAGCAACGTGATGTTGCTTTCCATGCATGCCTTCACGTATTCTGGGTGGCGGAACGGGTCGGAGACACAGGCGAGGTTTGTTCCGGGGGCAATGCCCTCCACGCCTGGAAACCGGATGCATACGATGTTTTCGCAAGCAAGGGCCTCGGCCCTCTTGACGATGGTTGCGCCAGCAGCCTCGTACTCGGCATCAGCATAATTTGCCGCAGTTCCTGCGCCGGATTCAATCAAGACCTCAAAACCAGCTTTCGCGAGTTTCTTCATGCTGGCGGGGACGATACCGACTCGAGTCTCGCCTTCGGGTTCTTTTGGTACGCCAAGTTTCACGATTTCACCACCAGGTACCCCTGCCGAAAGGGGTGAGGATAAAACCGCCACCGGAAGGAGGTTTTTAGATGCGACGCCTCATCAAACTCCAGTCTGTCTGCTCAGGGTGGATGGATGAAAAATACCGGGGGATGCAAATTGAACCCGACCACCATTGTCCTTATGGACTGGTTGCCGCAGGTCGTTCTCAACGGGTGAACTAAATGGCCAACGGACGACGAAAAATTGCAGTTATTGGGGCAGGAAATGTCGGAGCAACATGCGCCTTTGTGCTCGCTCAAATGAAAATCGCAGACATTGTTTTGCTCGATATCTTCGAAGGCTTTGCCAAAGGGAAAGCCCTTGACATGTCCCAAAACGCAACGGTCCTCAATTACGACGGAACCGTCACCGGTACGGCGGATTACAATGACATTTCCGGGTCCGACGTTGTTGTCGTGACGTCGGGTTTCCCACGCCAGCCGGGGATGACTCGAGAGGATCTGATTGGGAAGAACGCTGAAATTGTGGCTCAAGTTGGAGCCGGTATCAAAGAACACGCTCCCGATGCAGTTGTCATCGTTGTGACCAACCCGCTCGACCTCATGACCTACCACATGCAACAAACAACTGGATTTCCGCCAGAGCGGGTCATCGGTCAGGCCGGTGTCCTTGACAGCGCTCGAATGGCTCACTTTATCGCTCTTGAACTCAACTGCGCAGAAGAAGATGTGTCCCCCATGGTTCTCGGCGGTCACGGTGACACCATGGTTCCGCTTCCCCGCTACACCACCGTTGGCGGGATTCCAATCACCCAATTGATGTCCAACGACCGCATTGAGGCCATCAGCGCACGGACCGCCAGCGGTGGCGGTGAAATCGTCAAACTTCTCGAACGTGGTTCAGCGTTTTACGCTCCGGGTTCTGCTGCGGCCGTGATGGCAGAATCGGTCCTGAACGACCGACGCCGAGTGATTCCAGCCTCTTGCCTACTGACCGGTCAGTACGGTTTGTCCGATGTCTACATAGGTGTTCCATGCGTGATAGGAGCGAACGGTGTCGAGCAAATCTTTGAACTCGAATTGACCGAGCAAGAACTGACCTCGCTTCAGACCTCGGGCGAGTTTTACAAAAAACAACTCGTTGATGTGCTTGGTTATTGATCTCGCACAATGCAAAGGCTGTGCGACCGACCAACCGTTGTCGCACCGCTCACCGGGTTTTCCGCGGAGACGAGCCGATGCCCGTACCTTCCGCGACTGCGCATCCGAGTGAGCACTTCTTGTCCGATGTAGCATCCCTTTTGGTCGTGGACCAAGGCTCCGAGGCCGCACGCATACGGATGGTGCCTCGAGGTGATTTCATGACCGGCAAACGGTATCATGTTGGAAATCCGATGTTCATTCCACTCTTCATGACTCCATGTGGGTTTGAATTCCGTCGCGTTTGACAGGACTGCAACCGTTCCAAACCAACCCTCATGAAGCGTCGCATTGAGGGGAAAATCGTCGTTTCCATCGCCAATGAAGACCTTGTTCAGGGATGAAATGTCTCGGATCTGAATGTTCTGGCCCAACAGGTGGTTGAGAAAATGTCGGCTGAGCCGTTCTTTCACATCGCCGTAACCAATCACAGCAACGCTTTCCCCCATGTCAATGACATCGCATGCATCAATGATTTTCGCAGATTTATCGGTGAAAACGGTGGTGCACGACCCTTCGACCAGGTTGCACGATAGCCCGTCGAGAAACCTCAGCATGCCTTCCCCCTGCATGAGCAGGACATACGCATTCACTTTGGCCATGCCCATGAGGCTTCCTCAGGCGAAGGACTCACCGCAGCCACAAGACGAGGAAGCGTTTGGGTTGTTGATTTTGAATCCACCACCCATCAAGCGGTCAACATAATCGATCTCGATGCCGTTGAGAAGATGACTTGATGCCCTTGGGACGAGGACGCGAAAGCCGTTGATGTTCAATTCTTGACAGGGGGTCTCTGTGGATTCAACAATTTGCAAATCGTACATGTAGCCTGAGCAGCCTCCGCTGAGCACGCCAACCAAAAGGGCGTGTGAGCGGTCATCTCCGAAGGCATCGTTCAGCATGTCCGTTGCCTTCTCCGTCATGGTCAGTTCAACGTCAACCTCGTCGGGTACATGGAGTTCCAACGGCGAAGCGGATTCACAGGTTCCACAGTCCATGGTTTCCCCAAACCGCCACCGTTCTTGAACTTGACCGAGTATAGGCGGTCATTTCTTTTTCTTCTTGTCCAAGGCCTTTTGCAGAATGTTGCAGCGTCGAATCTGGTCTTTGGCACTTTTGATGGCGTCGTTGTCGAGCCCACGGGGTATGGCTTGCTCAAAGCATTTGATCGCATCTCGGTACCGCTGCATCATGGAGTAGGCCGTTCCCATGTTGTAGAGGGTATCCCCTCGTACTTCGGTTGGCCGAATCATCATGGCTTGGTGGTAGGATTCCACGCATTTGGGATATTCTTCGAGCAGATAAAACGCGTTTCCTCTGTTGTTAAGGATTCTGATGATCATGGCGTCGTCACCTGCGAAAGCAGGAAGTGCCTTGTCAAAACAAGACAGCGCTTCTCTGTATTTTTTGTCCTCAATAAGCTGGATGCCTTGATTGAACCACGCCACGTCTTGGTTGGCAATGGCTCTTGACCCGGTTTGTTGGGGTGCGTTCACGGCAACCGCTTGCGCTGCGTCCAAGGCCGCTTTGGCCAAGTCCACTTCAGGGTGAGGTTGGACCACAGGTTCTTGTTGTTGTTTTGGAACGGGTGCGAGCAGGACATCGGCAGCGGTTCCGTCGGCCATGGTGTCTGAGGATGTTTCAGTTGAAACGACGGCCGTGGCTTGTGCCTCCTCGGTCGCTGTAAGCGGTTGGAGGGCAAACGCTTCGTGTGGTGAAACCGCTTCCGGCTCGGGCTGGATTGTGGAGTTTGTTTCCGACGCTGGTTGGTGTGCTGAGGTTGCTTCAAGTTCAGATGGTTGCGCTGGTGGTGGAGCAATATGCTCTGATTCGGATGGTGTTTCTGCTGTTTGTTCATCCGTTTCAGTCCCGCTCAGTGCGTTGGCCTTTGCGTGACACTTTGCTGCAGTCTCAAGGTCACCTGCTCGCTCAAGTGCCTGAGCCAATCCCTTCCATCGGGTTCCGTTGTTCTGATCGCCTTGAATGAGTGCCTTCCACATCAACACCGAATCGCTGTGTTGTAGACTCAAAGAGAGCGCTGTTGCCCGTTCCTCGGAGGGCTCTTCTCCAAGGTAACGAAGCGCTTCAGCGGCCATTTCTGGGCCAGCGGGTAGCGTTGGAGGCAAGCCGGAGGTCTGTTCCAAGACATCGTTTTCACCTTGGGCAAGTTGCAACAGCATGTTCACGAACGGTTGGCGAACTTGGTGTTGTGGATCCATATCGAGGATGCTTCGAGCAGCATCCATGTACCGTTCAATGTGTCCTTGCTCCTCGGTCATGTGGAGCATTTTCTCTGCTGCTTTGAGGTAGGTTGGATCGGCATTGACAGCATGCTGATACGATGCGTAGGCCTCGTTGAGTTGCCCTGACCTTTGTTGGATGGACCCCAAATTGAACCAACCGGGGGCGTGCTCGGGTTCGAGGTTTTGAGCATGCGTCATGGCGGCGATGGCGTGGTTGTCAAGGTCCAATCGCGCCATGGCACCTCCGGCTATTCGCCATGCACCGGCGTGTTGTGCAGCCTCTGTTTTGAGGTGGGGTTTGAGGAGGCTGAGGGCTTTTTTCGGTTCACCGTTCTTCAAGAACGCCGTGGCTGATTCCACCATGCCGTCCAAATCCAAGGACTCGGATTCCGGAGCAACGGGTGCCTCTTCAACACTTGTGCCCTCAGATGGTTCGGTGTTTTGTTCAGTCTCTGCGATGACGGTTTGTTGAGCGACCACCACCTCTGCAGCGCTCACCAATTCTTCTTCGGTCAGCGTTGCGTCCTCATCGTGGTCGTGGTGGACCGCCTCCTGGAGGAGGGCCTCTGGGTCGGCGATACCGGCTTGCTCAGCCACTTGTTCGACCACCTTCATGTCAACGTCTTGCGTAACAGCCACAGAGGGTTGCATGGATTCCATGGCGACCGAGATGCCGCTGTCTTTGCAGCGCGTTTGGAGGTCGATGAGTGCCGGGTGCCCTGGGTAGAAGTCAAGGGCTCGTTGAGCCATGGCATAGGCGCCGTCAAGGTCGCCAATTCGTTCCAAAAGAATCGCCATGTTGGCTGTGGCTGGTGCATGATTTTCGTTTAAATCAAGGCAAATCTGGAATGACTGACGTGCACCCCTTGCGTCTTGCTGTGCTTCCAAAAGAACACCCCGGTTGAACCAGGCCATGTCGCAGGACGGATCCAAAGCAATCGCTTTGTTGAATGCCGCCAAAGCGCCTTTTACATCGTTTCGTCGGCTCCGCTCTTCGCCGACGGTAAGAAGGACTTGGACCATCTCTTCAGGGTCTTCCACATCGTCGAGTTCAGGGATGACGTTGCTGGGGTTTTGTTTGGGTTTTTCGGGAGTCGGTGCCGCTTCCACGTTCTCAACAGCAGCGAGGGCGTCGTCCACTGCGGTCAAGGCGATGTCGTCATCCTCGTCGGATGCGGAATTGCCGGAATTCGTCTTCAACCCATCGCTCAAGCCATCACCGATTGATACCAAACCAACAGCATGGATAAGTCTTGCTTCTTGATGGACAAACGGACAACGCCTACATTCAAGGGGGTGACCTCCGTCCGAAGACCATGTCCAACCCTCCGATGAAAATCCTCGGGCTCGCTGGCGAATACCGCGCAACCTCAAAGTCCGGGATGCTGGTCAACGCAGCCCTCAACCTTGCAAAAGCCAATGGAGCAGATGTGCATTTTTGGGACCTTGCTGAAAAACCCCTTCCGATGGTCGGCGAAGAAGGATGTTGGTCCCATCCAAACGTGAAGGCCTTCCAAGAGTTATTGACCTCCTGCGACGCGTTTTTCCTCTCCTCTCCTGAATACCACGGTACAATGTCAGGGGTCATGAAGAACACACTGGATTGGATGTATGACAAGCACGTTGGTGGGAAGGTGTTTGGTCTGATGTCCACCCTCGGAGGCGTCACCAACGCCAACACCCTCAATCACATGCGCATTGCGCTGAGGTGGCTTCACGCTTGGCCCGTTCCTGAACAGCTCGCGGTTGGCCACGTCAAAGAGGCGTTTGACGATGAGGGAAGCCTTCTCGACGAAGGATTGAACGAACGCTTGTTGGCTTTGGTCGAGGCCGTGATGACGGCGTCAACAAAATTGCGTGCATCACCATGACACACGACATTCTACCGAGGCCTTCGTTTTCCGATTCATGGGGAGCAACGTACCGCTTGGTTGAACCGGGCACATTCGAGTTCGGGAACGCCTCAAACGATGCCCCACGAACCGAGAAACCAAGTCAACTCGTTGACATCACTGAGCCCTTTTTCCTCGGCGAACATTTGGTCACGCAGGCCCAATGGCTGGACCTGATGGGGAACAATCCATCCCGTTTCCAAGAAGGCTGGAGTTCGGGCTTAAGGCCGGTGGATTCTGTAAGCATGGTGGATGTTGAGGCCTTTCTTGACCGCCTCAACCAGCGAGATGGGGACCAGGCGTACCTCGGTCTCCTTGGTCGCTGGCGCCTCCCGAGCGAGGTTGAATGGGAATATGCAGCCAAGGCAGGCACCAACCATCGTTGGTGGTTCGGTGACCGCGATGTGGATTTGGATGGTCATGGCTGGCATGCTGGGAACGCCGGGGGATCAACCAGGGAAGTGGGACTTAAGCAGGCAAATCCTTGGGGTTTTTTTGACATGAACGGCCTGGTCAACGAGTGGTGCGCCGATGGTTGGGAACGACGCTTCTCCATTCCAAGGGAACAAGGACCGCTTCCTGTTGGTTCCGATGAAACCCACGTTGTTCGTGGGGGTTCTTGGTTCACGGAAAGCGACGCCACCCGAAACACCGCACGCCAACCGGCTCACAAATCCAAACAGAGCGATGGTCTTGGATTCCGGCTTGTCTGGGAGCCGATGCAGGGCAAATGAGAGCAACCTCAGGGCGCATCGCTTTCGATTCGGTTCCAGTCAAGACCAAGGGCTGGGTCCGGTTCTTCAAGGGTCTGATGGTCGGGGACTCGCCCCGGCCCGACCGACCAACGCTGCCCAAGGGGTTCATCCAACATCAACATCAGGTTCTGATTTTGAAAGATAGCGATCGCCGCCGCCGTTCGATGCACGACAGGTGCGATGGCCTCTGCAAAAAGTTCGTTCAACACATGGCAAATCTCCGAAAATGTTCGTGAGCCGTCGGCCAGTTCCCAAACCATGCTGTTCATGGTATCAAGCGGACGGCGTACTTCGTTCGGTGCCCTCAAGAGGCGTGCGAAAACCGATTCGATTCTGCCGAACGTCTTTGGTATTCGCAACACGACTTTGCGTCCGCTCACGCCTGGCTGGCCAGGGTCCTTTTGAACGTCGCCATGACGCGCCCACCATACTGGCGCTCTGCACGGATGTTTTCCGGCGAGCACATGTTCTTCCAAGCCGGCGATATCCGTCATGTCTTTCGCCTCAAAAATCGGTCCACGTCCAAATCAACAAGGTCAGCATGGAAGCCGTCCCGAGAAGCGCCATCACACGCGTCGCTTGTACACGTTGGGTGAAATGCCGCATGTACCACGTCCCTACACCTGCAACAGCAACAAGAAACCAAAGTCCGTACCAAGCCGGAGGATAGGCCGTCACGGTTTTCCGTGCTTACAATGTTCCATCAAGGTATTGTTGACCGTAGTACACCCATTGCTCCTGCGTCCATCCCTCAGGCAATCCGGTCGCTGGGAGGGGTGGTCCATGGGGGGATACATCGTTTACGGAATCATTCGATGTCGTTGAATCTTCATGTTCCCTCAACGCCGCTGTGGGCTCAACGCTTGCGGGGGGGCCGGCCAACATCTCCGCCGAAGTCGCATCGAAATTCTTGACCTCATCTTCTGATTCTTTGCGCATCAACAAGAGCGTGACAGCCACCAAAACGGTTCCAAATCCAAGGCCACCTGAGATCAGGACAATGCTTGACACACCGTCGTCTTCAGGCGGTGTTTGGAAGGTGAACGCGAGGGACGTTTCGTGGTATAAGACGCCGTCCAATGAGGACAATGTCACTTTCACCGACCCCTCAAGTGGCCCGCTTAAGCGCATAACTTCGCAGAGGTGCTGCTTTGCTTGAGGCGTGATGTGGCCTGGAGCGAGTTCATAGGATGTTCCCGTGGCGTTGACCAAGCGTTTGTCGCATGTGACCTGCCAACCTTGGTCGTTGTCCACTTTGAGGACGTATGATTCGGTGAAGGTGGAGGTCGAGGTGTGGTTTACCCAAACTCGAGCGGCCGTGCCGTGAGGGACCGTTCGTTCGTCGGCACGAGCCGCCTCGGCTTCCATGCTGCGGCGTTGGTCAAGCATGACCATCGCTTCGGCGACCATGGGTTGTGGCAGTCCTGCATCATCCACCGCCCCGTCGATGTCAAATCTCAACACAAAACGAGTGTTCAGGGGTGTGTCCTCTGGGACAAGGACCTCAAGGCGGAGTTGCTGTGACGTTCCCGGAGCGATGTTCAACGTGTTCGGGGTGCCTACGCTACGGTCACCTCCTTCGACGGTAAAGAACACCACCAAACCAGCGGCGGGAGGTGAAGTCGTGACACTCGCTGTGACCGAAAGCCGGTCTTCGAGGGCGTTCCCTGTGTTGGAGAGGTGGGCGTCCGCGAAAACCAAACCGCCTGCAAGAGCGGACGTTGACTTGTTCCCAAGCAGCAACGTTGGTATGCGGACGGCGCCGGTCGTGGCGACGAATTCAACATCGTTGTTTTCAGGATTGACGTCTGTACCGTTGTCTGATAGGACGGCTTCAATGGCCACGCTGTGCAATTCCCCTGCAGCCTCGGTCATCGGAAGCAACAGCCAGAGCGTTGCGTGTATTTGATGCTCCAAATCGTAAGAGACCGAGAGGGGAAGGGGTTCCGTTTGATTGACGCCCTCAACGCTGAGCCACCAGTCCCAAGAGGAAGGCAGGTCAAGCGGTTGAACTCGTGCAAAGGTCGGGCCGTTGCCCAAATTGGTGACCTGAAGGCTGATTTCTGTGGGGACGCCGGGATGGAGTTTGGTCGGAGACTCAACCAATTCAAGGGAGATATCGTGGGTGGTGGTCACTCGAATGCCGCTGAACGCTTCACCTTGGATGACCATGTTGCTTCGCTGTGATTCAATCACGGGTGTGAGGACCGGGCCTCTGTCGTTGGCTTGTGCGGTGCTCGGAGCGCGCACCACCACCTCGAACGTGGTGGTCCCGCCTGCATTCAAAACAGCGTTGGGTCTTGTGGGTTGCTCAACCACCCACATTCCCTCCTCTTCAACATCAACACGCATGGAAAAAATGTCTTGTCGGGTGGCGTTGTTCCAAATTTGGTATTGGATGCGAACGGTTTCACCAGCGTCAACAAACATTCGGTTTGCTTTGGTCGATTCAGTGATATCAACAGCGGCGACGCTGATCATGGAGGCCGAAACATCAATGGTTTTCACGTCAACTCGGGAGGTGTCGTTTTGTGCCTGGAGTCGCATCTCAAACGAGGCCACGGTGTCGGGGGCGACACCTTGGGGAACGGACAAGGTGAACAGAGCGGACACGGTCTCGTCCGGTCGAATTTGAACCGAAGAGGACTGGCTCCATGCCATGGCGACCGTCCATTCCGAAGGAACCTGTGTTGTGTCGATGACGATGTCAAAGACATCGGTGGCATCCCCTTCGTTCGTCATGTTCACTTCAAACGTGCAGGTATACGAAGGTGGACAGGACGGTCGAACAGCCGGTGGCGTGATCACCGGAATACGGTCCGCCTTCACCAAAAATTGGACGGGCAGCGTGTCCACAACGGATGCATACGATTGCGAGACAACGGACACGGACATTTGTTTCAATCCAATGGTGGCGTTGATGTCAGGTTGAATCATGATGTTGAACTCCTGGGGGGAGCCCGGGCTGACGATCAGGCCATTGGTTGGGTCAAAACTCGTGCCTGTGGGACGCGTGTAGTACGCATTCCAACTCGAAGGAAGGCCGTTGAGTGAAGGAAGGAACGTCTCCGTGATGTTGCCCGTGTTGATGATTCGCATGGAGATGCTTCCCCATTCGCCGGGAATGGCGCCCGTGGTGGAGACACCTTGTGTGGAGACATTGAATTCTGCGGGACGGACTTTTTGGTCGTAAACCACCACGATGTCGTCGATGTAGAATCCAATGTCCGTGCCGCTCGCATCGGATGTAAATTCATACTTGAATTGAGATGCGCTGTGGAAGAGCTCTTCGGCGACCGGCATGAGGGGCGAAGAAGCTCCTTTGTTGTTGAAACTGAACGTCTGCCAGTTGGCCCCGTCGGAGAATGTTTGGTCAATGGTGCCTGAGACCGATCCGATCTCAGACCACGCACCGAAGGCGTTACGGCCATACATGGTGAGTTTGTCGTTGGCCGCAGAACTTCCCGTGTAGTAAAAGGACAGACCGTTTGTTCTTGTCGGGTTTGTGACAGCATCGGAGAGGTCCATGAGAGGCGTGGTCATGCTCGCTATCATGTTGTTTGAATAGGTTGAACTTTGCCCGTTTCCTGCATGACAACTTCTCCCTTGTGAAATCGATGTGTCTGTGCTCAGCGTCCATCCGCCGTTGAGCGACCATGATGAGGTGGAATCGCAGTTGAAATAGTCGTAGCCGACGGTAAAAAATCCGTTGAAAGCATCGTTGGAAGGCACATCATCGGACACCGTAGAAGTTGCTCGAACGACCAGGGTGTGATTGCCAGCATACGCTGGAGTGATGGGGATCGTGACCGTGTTTGAATCGCCACCCCCAAGGGTCGCCATTTGTGCACTTGCGTTGACGAACTCGAAGTACGTGTACTCGTTGTGCAACACCAAGACGTTGACATCAATCACTCCCGATGACGCCGTTCCGATGTTTTCAACCGTCACGGTGAGGGTTGAAGACACGTTCACCATACCGTCGATAACGAAAAGGTCAGCAGGACGGTTAAAGCCAAGAATCGGATGGTTTGAAGAGAACATTTTGAACTTCGCTGCGTCCGTGCTGCTCGTGTAGGCCACCGCGACATCGGTGACGAGAACGTCAACGCCCGTTGGATTTGAAGGGCTGTGGGATGGCGACGCCGATGTGTCAACGAGGCTCACGCTCGGGCTGACGGATGTGCAGAGGAAGAGGAACAAAATGCCGAAGACCGTCCAACGCTGCATGTGGCTCGCTTTGCCAAGTGCCCTCTATGTATTTAGGAGCGATGTTGGGCGCCTCTGGGGGATTCCACGACCTCGCCATTAACACCGTTCATATCAGGCCGGAGTCCGCATCGGACAAGGCCTCATCGACCAAGGCTTCGGAGGAAGCGAGTTTTGCCTCGTCCCGCTTTTCTTTGGCTCGGGCTGCAAAATACACCGTGAAGGACGGAATAAGGACCATGGAAAAACAGCCGACAACGGCAGCCAGTGCCCACAGGAATTCAGTTGCTGCATCGACGGAAAACACTTCAACGGAGGCGAATGCCTCGTTGACCGTTTCTGCAGACAGGCCAGGTTGAGTGGTGCGGTTTCCTTGTTCAACCAGTTCAATCCGGATCAGCGAAGGACTGTGCGTGTAGGCGATCATGGCTCTGGCCTTTTCTTCAGCCTCGCCTATGTCTTGGGCAAACACGCTGCCGTTTGAACGGCGAGCCGGATCAACCGATGTGAGGGCGTGAAACACCATTTCGCCTCCTTCTTCGCTCGTTCGTTCATGGCTCGTCGCATGGTCGCATTGTTCGGCGCAAGAAAATTCATCCTCGTGAGGATTGGCCAAGTCGTAGGAAGTACCCAACAGTTCATGGCTGTAGAGTTTCGCTCCGTTGGTCACTCGGAGCACCGTTCCAGCTGAAACTTCGGTGGCCGAAACGTTGACCCAGGTCAGGTTTGCACCGTCTGCGCTCAACTGCCACGCCCAGGTGGTGGTGTTGGTGCTCTCGTCGTAGGTACGAACGACGCTTTGTGTTGCTTCCGAAGCGGTGAAGGTGTTTACGGAGGCGTCGGTTTCGTAAATGTAGACCGAGGGGGACACGGTTGCTCCATATACAGCGTAGGAGAGCATAAAAATCAAGGTCAAGGAAAGGCCAATGAGGGTCCGAAGGAGGTTCGGGTTTTGCGCCAACGCCTTCTTCATCGTTTCAACCAACATGAGGGTGTTCAAGAAGGCTTGCATATGAGTTGAAGGATGCAAGGTCTCGGCCCTCTCAAATCGCAGGCCTGAGCCGTTCTTTTCATATAGGGGCGGACGGTCGCCATGTTGCTTGGTGTTTCCCAATGACGACCGTGTTTGACATTCCCGCAGACATTTTCAATCCTGCACTGGCTGCTGAGCTGGCCAAGAACAACACCATTACCATGCCGGAGTGGGGCGATTACGTCAAGACCGCCGTCGACCGAGAACGCCCCCCCACGCAGTCGGATTGGTGGTACCAACGAACCGCGGCCATTCTCCGCAAAGTCGCCCGCAACGGCCCGATCGGTGTCACGCATCTCGCCCAAGCGTTTGGAGGAAAGAAGGACAACGGCGTGATGCCCAACACACCCGGTGTCGCTTCTCGCCACATCATCCGCACGGCGCTCCAGCAACTGGAAGACGCAGGCCTCGTCGAAAAAATCCTCAAAAAAGAGATCGAGACCGAAGATGGAAAAATGCAACTTTACCACGGCCGAAGCGTGACAGCGGCCGGCCAGAGCCTTGTCGACAACGTTGCCCACAGCGTTCGAAACGAAGCCGAAGCTCAATACCCCGGCCTGGACAAGTACTGAGGGAAAGGACGTGACAAGCATGGCTGCCCACCAGGACAACGAACTGGCGGCCATCCGCGCTCAACGCCTCCAAGCCATGCAGGAGCAAATCGCCCAGCAAGCCCAAAACCAAATGGAAGCCGAAGAACAGGCCCAGCAAGCCGCTACGCACAACGCCAACATTGACGCCATGATGCGTAAGTTCCTCTCGTCTGAAGCACGGTCCCGCCTCGCCCGGATTGCGCTTGTTGAGCCTGCCCGTGCCCAATCTCTCAAGGAACAAATCGCTGCCCTCTGCCAGGCCGGTGAAATGAACGTCCCTGTCTCCGATGCATCTGTGAAATCGATGCTTGCCCAACAATCCAAGAGCCGCAGCAATGCGTCCATCCGAAGAATCTGAGAAGGTGCTCGAAATGTCAAAAAACAAACCAGCAGCAAAGAAAATTCGCCTCTTGAAGGCAGGCAAGCAAAATCGGCGTGTCCCCGTCTGGGTCATGCTCAAGACCGACCGCAACACGGTTTCGCACCCCAAGCGACACCAATGGCGTCGCAGCAAGTTGCAACGATGAGGTGATGATGATGGCACGACCAAACGAATCCGAACTTATCGTCCCGCTTCGAAACGCATGGAACATCACGCGTTACAAGCGAGCTCCAAGAGCCATGCAAATCATTCGAGAGCAGGTCATCCGCCACCTCAAGGTCAAGGAAGACGAAGAACTGTACATCGACCCCGAAGTTAACGAATTCATCTGGAAGCGGGGCATCGAAAATCCGCCACGCAAGGTCCGTTTGATGGTGATTCGTCACGATGAGCCCGACTTTCCTGTTGAAGTGAAATTGATGAAGGAGTGAAAAAGATGGGAAACATTCGACCAAGTTTTATCAAAATCCGCGCCATTCGTCTTTGCGAGGAACACGGTGAGAAATTCACCGACGACTTTGACCACAACAAGCACATGGTGGAGCAATTGACCGATGTAGGCTCGAACAAGAAACTCCGAAATTGGATTGCGGGTTACGTGACCCGTTACAGGAACCGGCGCACCGATTGAGTGTGTTCTCCGTGTCGCTATGGGTTGACTGGGATCGTCAACCTGTCAGCGTTCATTCGGCCGATGCGGACCTTCTTGAACGCTTAATCCTCCATTTGCGAAACCAGCACAATGTGCGAAAACGGTCCATTGTGATGCCTGATCGTGAGAACGAGGGTTTCCTATTTTTCATCTACCAGGTTTGCGACCCGCGCTGGATCGCAGCGTTTTTGGAACAAGGTGAAGGAGTGGATGAATGATGGGTGACCGTCTTTTGCTGGACTTACCGTCCGGAAACGTTCAGTTCGTTGTGGTTCTGGTTGGCGTGACCCATCCAGGCAATCTTGGCGCCATTTGCCGGTGCATGCTCAATTATGGCTATGCCGATTTGCGTTTGGTGGACCCAAAATGCTCCGTTAATGACGATGAGACCCGGGCCAGGGCAAAGCATGCGCAAAGCGTTCTGAACGAGGCGACCGTCCACTCAAGCCTCGAAGACGCAACCCACGATTGCAGAGCTGTCATCGGCACTTCGGGGAAGCGTGAGGTTGGCGACAAGACCTTGTTTCGCCACTACTCATACCCGTGGGACATGGTTGAAAGGGAAGAGAAAGCAGGAGGTACGGTGGCCTTGGTTTTCGGGGAAGAGGGGAAAGGGCTTTCACGTGAATCGCTCGAAGCTTGCGATTACTTTGTGACGTTGCCCACCTGGGAGGGCTACCCGATTGCAAACCTGTCCCATGCGGTCAATGCTTTGCTCTACGAAGCCCACCGGTCAAGGGTGTTGGCGCATCAAGGAAGCGATCCTGCATTGCCTGATATCGTTCCGTTGGCTCACGGCTTGTCTCCCGAGGTACGCCGTGCATTGTTGAAAGCAGTCCACCAGTTCTCAACCGCGATGAGCGGGCCGGATGAACGGAAAGACTCCGTTGAACACACCTTGAAACGGACCCTCCTCAAAGGGACGCCATCCAACGAGGAATCAACACGTCTGATTGGAGCGTTCGTTGAGGCGACCAGCGCGCTTGAGTACGGGTCGAACGATCCTCGTTGGCAGAAGGAACATCGTCGACGGCTACGCTGAAGGACGCCAAGTCGCTACCGACTTCGGTGTTTCACGGCAATGCATCGCCACGAGATGCAATCGATTTCCATAGACGGAACGAATGTGGGGTTGGACGGCCTCAAAGGCCCATTTGGCCAGGTTTTCGGCGGTTGGAATGAACGGTACAATGACCGTTCGGTGACCGCTTCCCATGATTTTGCACGCTTCTTGGGCCTCGAAGTCACCTTCGTAGACAACAAAGGCGTGGTCCACCACATCATGGACATGTTCGGTTAGGATGGCGCTTATGTCGGAGAAATCCATGAGCATCCCTTCGTCCGAAACCCCTGTCGTTTGAACAACGTCGCCTTCGATTTCGGCTTCGAATCGGTACCTGTGGCCGTGCAGGTGCTTGCACTTTGATTTGTGATTGGGCACTCGGTGTCCGGTATCGGTTTCCACGTATCTTCGAATGGTTGTCGTCATGCTTGCTCCTCCTCGGGTTTGAAATTCATGGAAGCTGAATTGATGCAATACCGCTCGCCTCCGTAAGCTCTTGGGCCATCGTTGAACACGTGACCGAGGTGCGCATCGCACGAGCTGCACCGCAGTTCCGTGCGAACCATGCCGAGGGTTCGGTCTTCAATCCGTTCAATGTTCGCTTCCCGATGTTCGCTGTGGAAGGATGGCCAACCACAACCTGAATCAAACTTCATTGAGGAAAGGAACAGGAGGGTGTCACAGCAAATGCACGTGTATGTGCCTGGTCGCTGTTCGTCCCAGGTTTCTCCAGTGAAAGGACGTTCAGTGCCTGCTTCCCGTGTGACATGGTATTGCAAGGGCGTTAGGCTGTTGCGGTAGTGTTCATCTTTGTGTTTTCGCTCAATTTGAAGCGCCTCTGCAAGCACCGTCTCCCACGGGTCCACATACTCAATGGGATCTGCTCGTCCGATGGCGTTGAACGCCAAGATACGCTCAACATCCGAACCTGTTCGTCCTTGACTTCGTCCGTCGCTGTCCGGGTCGTAGGAGGTGATGGTCCGTTTGAACACCTCGTCGAAATCAAGACCGAGTTGTTGGACCGATTCCAATGCATCCCTGAGAATGGATGTCTTATCGCCTTCGAGGAAGGGGAGTTTGAAAGCCACCCGTTCACTGTCCCAATTTCCAACTTGAAAAGCGTGTTCAAGGGCGCGGTAGAATTCCGGTCTGCAATCAGGATAAATGGCGTGGTCGCCGCTGTGGACGCCCAATACCACGCTGACCTCCCCACGTACTTCTTCAGACCGTGAGAGGGCAAGACCATAGAGAATGGATGAAAAGATGGCGTTTCTGTTCGGCACCACGGTTGCTTTCATGTTGTCTTCTTCGTAGTGCCCTTGTGGCACCTCTCCCCCGGTGAGCAACAAGTCGCTGCGAAACAGAGCAAGAGCGCTTTGCAGGTCGGCCAGATGATGATCAACATGGTGACCGTTTTCACGAAGGTAAGCTACCAGAGATGTCGCCCGCTCCAGTTCAACGATGTGTTTTTGACCGTAATTGAACGACACCGCCGTGACGTTTGTGCCCTCTCGCAACAATCGGAGAAGAAGGGAGGTTGAATCCATTCCTCCACTCAAGGCCATCACGGCGTATTTCAACATCATTCCCCCTACAAAATGCCCATCCACTTGTGCGTTTGAAGCGACAATCGCCATGTTGGGTTCTCTTTCACCACCGTTTCGGTAACGACGAACGTCCGTCCGTTCTCTTCAACGCTTGCATGTTCGTCGTAACACGGCTGAAGGAAAAGATGTTTGAAACCGGGCAACAGTTCATCGTACATCGCCAAAGGTTGCCCAACATAGACACACTTGAGTTCGTCCCCCGAACGTTGCTTGATGGCCACGTTGGGGTACATTTGGTCTTTTGGTGAGATGCAAACCCAATCCAACATGCCTTCTGGAATTTCAACGGTGCCGTTGGACTCAATCGAGAGGCGGTACCCTCTTTTTTTGAACAAACGGGACAGCGGCCAAAGATCGTTCAGCATGGGTTCCCCCCCGGTGAAAATGATGTTTTTGCACGGGTATTTCATGACCTCAGCCAACACATCGATGCTTGTCATCGGGGTGTAGTCGTCGAAATTCGTATCGCACCATTCACATCGCAGGTTGCAGCGACCGAAACGAACGAACACATGAGGGATGCCTGCATGATAACCCTCACCCTGGACGGAGTGAAAAATCTCAACGATGTTGTAGGTTGCTGCAAGGTCAGCGGGATCGTCTGTTGCTGCGTCACCCGCACGGCCGCATGCATCAAGTGTCATGTTATCGCCTCAGAGCGGTGGTTGCTGGATGAGTTGCATCAATTCTGCCCGTGCTTCTTGCTTGTCAAAGAACACCCCGCGCATCGATGACGTGGTCATCACGGCTTGTTGTTTCGCCACGCCTCTGCACTGCATGCATCCGTGGGATGCTTCGAGGATGACGGCGGCACCCAACGGCGAAAGTTCCTTTTCAAGGTCATCTGCAATGCCCTTCGTGATTCGTTCCTGATTTTGCAATTTCCGTGCATGCAATTCAACGATTCGAGCCAGTTTGCTGATGCCTACGATTCGGTCCACTGGAATGTAAGCGACATGAGCCCGCCCACGAAACGGAAGGAGGTGATGTTCGCAAGTGGATGTAAACTCAATGTCACGCAGAAGGACAATGCCGTTGTACCCTTCACCGTTGAAGGTCGCCTCCAAAATATCGCTCGCATCCATCTCGTATCCTGCAAAAATCTCATCCCACGAATCGATGACTCGTGCGGGGGTTTTGACCAGACCCTCACGCTCCTCTCCTTGGACCCCCTCTAGATACTTCAGAAGGGTCCTCACGGCTGCCTCGGCCTCTGCCCTGCTTGGTTTCACAAGGACCGCCTCCCGTGAAGAGCGTCAATCGCGTCCAGTTGGTCGAGCAATTTCCTGCAGGCGGTGCGAATGGCATCGGCAAGGCTGACAAATTTAGCATCATCACCAACGTGCAATTTCAGGTCTTCGACCAACTCGGCAGGCATGTCCAGTGAGACCTTGGGCATGCTCCTGCCTGCAAAATCAAGTATATATATTCGCAAGGTATTCTTCTGCGAATACTAATTACGCAGGAGGCCCTCGATTACCAAAGTGGACACCAATGTTCAAAGGATTCCGCCATGGATGGGCCACCATGCAGAAGTCAACCCTTGCCGGACCGTTGGAAATCCTTCACTTGCTGCGCTCATATGTGGGGGCCATCAGCACGCCCGGCCTCAACGATGATGAAATTCGCTCGTTCTGTGAGCACGACCCCCTTCTCGTCGAAGCCATTAACGAAGCAGAACGCATGTTTGATTGGTTCAAAAATGAGTTTGGGAGTGTTTACGAGGGGTCAGATGAACTGGAACTGATCTCCTACTTGCAATCAGGTTTCGTTAATTTCTACAATCCGGCTACCGTGAATCCCTACATTGCGCTGGCGGCCCGCGGCCCGTGGGTGGTCACTTCCCACGGGGCTGTTGTTCACGATAACGGGGGATACGGGATGCTTGGTGCGGGTCACGGACCCCAAGAAGTCATCCATGCCATGTCGCAAAATTGGGTCATGGCAAACGTGATGACGCCCTCGTTTTCTCAGAAGCGCTTGGAGCAACGTCTACGAAAAGAACTCGGCCATACTCGAGGTTCGTGTCCGTTTGAAAAATTCATTTGCATGAACAGTGGGTCAGAGTCCGTCACCGTCAGCATGCGCATCGCCGATGTCAATGCAAAACACATGACGCAAAAAGGAGGAAAACACGAAGGGGCAGATATCAAAATCATGGCGGTTGAGCAGGGTTTCCACGGCAGAACCGACCGACCCGCACAGATGTCCCATTCCTGCAAAGGAAAGTACGACAAGGTTCTTGCAAGTTTTCAAAACCGAGACAACCTCATCCTCGTTCCAGCAAATGATGTAGAGGCATTGCGGGAAGCTTTCGCTCATGCTGAAGCAAACCATGTGTTCATCGAACTTTTGGCCATCGAACCGGTCCAAGGCGAGGGAAATCCGGGCCAATGCGTTGAACGAGCCTTTTACGACGAGGCCCGGCGTCTGACCAAGAACCACGGTAGCCTGCTCCTTGTGGATTCAATTCAAGCCGGCATCCGAGGCCAGGGGACGCTATCGGTCATTGATTACGAAGGATTTCAAGACGCCGAAGCCCCCGATCTAGAGACGTGGTCGAAAGCGTTGAATGCGGGACAATATCCACTTTCCGTTTTGGGTATGAACGAGCGTGCTGCTGAACTCTACGTCACCGGCATCTATGGAAACACCATGACCACCAATCCGCGTGCATTGGAAACAGCGGTTCACGTTCTTGATTCCATGACTCCAGAGTTGCGAACCAACATACGTGAGCGTGGATTGGAATTCGTAGAAAAATTCACTCGACTGCAGAAGGAATTTCCTGAAATCATCACCAAAGTGCAAGGCACGGGCCTGCTTTGCAGTGCTGAGTTGGAGCCTGAGCACTTCCCGGTTGTGGGCATGAACGCCGTGGAACCGTGGTGCAGACGGCGTGGATTGGGCGTGATTCACGGTGGCGTTAATGCGCTCAGGTTTACGCCTCACTTCCGAATTACCTCAGGAGAAATCGACCTCATCGTCAACATCGTTCGTGAGGCCATCCTTGCCTTTTCATCTATGAAAGACTCGTGACAATGTCTTCTCGCTTGAATTGCCTTGCGGCGTACCAAGCTGCAGCCAATGCGTAGACTCCAGATGAGACAAGCCATGTGAGGATGTGTACGCCGACGATTCTGTTCATCAGGAGTTCACGAAGGGCAAGGAGCACGTTGACCACCGGAATTGCAAACCAGTAGGTCTCTATGCCGTCAAGGTTGATGACTTGTGTAAAGAGCGCAGGAAAGAGGATCAGCAACACGGCAGGACCAAGGAGAGAACCTGCTTCTTTGACGCTGTGTGAGCGCATGGCGAGGGCCAATTCAAAGGCGACCACCATCACTGCAAAGAGCAAAACAGCCAAGCAAAGCAAGGCCAGTGCAACCAGGGATACATCGGGGAGCGAGATGAAGTCTGATGACGCAAGGTAGCCGATGGCGAACAGCAAACCGGCCACTTGCAAAAGAACCCCTGCGCCGGTGATGGTAGCGACGGCGAGCCATTTTCCCATAAGCAATTCCATCCGCGTTGCGGGCAAAGCAAGAAGGGCTTCGAGGGTGCCTCGTTCTCGTTCGCCCGCCGTCATGTCAATCGACGGTTGAATCGCTGATGAGAACGTCCACACCGCTAACACCAAAGGAATGAACAACGAGAGTGCCATGCCCGCTTGTTCGCCTTGCGTGGCTACGTCGCTTGAGCCGAGATCGCCATTCCAGCGCAACGGGTCAAGCGTTTCATCCGGGTCTAACCCCGCATCCGCAATTCGTTGAGCGGTCTCGTTTTGCTCCCAATCAGACAGGACCGTAAACGCTCTGTTTCGAGCTTCTAAACTCTGTTCGGACGTCGACATGTAAATGACGGCGTAATCAACCAACGTTCCATTTGTCTGCAGGCGGATGAAAAGATCAACCGAACCGTTGCGAAGTCGTTCTCCGTCCACACCTGGCTCGGAAAGCTGTTCCAAAACGGGCAATGGTTCGTACGTGATGTTCATGTTTGACGAATTGAATTCAAGAGCCATTTCGCTTGGTATGCCGTCGCTTTGAACCACGACATCAACGGTCAATGCATCAAGTTCAGCCGCTTCGGAAGCAAGCAACAGTGGAAAGAGAATGAAGAGGACAGGAAACATCAGCAATGGGATGACCAGGATCGCAACAATGGTCCGCCAATCGCGTACAAATTCAACGAGTTCTTTTTTGGCGATGGCCTTGATCCGGCGAAAGGAGTCACTCATCCTCACTCACCTCCTTCGGGAGTTTCGGAGTGAACATGGAACGCCACCATTTGGAAATTCCTCGAAGCGGTTTGTCGTCTTCGGTTCGCTGTCGAGCAACGTCGCCGGTGAGCGCCACGTACGCCTCCTCGAGGTAAGGCGTGCCGGTGGTTTCGAGAAGGTTTTGTGGAGTTCCATCCGCCCGCACCTCCCCGTTATGAATGATGATGATGCGATTGCAAACTCGTTCCGCTTCCGACAGTTGATGCGTGGAATAAATCACGGTTCCCCCTTCTTCGCCGAGTTGGCGCACCAATTCTCGTACCGTACGGGCACTTGTGACGTCCAAACCCGCCGTAGGTTCGTCAAGAAGCAAGACCTTCGGCGCGTGTGCGAGGGCCCGGAGCAAGGCGGTTTTTTGCCGCATACCCCTCGAAAATCCCTTGGTGTGGCGTTGAAGTGCGCTCTCCATGCCGAGGAACTTTGAGAAGTAAACGGTTCGCTTCCATGCTTCTTCGTCAGCAATTCCATGCATTCGAGAGTGGTACCGTATGTTTTCCCACGCCGTCAAACGCGAATACAATCCGGTGTTCTCCGGCACCACGCCAATGGTGTTTCGGGCCTTGGTGATGTCGTTTCCATCAGCCAACGCCACCCGGCCTTTACTCGGACGATAAACGCCTGAGAGAAGACGAAGGAGCGTTGTTTTCCCTGCCCCGTTTGAGCCGACAAGACCGATGATATCCCCCTCATTGATGGTTAGGCTCACCTGTTGGAGGGCCTGAACATCACCAAATGATTTCGAGGCCTCGTCAACGACGAGCAAGGGTCCACCCATGCTTGCCTCAACTCGCTCGACCTGATTCAACAGCCCAATTGAGACCGGGATGCTTTGTCTCGATGCGGTTCGCCCTTGACAGCGTAGAACGGAGGTGGTCTTGAATTTCCGATTGGGGGACACCCATGTCGATCATGTTCGCAACCAATTCCAAAGCCCCTTGGATGGCGCCGGCGTCCAAAAAGGCCTCGTTGGTGATGGTTCGACGTGAACGGAGTTCTTCAAGACGCCCCGCTAAGTAATGCACTTCGCCCTTCAGGCGTGGGGCGTCTATGTGGGGAAGGGCCAGCAATTGGTCTATGCAACTCCGCATCAAGGTGGGTTTGTGCAGGACGATTATAGGTGTTCGCTTTGGTTTCCCTTAGACGCGTTGGGTCAATTCGACCAAAACTCCGCCGGTTGATGCAGGGTGAACGAAGGCGATTTGTTTTCCACCCGCTCCTAAGGTCGGTTTACGGTTGATGAGGCGGATGCCGTGAGCATCAAGGTGGTCAAGCAAGCCCTGGAGGTCGCCGACGCTGAAGCACAATTGTTGGATGCCCTCGCCACGCTTTTCTAGGAACCGGCCGACCGGGGTATCCTCTGCGGTCGGTTCAAGCAATTCAATCATACTTGGCCGCCCACCCTCTGACGGAGGCGAAGTCGCGAAAAATCGGGTGGTGACGCCCTGCGACTCCACCGTTTCATCTTCGTGTGGTTGGCCAAGGCCGAGCAGCCGCCAAAAACGGCTTCCTGTCCTCAAATCCTTCGTTGCGATTCCGATGTGGTCGATGTAAATGGGTCCGTATTCCATGCAAATCCCTCAAAATCCGCTTGGTGCGGTGTAGGTGCTGAAAATTGCCTTCATTTCATCCATGATTTCACCCAACGTCGCCCGCGCACGAACGGCTTCAAGAACCACAGGAAACAGATTCTCACCTGTTTTTGCAGCTTTGCGTATGGATTCCAGGACAGACTCCACACGTTGCCCGTCCCTGGATTCTTTCAACGCCTTCAGCCGTTC
>JAYOHN010000020.1:0-32284 GCA_038118245.1 Candidatus Poseidonia sp.
CGCGCAAGGGTAAACCGGCCGACAAAACCCCCCGTCATAAGCATGACGGAGTTTGGAACACGCCTCCACGAGGATGCGGTTACTCTTCTTCCATGCTGTTGACGGTGATGTAAGAAGGCAGTTGAAGCACCTTCTCAAAGGTCCGCGAGAGCACCACTTCGTCCAAGCGCTCTCGTGTGCGGGCCAGCGCACCGATGGGAATGCGAATCTCAGACTCCACCCCAAATTGCGTTTGAATGCGCATTCGCGTTGACACCACGACGCCTTTGTAGGTCCGCTTCACACGGAAAAGTCCGGTGATCACACCGATTTCCTCCCCTTGATTGTCAAGGACCGCACGGTCGAGCATCTCATCGGGTGCGTACAATTTTTCGTCGATGCGGACGGTGTTTCGCCACCGGCGCTGCAATTCTCGCATTGATTTGGACAACTTGACCGTCCCGTCACCCTGGATGCTGTGGACCAGTTCTTTGGGCAGCGGGGCCAATTCTGCGGGCTTGCGCATGAATTCATCGGCCACATCGGGCACCACTTGAATCCGCATCGACTTGACGCGGGCTTCGTTGGGGTGATGCCGTTCACCCACGATCGTTCCTACTTTCGTTCCGTTGACATACACGTCGCGTTGAAGCAACTCCTGAATGTCGTAATCTGTGTTTTTCATTTCCCATCTCTCCTTGCCGTTTTGTTTCGGCTTATCGGAGGGTCTTCCTCGGCACCTAATATATTCTTCCCCGAATAAAATATCATTTCCAATTACATTTGACGCATAATTGAACATTCAGCCAATTGAAATATAGAAAATAATTCATTTTTCAATGTCGCATAACGCGACAAAATCCAATAGAAAACACCTCTGTATGAAGTTTAATCTTGAGTGGATTTTCAATTGGGAAGACGTCCGATGGGTCCTGAAGGGCGATCGATATCGAGTTGGCGATAATTTTCAAATTTTTGTCGGTTTATCAATTGAAAAATCAAAAAATAGGCCCATCCCACCCACCAAGCAGACGCAAAACTCCTTGAGGGGGCGACGGTGCCGTTTACCCATGGTGGTTCACGCCGTCGTGTTGGAACCGTTCCACCCGCTGATGGCCGCCATTGTGGAACGCGGTGTGCTCGCCGGGCATCGTTTTCATGTTCCAGAAGCCCTCAACGAGAAGGCCGACCAACGCTTTGAGGCCTCGAAAAAAGCCTGCCCGGAGGGGTTCCAGCCGTGGTCCAGCATCCCCGACGATGCGGTTTGGCTCCTGGTGGAAAAGGACAGAGCGGCTCATGATTCGGGCACGACCGTTCGGTTCCACCTCGATCCCCCTCCAAAGAGGTCCGTTGGGCCGGGGTGGGACATCGCCGTCCACGACCTCTTGCCCCCACCACGGGAGGGGACGACCTGGTGCATGTTTGAAGACTGGGCGAAAGGGGAAACGTGTGCATCAAAGGGTGGCTATTGGTGCAGTTTGCACGACGTCGCTTCCGCAATTTGTCGCGTGTTGCCGTTCTTGAGGGCGACGGAAGGAGCGCTCAACATCAGCGGTCGCCGATATTGGACGGGTGAAGAGACCCGTTTGGAATTCATGCCGCTGGTCGAACGTGCAAAGGCGGGCAAAACCGGAGCGTTCGGCCTGAACCACTTGACCGCATCACATACCATCCCGATCGACGCAGTTGAGGTCCATCACGAGGCTGACGCTCCGCCTCGACCCGAACTCGGAGCCTTCCATCGTTTCCTGGAACAGCACACAGGAGAAGGATGGCGGCCCATCATGCCGCTGCGACAGACCCTCATGCTGTTGCTCGCTGCTCTGGAAAACGAAGGCTAGACCGGGTCGCTGAAGAGGTCGGCACCGAGGAGAGGCAAGAGGAGGCTGGCGTCCCCCTCCACGCACACGTGAGGCGCTTCTGGCCTCATTTTACCCCACGAAATAGCTTCTCGCAACCGTGCTCCGGAAAGGCTTCCGTCGTGTTCAGGTGCGGTGGTGATGTACACGGCGCTGTCAAGACCGCCGCGATATTGATTCCACCAGATAACGTGGTGTTTTGAGATGCCTCCACCAACCATCAACGCGTTGGACGTCCCCACGTCCCATGTCAGATCGCTCATGACCTGTTCGTCGGCCAGCGTATCGAGGTGAAAGTCTCGGTGTTTTTGCCTGAACATGAAGAGCTGCGCCCCGATGGAGCCGTCGGTGATGCCCGGTATGCAGACCGGGATGTTGTGCTTCGCCGCCCAGTAAATGAGCGTGTCAGGCGTCCCGATGCGACGACCCAACTCCCAAACCAAATGGATGGAGCCAAACCCGAGCCAGGCATCGGCGCCGGTTTTTCCCGTCGATGCAAGACGATCGTTGTAGATGTCCTCAAGCACCGGCATGAGCACGGCTTCGAGGATTTCGCCGTACGATGCGTTTGGAACGATGACGTTTCCCAATCGCATGAGGGCATGTTGCCCCAACTCAACATCGTCGAGGTCGAACGAACCGTGGTAATAGTGCTTGTAGGCACGGGCGATGTCGTGGTCAAGGGTGCCGCAGGTGGTGGAGACGACGTTGAACATCCGCCTTTTGATGGCTTCAACAAAAAACCCACGCGTTCCCGTTGCGCACAAACATGCAGGAAACGAGAGCCAGTTTGCAACCTGCGAGGCATCGCCGTCAACCTCCTGAATGGAGGTGTTCATGTCGGCAAGAATGGTGCGAGCTTCGGCGAATTTTGTCGCCGTAAAGCCTCCGGCTTTGCTCATTTGGTCAATGAGGGCTCTTGGCGAGGTGGCTTTTGAGAAGTCGTAATCGACCACCGGGTCATCGAAGGCATCAGGGTCCACCGCCATGGTTGAACCTCGGGGCTTTGCTTCATGAAGATGTGCCTGTGAGAGGTTCAATCGTTCCAGCGTTCCAGTTCATGCAAACGGTCGCGCAAGCGTGCGGCTTCTTCGAAATCCAAGTCCTTGGCGGCTTGGTGCATGGCTTCGCGCAGTTCCTCCATCAAACTTGCCCGCTCCTCAGGAGTCAGCTGTTGGGCGAGGTCGTCAGGTTCGTCATATGTCAATTGAGAATTGGATTTCTCAGTTGATTTTTTCTCCGTAGAGGCCCAAGCGCCGGCCCCCAAATGCAAACGCTGGGCCCAATCCCCGTCCCGGCGGCCGCCCTTTTTTGCGATGAGGCGGCGTTTCCCGTCCCCAGCCGTGGTGGTTCCAGAGATCAACGCGTCCTCCGACTCCCCCATGGCGGGCAAGGCTTTGACGATGGTTTTCGGGATAATACCGAGCGCCTCGTTGTTGGCTTGCTGCCGTTGGCGACGCTCGAGCGTCTGCCGGATGGCCGCCTCCATGGCGGGTGAAAAACCGTCGGCGTAGAGCAACACCTTCCCGTTTTGGTTTCGGGCTGCCCGGCCGATGGTTTGCAGGAGGCTCCGTTCGTTGCGGAGGAAGCCTTGCCGGTCGGCGTCAAAAATCGCTACGAGGCTCACCTCCGGGATATCGAGCCCCTCGCGCAGGAGGTTGATGCCCACGATGACATCGATGTGGCCGTGGCGCAGGGCGTTGATGATTTCCGTTCGTTCAATGGTGTCGATCTCTGAATGGAGGTGATGGGCCTTCACGCCCATCCGATTCAGGTACGCCGCCACCTCTTCGGCGAATTTGATCGTCATGACCGTCACAAGGCAACGTTCACCCCGCTCAATGCGGGCGTTGATTTCGGTGAGAAGGTCGTTGACCTGCCCTGCCGTTGGCCTGACCTCAATTTCAGGGTCAAGGAGGCCCGTGGGACGCAACTCCATCTTCGCAATGCCCTGGATGGCCTGCAACATGTCGTACATCGATTCGGCATCTGGATGTTTTTTAGCGAGGTCGGGGGACCCTGCTCCGCCACCAGAAGGGGAATGGAGGAGACCGTTGGGGACGGTTTGCTGCGTGACCTCGCACAAGTGCCGCAACTCTCGTTCGCCCGGCGTTGCTGAGACATACACCATTTGCGGGACAAGTGACTGAAATTCAGGAAGCTTGAGCGGTCGGTTGTCCGCAGCGGTGGGCAGTCGGAATCCGTGTTCAATGAGGCTCTCTTTTCGCGAGCGGTCGCCGTGGTACATACCGCCCACTTGAGGCAAACTGACGTGGGATTCGTCCATGATGACGAGGAACTTTTTCGGATCGCCGTGGAATTGATTGGCGCAGGCTGCGAAGAAATCCAAGAGGCAATATGGCCGCTGTCCGGGTGTGCGACCGTCAAAATGCAAGGAATAATTCTCCACCGACTGGCAGTGTCCAATTTCTCGGAGCATTTCGAGGTCGTATTCCGTTTTTTGCTCCAACCGGTACCGTTCAATTTCCTTTCCTTGCTTGGCGAACCATTTCGACCGGGCGTTCAACTCGGTTTCGATGGATTCCAGCGCCGCTTCGAAACGTTCCGGGCTCGTCATGAAGAACTCCTTGGGGTGAATCCAGGCTTCTTGGAGGTCGTCCAAGCATTCCCAAGAGACGGGGTCGCAGATCTGGATGCTAACGATGCCGTCAAAGTCAAACACGATGCGAAGGGGGTCGTCGCGACTTGGCATCCAAACATCGACCACCTCGCCTCGTACCCGGCATTCCCCTCGTTTCAGGTCGGTGGTGGTTCGTCGGTATTGCAGTTCGATGAGTTCGCGCAGCAAATCGCTTGTTTCGATCGCTTGGCCAACGTGGCAGCGAAGGTGGTATTCGAGGAAGGTCTCAGGGGGATTCAAGCCGTAAATGCAAGAGACGGACGAGACGACCACGCAATCCGGACGAGAAACGAGGGAGGCGACGGCCGCAAAGCGTTCTTGCTCAATGCGTTCGTTGATGCTCAACTCCTTGTCGATGTACAAATCCCGTTTGGCGAGGTAAGCTTCGGGCTGGTAGTAATCGTAATGCGAGACAAAGTACTCAACCGCATTTTGGGGGAAATACCCAACCATCTCTTGATGCAACTGACGTGCAAGCGTCTTGTTGTGACTCATGATGAGGGTGGGGATGTTGAGCCGCTCAATGACGTGAGCCATGGCGAAGGTCTTGCCGCTTCCCGTCACGCCGAGGAGGACGCATCGCTCTTGCCCATTTTCCAGTTGAGAAATCAATTCTTCAATTGCTTTTGGTTGGTCTCCAGCCGGCTCAAACTCTGCGTGAAGGTTGAACCGTTTTACGTCGGGCCTCAGAGAATCCAGCGCTGCACCCTCAAGCGCCTTGGACAGGTCAAACGGGTTACGCTGGCTCAGGTCAACCTCAAGGAGCGGTTGGTTGGCTTTCGCTTCAAAAGCCCCGTCGTCGTCCCAGTCGTTCACCATGAGGCCACCGTCGTTTCACCGATTTCAGGGGAGATAAAGTCCCCCGTTCACATGGAGAATGGCCCCTGTGATGTAGGACGAATCGGGACCAACCAAAAACGAAACCGTGGCCGCCATGTCTTCGGGGGAGCCCACGCGTTGCAGCGGAACCTCGTTTTCTCGCTGAGCACGCTTTTGCGGTGAGTCGCCAGCCAGAATGTCGGTGTCCACGTAGCCAGGTGCGAGGATGTTCACCCGTTTGCCTTCAGGGCCAACGGATTGCGCAAGCGATCGAGCCCATGTCGAAAGAGCGGCTTTCGAGGCGGCGTAGTCCGCACCGTGGGGCGAGCCGCGGGTCCCCAATTGTGACCCCACAACAACCATCCGGGCGTGGGGCGTCAAGTGCGGCTGGACGGCTTTCCAAACGGCAACGGCGCCCTCAAAATTGGTTTTCATGGTCGCCGTCAAGTCATCAAGCGTCATGGCGTGCCCTTGAACACGGTTGTAGACGCCGTGATTGAGCACCAGCACATCAACGCCTCGCTCCATCCAAGGATGTTGCCCAAGAAGACCGACTTCACCCGTATCGGCGCAATCCACCTTCACCGCAAGCGCGTCATCGCCACGTTCCCGGATGGCGTCGACCATCATTTCTGCGGGTTTGGAAGAACGGTTGTATGTCAGCAAGACATCGTAGCCGTCAGCGGCCAACCGGTCGGAAATCGCAGCACCAATCCCCCGGCCTCCACCGGTGACCAAGGCAACGGGACGGCTCATGGCGCAGGCTGGGCATCCTTGTTCATGAAACCATGTGACCGGGTTCACGAACCGTCGGGCAAGAATTGCGCCAGCTGAGGTGGCTGCCACCCTTCTGGCTTGAGCACTTTCCCGTCCGCTCGACGGATGACTTTGCCGTCGACCAACTTGGCCATGTTGGAACGGTGGACTTCGTTGAACGCATCGTCGTAAATGTCCTGCATGCCGTGGTTGATGATGGTTCCAGCGAGGATGTAGCCGATGTCAGCCAAGGCGTCCAACACTTCAACCAAATCACCTGCACGAGCGGCTTCAGCGTATTCTTGCACTTCCTCCGTGAGGAGTTTGATGCGCAGTTCAATGAGTTCATCGGGACCCAACCCCGGTGTGTCGAGTTTTGGAATCTCAAAGGCCTGGTTGAACTCAAGCAGCGAGGCGACGATGGGGTTCATGGCCGCTGTTTCACAAGTCGGCTCAAGAACCTTCACCACCCCACGTTCGGGACGAGAATCGAGGGTTTCAGTCAAGTGCAAAACCCGAAGGTTCGACCGAGAAACCGATGATCAAGGCGGCCAGCAACACCCAACCCGTGAGCATCGAGACTCGAAACAGCGTCGTTTGAAAGTCTGCAAAGCGTTCCATCCGGAGGACGACGATGATGTTCGCCAGCGCCATCACAGCGGCAGCAGCGAGGAACAAGATGCCGTCCAGGGGGTCTGAGAAAGCAAAGCAGGCGAACCAAAGAAGCGAGAGAAGGACGGTCGTTTGCGTGGTGGCACGGCCACCAAACTTGGAGGGAAAGGAATGGATGCCCTGTTCTCGGTCGCTTTCGACATCCATGCGTGCATAATTGATGTCAAAGGCGGCGATCCATAACGCCACACCGACCGAAAGGGGGAGTACGGTCGGCCCCCACAAGAACGCTGTGCCGGTGGACAGCTCGCCCGTGATGGCTCCCCAGCCGTGGGTGTCAGCGGCAACAGCGACCCAAGCCCCAGCAGGAGCAAGGCCCAAACAGAGTCCCAACCAAAAGTGGCACCCCCACGTGAAGCGCTTCATGTACGGGTACATCACAAAGGTCAGCACGGGAAGCCACGCCATCATCAGAGCGACCCTGTTCAGCAAGCCGGCGCTGATGAGCAACATGGCCAGAAACACCGCCGCAAGGCCCCAAGCCGTGTTCATGCTCATGCTTCCTGATGCGAGGTGGCGTCCCTGTGTGCGAGGGTTGGCGGCGTCAATGTCTCGGTCAATGATGCGGTTGAGCGCCATGGCGAGCCCACGTGCCCCAACCGCGGCCAGCAAAATCCACACGAGGTCAACGTTGCTCCCGGCGCCAAATTGACGAACGGCAATCATGTACCCCATGAGGACGAAGGGGAGGGAGAACAGCGTGTGCTCGATTTTGATGAAGGACAAGACTTGCTTGACGTCCATCACTCGGGGCCCCCGAAGGACAGATGGGGCGGCCATTCGTATTTGTTGAGTTCGGGGTGGGAGGCCACCTTAGCCAGCGTTTCTTCGTCGTGGAGGGTGACCGCAGGCCAACGGCGCACACCGTGCTCTTCGGAAGGAATGGGCGTGGTGGCATCCCAGCACAGGCGCTCCCGGCCTGCATCAAAGGTCAAGCCACGCCCAACATCAAAGCGAGATGTCAGTTGCCAGAGCAGGCGCCGTCTGGCTTTTGTGTGGGTCATGTCCAAGTCGTCGTTGGTGATGAATAACCAGCGGAGGTTCGTTTCAGAATCCAGTTCCCAAATTGAATTTCGCAATTGAAGAATCTTTTCAATTCGCTGACGTTCTTGTTCGTCGTCCCCTTCGTGTTGTCCGGTACGAGGGGGCGGGGTGCCAGCAACGGAGGTTGAAACCACCAGCATGTTGTCCCGAAGCATGCGAGCTTGGCGAACACCGGGGAGCGCTTGCACGGCATTAAGCCCGCTGAAGGGTGCCGATGGCTTTGCGCCTTGGCGCCAGGCCGGCGTTGGTTGATTGTACGAGCCCTCGAGGGGTTCATCCGAAGACCGAGGGTCTGCCGAAACAAGCGTGGTCGCGTCGATGAGCAACTTGTCGTGGACGTTTTCAAAGGGAGAGGCGGCCTCAAGAGCATCGGCCACCATGCCCGGCAAGACGACGATGTCTTCGCTGATTTCGACCTTGTCGTTCAGGGCGTCGAGGAAGGCTTCGAGGTCTTTCGGATCCTGGTCGGGATCGATGGCGGCGATGACTTTCAGGAACATCATTTGACCGGCGCCCAGAAGACCGAGAGCTGTTTTTCGCCCTTGGCGCGGGTAGCGTTGTTTGGAGGCCACGATGGCGAGGTTGTGAAAACCCGTTTCGAGCGGAAGATGAACGCTCTTCACGTCACGGTGTTGAAACTGAAGCACAGGAGAGAATTGCCGTCCGATGGCTTCCCCGAGGAACCCGTCTTCCATGGGAGGCAGCCCCACAATGGTGGCGGGAAGAATGGCGTCCTTTCGGCAGGTGATGGCGGTGACATGCAAGACAGGGTATTGCCCGGTGAGGGAATAGAACCCGTAATGGTCGCCGAAAGGCCCCTCAAGTTTGGTCTCTCTCGGGTCGCAGTAGCCTTCAATGATGATGTCGGCCTCTGCAGGAACCCAGAGGTCTTGCGTGAGGGCTTTGGTGATGGGGAGGGATTTTTGCCCGAGGATGCCTGCGAATTGATACTCGGAGAGGTTGTCCGGGAGCGGTGAAATGGCCGAGAAGATCAGTTCGGGTGGCCCACCGATGCAAACAGCCACCGGCATGCGTTCGCCTTTGGCGGCGTGCTCGGCCCCGTGCTTGTGAATCTGCCAGTGAAGACCGAGTTCTGTCTCGCTGTGGACTTGGGCCCTGTACATCCCGAGGTTGTGCTCGCCGCTCGAATCCTTGGTGACCACGAGGGGGAGGGTCACGAAATGGCCGCCATCCATGGGCCAGGTTTTGGGGATGGGGAGCTTGGTGAGGTCGTTGTCAAGACGAACACGTTGCCCTTTTCCCTTCCGGACTTTCTTGGGCGGCATCGCCAAGGCATCCCGCAGCAGGGGCAGCCCTTTCCAGGGTTTGCGCATGTAGAGGCCGATATCGGGTTTCATCATCGCCACGATGCGGTCGCCAACCTCGGTCTCGTGAGAAGCACCCAGCGCTCGAAGGGTCCGGTCGTGGCTGCCGAAAGCGTTCATGAGAAGCGGGATGGAGGAGACGCTCCCGTCGGCCAAACGAGGTTGTTCAAACAGCACCGCTGGGCCGTCGTTTTTTACCAACAAGTCGGCAATGGCGCCTGCCTCAAAAACGGTATCGACCGGACGGGAGATGCGGAGCAGTTCACCGCGCCCCTCAAGATGGTCAACCCATCGCCTCAAGGTTCTCCAAGCCACGGTCTTCCGTGGGGCTTCTCGCCTTTGAACCTCCGTATCTCAGCCACGGCAAGGGGAGGCGGGCGCTGAGGTGAGCACCGTGTTCTTCATGGGCTACCTCATCCACGTCAAGAGCAGGAGCGAGGAGACATGTACGACGTTGTGGTCATCGGCGCCGGGCCCGGAGGCGGCTCAGCGGCCCTGCATGCTGCCCGAGCAGGCTTGTCCACCCTCATCCTCGAAGCCGACCCGGAAATCGGGACGCCGGTGCATTGCGGCGAGTGCCTTTCGGAATTGGCTGTGCAAAACCTCGGTTTGGCCCTTCCAGACCACGTCAAGGCCTTGGATGTCAAAGGCATCCGTGTCGTGTTCCCCGACGGAACCGACAAACTGCTCACCGAAGAGGGGTATGTCCTCGAGAAGCATCTGTTTGAGCGCTGGTTGGCCGATGAAGCGGTCGCCAAAGGCGCCGAGTTGAAACTCCATCACCGCGTGACAAAAATGGAGCGGATTTTCAATACGAAAAATCAATTTTCCAATTGGAAACTTGAAGGCAGAGGCGATGATTTTCCCCTCGAGTGTCGGGCCATCATCGACGCCTCGGGCGTGTCGGGTGCCGCAGCGAAATTGCTCGGCATGGGCGGCGAGGTGGAGGTCATTGCGGGGTTCCAATACGAAATGCACGATGTGCCCAACGACGGCTATTTGGACTTCTACCTCTGGCCGAAATATTCCCCCCACGGGTATGTCTGGATGATCCCCAAAGAGGGCGGCCGAGCCAACGTTGGACTCGTGACCACGGACAAAAAAGGGGCCATCAAGTACCTTGAATCCTTCATCGAGGACACCTACCTCGCTGACAAACCAACGGCCAACCCACCGTGGCGAGAAGACGGGGTCAAAATCCGCCCGTTTGGAGGAACCATCCCCATCTCAGGTCCCCGAACCACCACCGTTGACGAGGGCATCCTCTTGGTGGGCGATGCCGCCGGCTTCACCTCTCCGCTCTTTGAAGGCGGCACCCATCTCGCCCTCTGGTCGGGCCGTGAAGCCGCCCAAACCCTGGCGAAGGCGCTCGCCGAGAACGACCTGTCAAAAACACGGCTCATGGCCTACGAGAAGGCATGGAAGAAACGTTTCCCGCCCTACCATAAAATCCTGAAAGGAAAAACCGCCCTGTACGATTTGACCGATGAGGAAATGTCGGCCATGGCGAGGTGCCTGCCCAAAGAGCTCGGCAACATGAGCCCGCTCGACAAGGCGTTTATCGGTCTGAAAATCTTGGTACGAAAGCCCGTGTTGTTCACCAAACGGGTCATCGCCGTTCTGCTTTCCTTCGGTTATTCCCGAGCGAAATTCTTCGGTTGGTAACGCCTTCAACCCTCCCGATAAATGGGCAAAGGCCTTGAGGGACGCACCCCGACCACGACGCATGTGGGAGGTGACGATGTGGCTCGCCCTCGGGGCCGTTGCATGGTTGCTCTGGAAACCGACCTATCACGAAACCGCACCGCAACGCTCCTTGCTCTTGCACGCTTTGCAGGCCTTGCCGTTTGCCACCCTCGCAGGCCTGTTCATCGTGAACGAAACCTCCGTTCTCCACGTTGCGGCGTTTGGTGGAGAAGATTTGCCGCTCAAGTATCGTTTCGCAGCCACATGGGCGGCGAGAGAAGGCCCGCTCCTGATGTGGATCGGCTGGATGGCCTTGCTGGCCTGGTGGTGGCGAAAGCCCTTGCCCGGCGAAGAGGGAGAGGCCAACACGGCCCGGTTCTGGCGCCTGCGTGCAAGCCACTTGATGACCCTGACCTTGCTCCTGGTGGCGTTTTCGCTTGACCCCTTCAAGGAAACACCGGCGTTTTTCAGAGGCGCTGGGCTGAACCCGCTGCTCCAAACCGATTTGATGGTCGTTCATCCGCCTCTCATCTTCCTGGCTTACTCGTTTTGTTTGCACCTCACAGCCGTTGCTTTGTCCGCAGCCTACACGGACCAACATCAGGGGTTGAGCGAACGCATGCTTCGAGTGGCCCGCCCTGGCCTGTTTGTGGCCACCCTCGGCATCGGCTTGGGAGGTCTGTGGGCCTACCTCATCCTCGATTGGGGCGGCTATTGGGCGTGGGACCCGGTGGAGACCGGTTCCTTCCTCCCTTGGTTGGCGCTGGTCATGCTGGTCCACTTGCGGACACGGCCTGGAAAAGTCAGCGCCGGTGTCTGGATTGGTGGCGGTATCGCGACAGGTGTGTTGGCGTTGTTTGCGACCACCGTCACCCGTGCCGGAGGGGTCTGGGCATCGTCTGTTCACACCTTCGTGACGTCCGACAGCAGCACCCTCCCGGCTGATGTTTTTGGCCGCTTGATGGTGCTTAGGGGCGATGCGGCCGCCACCGAAGTGATGACCTACGTCGTGTGGATGTTCATGCTCATCGGGTGTTGGCTCGCCGTTGCTCGACGCCCGCCAAACGACCACCCTCTTCCTCCGGCATCGGGGTGGGCAGCCACTTTACCGGCATGGGCCGCAGGAATCGGGGGATTGGTGTTGGGTGCTCAAAACGAAGGATGGGCGTCATGGACGGCGGTGCCGCAAGTCGCTTTCATCGCCGTCTTGGTGGTGCCGTTGCTGCTTGTTCGGCCGCGCTCGCCCTCCACCATCAAGTCTGAAAAAACAGCCTGGGCCTACCACACATGGCTTCCAGCCCCCCTTGACGCGCTTTTCCCGCTCCTCGTGTTTGCCCTCACCACCGATGTGTTCGTGGCGGCGGCCATGGCGGTTCTCTTCGTTCCGCTGTACCGCTCGGACGACGCCCTTGCTGCGTGGCCTTGGGCCGCAGGTGGGGTCATGCTCGGCCTGGCTTTGGCGTGGTCGCAGTTGCTCTCCATCAGCGTTGCAGGCGTCATCTTGTTGATGTTCGTCCTGCCCTGGCTGCTCGCACCTCAACAGGACGAGCGACGACCGCTCCACCTCACCAAGCGAAGAGGGCAGCAAACGGTGGCGCTCTGGTCAGCCGTGGTGCTTGTCAGCCTGTACCTGGTCCTCTCCTGGGTTTTGCTCTTGGCGAGCATTGACGCTGTGAATTTTGAGGCTCACGAGCTTTACGGAGCCCCCTTTGTCGCTGGGCTCGGCGCCTCTTTGTTCCTGTATGCGCGGCGAAAAGACGCCCCCTCGGCGAACCTCATGTTGCTGGCCTGCGCAACCGCCCTTTCCGTTGTGGGGTTCGTGGTCGCCCCGGCCGCCTTCGGGAGGGACGCAGGAGCCATGGTTTCGGAACATCTGACACGAGGCCATCTGGTTTGGATGACCTTCCCGCTGCTGGCCCTGGCCACCGCTCCCATCGCCCGAGAGGTTGTTCGAAACGTCCAGACGGCCAAGAAAAAGGGGACGTGGAAGCGGTTGCCCCTTGGAGCGCACATCGTTCACTTCGGCCTTCTTCTGTTGCTTTTAGGGCACCTTTCAACCACGGTTTTGGTCGACCGAGGCGACGCAGCCCATCGGATTTCGCTGGTCAAAGACGAAGTGATCGTGCACGAGGGTTTTGGCTTTGAATTTGAGGAACTGGTGCTCGAGAGCGAGGGTTTGGAGGTCGGCGACGGTTTCATCGGCGTTCGCATTGGGGTCTACGCCATGGACGGTTCCGAGGTGGGTCAGCGCTTGGGCGAGGTCCTTCCAGGGACGCTTCGCTTCGACGCGCAAGGCACGCCACGGTCCGAGGTGGACACCCTCACCCGAGCGACGGGGGACCTCGTGTTCATCTTTGACGGCAGCCAAGCGGGGGGCTTGATGGCCACGGCTCAAAGCGGAGCGTTGGCCGATGTCGAGGTCGTTCGTGTCACCGTTTACAACCTCCCTCATTCCCACATCGTCTGGCTGGGCTGGGGACTCATGATGCTCGGCATGGTGGTCGTTGCTCAAGCCGGAACCGACGCCGCTTCAGAAAAGGGGCTTGCCTCAGAAACCGTTCCCGAGGAAGAATAACTCCCGCCAATGGGATTATGAAGGGGAGGACGGTCGCCGAATCATTCTCTTGGAGGCAAGGCTATGGAAGAAGGAACAATTGTCCATGTTGATTATGAATTGTACAACGGCGAAAACGGTGACTTGATTGAAACCACTCGAGAAGACGTGGCCAAGAAGCACGAAACCCATCAAGAAGGTCGAAGCTATTCGCCCATGGTCTGCGTCGTTGGAAGCGGCAACCTCATCCCTGGTTTTGAGGCTGCACTGGCGGAAGCAAAGGCCGACAAAGAAGTTGAAGTCCTCATCGAGCCGGCCGACGCCTACGGCGAAAAGGACCCGCAGCAAATCGAGACCATCAGCATCGACAAATTGGTTCGAGCCGTACAAGACCCCAACTCCCTCTACATCGGCGCACCCGTGAACATCGGCGGTCGCCAAGGCTACCTGTCGTACTTGGCCGCAGGACGAGCACGCATCGACTACAACCACCCCATGGCCGGAAAGACCCTGAAGTACTCCTTCAAGATCGTCAAGGTCGTTGAGGGCAAGGAAGAACAGGTCACGGCCCTCTTGGAATCCAACACGGGTCACAGTGACTTTGGCGTGACGTTTGACGGCGACGACCTCAACATCGTTTTGCCCCAAACCATGCTCTTCGACACCAACGCCGCCATGATGAAATTCCGTTTGGTGACCGTGATCCGAGATGCTGTGGAGTGCGGCAAAGTCTCGTTTATCGAAGTTCACGAACCCCGTGGATTTGGCGTTGATGACCACGATCACGACCACGACCACGACCACGACCATGACCACGACCACGACCACGCCGAGAGCGAAGACCTCTCCAAACTCTCCGTGGCTGAGTTGAAAGAACGATGCAAAGCGGCTGGATTGCCCGTTGGAGGCAAGAAAGCCGACCTCGTTGCTCGCCTTTCCAACACCGAGGAAGAGTGAACGACGCAAGACCGATAGGGAGGCGGCCTCTCGTCCTCCATGTTGAGGGGTGATGGCGGTGAACGACGACCAGACCGGCGACGCCAAGTATGCCCCTCCGCTGCCCGACGAGGTCTACACGCCGGCAGAGAAAGCCGTGATTTGGACCGCCTTGGTCCTCGCCTTGGGCCTCCTCGCAGGCTTGATGCTTGCCTTTGACAGCGTGTGGACCGAAACCTTACGGCCCATCATCTGGGAACCCGTCGTGAAGGATGCGGGTGCTGCCGGCGACGCCGGTTACACACCGCAGAACACCGCCATTTACACCTTGAGCATGCTCGGTTCGGTGGTTCTTCTCCAAGCGCTGTTCCGAAAATGGCGACTCCCCGCTGACGAGCGCATGACCCTGGCGCTGATCGCTTGGGTCTGCCTTGCTCCGGTGTTGCGCGTGCTTGAGGACGCTGATTTTTTCTCCTCGACACAGGACGTGTTGTTCATTTCCCCCATCATCCACCTGCACCTTGCAGGTTGGCTGGTCACCGTCGCCTTGGCGAGCCATCTCGTCGCGGGGCGGCTTGACAACCGGACCTCGGACCTCGCTGAAAAAGAGCGTAAAACCTTGCTCTTTGGCACCCTCTTCGGGCTGCTCATGCTCCAGTGGTGGTGGTTGTACCGGCCGGCCTATTCAGGGCACGAAACCATTGACTTCACCCTCGGGACGCTCGGGTTGGTCCTCGCCTCGCTGGTGTTGCTCGTCACCTTGATTCAAACTCGGCCATGGCCCGCCCTGACTCGAGGGATGGTGGCGTTTGCCAACGCTGCTGTGACCCTCGGCCTTGCCCACTGGGTGCAATTTGCACGCACGCCTTGGGCGCAAGAGAGCGGGAGATTGTCCGGCGACATCACGCTGTGGCCCGCCCTGGTGGTGTTGGGTCTGCCGGCCCTCGTCTGTGTGTTCATGCACCGTGCTGGAAGGGACGATGCCTTGCAACTGCGACTGACGGGATTCACCCCCGGCGTCCTGCCACCCGATGTCGGCATCAAACAGTGGGAGGCGGAGAAAGAAGCTTGGGCGGGCCATCCGGTTGAGTTTTTGTCAAACAAAGCGCTCCTGGCCCACCCCATGGTGCTGGGCATGGTCTTTGGCCAGTTGTGCGACGGCTTCGCCACGATGATGGGCATCGACATGTTTGGGTACGGTGAAAAGCACCCGGTCAGCGACAGCGTCATTCAATTCGGCGGGAGCATCAACGATGCCCTCGGCATCGGATGGGGCGAAGGGGCCTGGTTGTTTGCGCTTGTCAAGGCGCTCTTGGTCGGGCTCATCGTCTGGTTGTTCGTTCAAATGCGAGTGGAGCATCGACAACAGCACTTCCGTTTGCTCATCGTGCTCGCCGTGCTTATCGTGGGCTTGGCACCGGGCCTGCGCGACATCGGTCGATTGATGCTCGGCGTGTGAGGACCCAACAGCGACTTCGCATGGAATTAAGTGCATGCGTGGGTTGGGTGGATTGGAGGGCTGGAGATGGACAGATTACCCACGAGCGTCAACCCTGCCGACCCTGAGTTTGCGGCGAGAAAAGCCACCAACCTTGCTTTGCTTGAGACGTTGCGCGAGCGTTTGGACACGGCCTCGCAGGGAGGTGGAGGAAAGTACGTGGAGCGCCACCGGTCCAGAGGCAAACATTTGCCCCGAGACCGCATTGAACGCATCGTTGACCCCGGCACGGCCTTCCTTGAATTGTCTCCTTTGGCCGCCTACGACCTGTACGACGGTCGAGCTCACTCGGCAGGCATCGTTACCGGCATCGGCATGGTCCACGGCCGTGAATGCCTGTTTGTCGCCAACGACGCCACCGTCAAAGGCGGCTCCTACTACCCCATGACGGTCAAAAAACACATCCGGGCCCAAACCATCGCCCATGAAAACCACCTTCCTTGCATCTACCTCGTTGATTCCGGAGGGGCCTTCCTGCCGATGCAGGACGAAGTGTTTCCTGACATCGGGCATTTTGGACGGATTTTCCGAAACCAAGCTCGCATGTCCGGTGATGGGATTCCACAGGTTGCCGCCGTTTTGGGCTCGTGCACCGCTGGTGGCGCGTATGTCCCGGCGATGTCGGACGAGTCGATCATCGTGAAAGGCAACGGTACCATCTTTCTTGCAGGCCCGCCGCTGGTCAAAGCGGCCACGGGAGAAGAGGTCACGGCCGAAGAACTCGGGGGCGCCGATGTCCACACCGCTCAATCAGGCGTTGCCGACCATTTCGCGGAGGACGAAGACGAAGCGTTGCGCATGGTACGCAACGTCGTGGAGAACCTTGGACCCGTCAGCAAGGCGCCTGCAGCGCTCCAAGCCGTCGAAGAACCTGCTCACGATGTGGAAGAATTGCTGGGCCTCATTCCCGAAGACAACCGAACCCCGGTCGATGTGCGGGAACTGATCGCACGCATCGTTGACGGGTCACGGTTCCATGAGTTCAAATCCCGGTACGGAACCACGTTGGTGTGCGGCTTTGCTCACATCCACGGCCACAAGGTTGGCATCGTGGCCAACAACGGGATTCTCTTTTCCGAGTCCAGCCAAAAAGGCGCCCATTTTGTAGAATTATGCGGCCAGCGAGGGGTTCCGCTTGTGTTCTTGCAAAACATCACCGGCTTCATGGTGGGCAAGGACTACGAGGCCGGAGGGATTGCGAAAGACGGCGCAAAATTGGTGACCGCCGTTTCCTGCGTCAACGTTCCCAAGTTCACGGTCATCGTTGGAGGATCGCACGGCGCCGGGAACTACGGGATGTGCGGACGCGCCTACGACCCGCGCTTCCTGTTCATGTGGCCCAACAGTCGGATCTCCGTGATGGGGGGCCCTCAAGCAGCGGATGTTCTGACCACTGTCAAGCAAGACCAGCGTGCACGAGAAGGGAAGCCTCCGTTGCAGGGCGATGACCTTGAGGCCTTCCGGCAACCGATTCTTGAAAAGTACGATACCGAAGGAAGCCCGTACTACTCCACCGCCCGTCTTTGGGACGACGGCATCATCGACCCACGCGACACGCGGGACGTGTTGGGCTTGTGCCTTGCAGCCGCACGCAACGCACCTCTGCCCGACCATCGGTACGGCATCTTTAGGATGTGATTTTTCAACTGCGAATTTGATTTTTCAACTGAGGTTTACAGCATGATAACGATGGATGAACTCCCCAAGACCACGCTGGTGAAACTCACCCTTCATGGCGACCAAGCCCACGTAACGCTCAACCGTCCCGACAAATTCAACGCGCTGAACGTCGCCATGATCACCGAGCTCATCGAGGTCTTCACGTGGACCGCAGAACGAAGCGCTGGTGCACGGGACGCCCTGACCGACCCAAACGGGAAGCCCTACCTCCGCATCCTTGTGTTGAGAGGCGACGGGAAGCATTTCTGTGCCGGGGCCGACATCAACATGATGCGGGACGCTGGAGCCAACACGCCCGAAGAAAACCGAGCCGATTCCGAACGGCTTGACCGCTTGTTCAACGGTTTGTGGTCCCATCCGTGCTTCACCGTGGCCGCCGTGCAGGGCGTGGCCCTTGGGGGCGGAGCTGGCTTGGTGGCCTGTTGCGATTACGTCGTGGGGACCAAGAACCTCCGTCTTGCGCTTTCCGAAGGCAAGTTGGGCATCCTGCCGGCCGTCATCGGGCCGTATGTGTACCGGCGACTCGGGTCTGCAGCCTTCCGTCGCTTGGCCATGCAAGCAAGTCGGATTGGAGCCGAAGAGGCCTTGCGCATTGGCTTTTGCGAGGCGGTTGTCGACGGGCCTGATGACCACCATGCGGCCGTTGAAGCCATCGTCAACGAAGTCTTGACCACCGGGCCATCCGCCGTCACCCTCGCCAAAGAACTCACCCTGGGCTTTGACCGGTGGACCGAAAGCGACGAAGCGTTGCGTCGATGGACCCTGGATTTCACGAGCAAAATGCGAGGTTCAAACGAAGGCCAGGAGGGGTTGTCATCCTTCCTCGAGAAGCGGCCTCCAAATTGGAAACCGGTTGATGAATGATAGGAGGGATGAGCATCAACGTCTTGGTGGCCAATCGGGGAGAAATCGCCTGTCGCGTGTTGCGGGCCTGCAAGGAAGCGGGTCTGCGCACCGTCGCCATATGCGCCCCAAACGACACGGGCAGCCTCTTCACGGAACTCGCCGACCAAGTGGTGATGTTGCAAGGGGACACCATCGCTTCGACCTATCTTGACCAAACGCAGATCATCGAAGCCGCACGGAAAACGGGAGCCACCGCCGTTCACCCGGGCTTCGGATTTCTCTCGGAACGAGCCGACTTTGCCCGTGCGGTGAACGCTGCTGGGCTGATTTGGATCGGCCCTTCTCCCGAGGCGATTGAAAAGATGGGGGACAAAATGACCGCTCGCCAAACCATGCGTGCTGCTGGAGTCCCCGTGATACCCGGCGAAGAGGTGGAGGAAACGGACGAAGCCATCGCCCTGCAAGCGCTTCGTGAAGCGGCCGACCGGGTGGGCTACCCTCTCTTGCTCAAAGCCTCAAGCGGCGGGGGTGGAAAAGGCATGCGAGCCGTCCACGACCCCGCCGATTTTGAACAAGCAGCTCTCGGTGCGCGACGCGAGGCCGTGGCAGCATTTGGCGACGGACGCATATACATCGAGCGCTTGCTCTCGGGCTCGAAGCACATCGAGATTCAGGTGCTCGCCGATGCGCACGGAAAAACGGTTCATCTCGGCGAGCGGGAGTGCAGCGTGCAGCGACGCCACCAGAAGGTGTTCGAGGAAGCCCCCGGAGCCACCGTCACGCCGGCATTGCGTGAAGCGATGGGGGCGGCAGCCGTCGCTGCAGCACAAGCCGTCGCCTATGTTGGAGCGGGCACGGTCGAGTTCCTGCTGGCACCCACGGGTGAATTTTTCTTCCTTGAGATGAACACCCGCATCCAAGTTGAACATCCGGTCACGGAACTGGTCACGGGGGTTGACATCGTTCGGGAGCAATTGCGAATCGCCGCCGGCGAGCCGATGTCGTGCGGCGAACTGATGATTCGAGGCCACGCCATCGAAGTTCGGCTGTACGCTGAAGATGCGGCAAACGGCTTTCTTCCCGCCATCGGTCCGCTCCTGGTGTTCCGCCCCCCCGAAGGACCCGGTATCCGCTTGGACACCGGCGTTCGCCAGGGCGATCTCGTCACCCCGAATTACGACCCCATGCTGGCAAAACTCATCGTTTGGGCGCCCACCCGCAAGGAAGCGTTGCAGAAAATGCGCCGAGCCTTGGACGAATTCGTCGTTCTCGGCACCACGACCAACATCAGGTTCCTGCGAGAATTGTGCGATGTTCCGGAGGTCGTTTCCGGAAACACCACCACCACCACCATCGACGACGTGTGGCCAAACGGTTGGACTCCAAGCGTGGATGAAGCCTTGACTTCGGCTTCGCTCTTGGCGGCTTCGGCCGCAGAATCCCTCGGCCTGCATCGCCGTTCGCTGACCGGCGGAGACCTGTCTTCAGGTGAGGGCCCCAACCCGTTCCAAACGCTTTCAAGGAGGTTCCCTTGATGCAGCATCGCTTTGTTGGTTCTGGAGAACCCGTCGAGGTCGTGCTCGGCAAGGATGGCGACGTGTGGACGTACGAAGGCCATCGGTTGGAACCGCACGGAGAGCGGTTGAAAATCACCCTCGAGGACGGTTCGGTCCACATGGCCCATGCAGCGAAAGTTGGGGACGTGTGGTGGGTCCACCTCAACGGGCACACCTTCCGTTGGGAGCGCATGGAACCCGGGGCTGCTTCGGGCGCCAGCGATGGCGGGCTCGTGGCACCCATGCCGGGCAAAGTGCTGGAAGTGCTGGTTGAAGTTGGCCAAACGGTGACAGCCGGCGAACCCTTGATGGTGCTTGAGGCCATGAAAATGGAACACAGAATCGTGGCGACGGTCGACGGGGTCATCACGGCCGTCCACTTCCAAGCCAACGATCAAGTGGCCCAGGGCGTGGCATTGCTCACGCTTGAAGAAACCAATTGAAAAATTAATTTTCTAATTGGAATATTTGTCGTTTCTTTTCGCGAGAGAAAACAGGCGGTTATAACCTAGCGGAATGTGCAAAAATCATGTCAAATCCTTTCATGGCTCTCACCGACTGGAGCGTTCAACGTCCAAAACAGGCCTTCGCCGTCGTCATGCTGACCATGTTCGTCTTGGCCTCAGGCGGCATGCACCTCAAGTTCGACAACAGCGAAGACGGGTTCTTTCCCGACGACCCCAGCGTGGACCTCCTGAACGAGGTGGAAAACGAGTACAGAGCCAACATCGATTTCATTCGAGTCATCAACACCATCGAGGAAGGCGACCTCCTGACCCCCGAAACATGGGAGCATCTGGCCACGGTGGAGGCAACCATGCTCAACAACAGCGAGTTTGAACCGTACCACTACCCCCTGTTCGGGACGCAAGCCAACAACGGCCCGGCAGGTCACGCCATGCAGTGGTCGGTGCTGCAAGACTCGGCGTCCGCCGACCCGTGGCTCACCGCTCTCCAGGACGCGGCCGTCGGTGTCCTCTTGGCCGATGAGGACAACTTGACGGCTGCGCTCGACCGCTTGGCCGAAGCGTCTGCGCTCGTCCCCGCGGTGGAGCCCGTGACCGCTGAACGCTTGCTTGCGTGGGAGGCTGGGGAACCCGCCGCATGGCTTGCACGTATTGACACCGGCGCAAACCTCTCCAGCCAACTCGGTGCGCTGATGGGGCAGCTCGAAGGGGCGACTTCCGGGCGTGCGCCAGCGGAAATCAGCCAAATCATGGCCGTGACGGGCCCGCTTCAGGGCCAGCTTGGCCCCCTCATGGGCCTGCAATCCGTCGACTTCCGGGGAGCGATTCTTTCAAGCCTGCCCACGGACGATGCCGCCAGCCCGTGGACCAGCGACGGCCCCGTCCTCGTCACGCTGGCGGTTTCCAGCGAACCAGCCGATTACGGCTACGAGATTCTCGGGGATGTGCAGGCCGACCTTGCGGCTTGGGCCGAGGCCATGCAAACCGATTTGGTGAGCGAAACGGGCGACGAAACCCTCCGGACCTTTTCGTTCGCCCAGTTCTCCGAAAACTCGAGCGCCACCATCGGTAAAGAAATCGGGATGTTGACAAGCGCTGCGTTGGTTCTCTTGGGCGTCATTCTGTGGTTCAACTTCCGAAGCGTTCGGGACACCGCCTACGTGCTGGTGTTGACCGTGATCGCCATCGCGGCGACCTACGGCTTGTCTGGATGGCTGCAATTCGCCGGTGTTGACATGACCTTCAACGCCGCCATGAACTCCATTCCCGTTTTGTTGCTGGCGATTGGCGTGGATTACGGCCTCCACGTGGTGCTGCGTGTTCGGGAAGAACTCAAAGAAGAGGAAGCCCGAAACCCGCAGGGCCGCCTGACGCTGCGTGACTTTGACAGAATCGCCCGCCAACGAGCCGTTCGGCAAGGGACCACCCTCACCTCGATCGCTTTGCTCATCGCCATCACGACGGACATCGTGGGCTTCCTCTCGTTCCGGCTCTCATCCTTGGCGTTTCTCCAAGTCTTCGGTACGGTCATCGCTATCGGTTTGTTGTTGATTTACCTCCTGAGCATTTCGGCCCTTCCTGCCCTCATGCTCATGGTGCCCAACAAACGCCTTCCCCTCGACAAGGCCAGCAAGGTCACGGTGGGGCCGCTGGCCGCCAAGATGGGCACCCTCTCCCAGCGACCCGCATTTGTGGGGGTTCTGGCCGTCGCCTTGCTGATTCCCATGATCGGCGGTTTCCAACAACTCGACGTGGCCTTTGAGCAACGTGACCAACTCGATGACAGCGTGCCGGTGGTGCAAGACTTCTTGCTCATCAGCGACGGATTTGGAACCAGCCGTTCGCCGCTATATGTTGTCTTGGATGGCGATGTCCTCAGTTCTGAGGGCAAATCCGCATTGGAGGCGGCTGCAGCGATGTTGACGGACCGGGACGATGTCAGCGGGGTGCCCAACGGTGTGTGGGACGTGCTCGAACAAGCCCGACTCCAAGACCCCGTCCTCGATGGTCTGCTGCTTGGAATCGAGGATGGGGATGAGCAAGCCTGGGACGGTTTGCACTCGTGGGCGCTGGAAAACACCACCGGAAGCGAGGCGACCAAGGGCTTGCTCGCTCGAGATGGCGAACAAACCGTGCTCTCTTTCCAAGCTGACACCCTGGACTGGGCGTCCACCGTTGACCTTGCGGAAAGCATCGAGTCGGCCTTGGAAGAACTGGAAGGGGAGGTCGAAGGCGACTTCACCCTTCGGCTCAGCGGCCGAAGCCTCATCAACGCACAAACCACCTCCGATGTGGCGTCCGCTTCGGTTCAATCCACGGGCATCGTCGCCGTGGTGATTCTGTTCATGCTTGTGGGCATCCACACCGCACGAAACAACAGCCTTTCCGAAGGGGTTCAGCGAGGCTTTGTGTCATGGGTTCCGCTGATGATGGTGGTGGTTTGGGTGTACGGTCTGATGGGCTACACCGGCTACAACATCAATTCTCAAACGGTCACCATCGGGGCGCTTTCCCTTGGTTTAGGCGTTGATTATGCGGTTCACTTCACGACGCGGCTCGAGGAAGAGGCGGAACACGCGCCGTTCGCGCTTCCCGAAGAGTGGGTGGCTCGCTCCACGGCCACCACCGGGCGCGCCATGGCGGGAGCGGCCCTCACCACAGCGGGCGGTTTTGCCGTCCTCAACCTCTCGGCGTTGCTCCCCTTGCGTTTGTTTGGCCAGGCTTTCGTCGTCGCCATCACGCTGGCGTTGCTCTCCAGTTTGCTCATCCTGCCTGCGCTTTATTCGCCGTTCCTCAAGCGAACCGCAGCGGCCTCGGCGTTGGCGAACAAGGCACTTCCATCGTCGCACGGTGAGGGCGAATGAAGCAAAAGACGCTGCTGTGGGCCACGATGCTCATCGGCCCGCTGATTCTCGCATCGTATTGGCGAGGCGTGAACGCCGTTGATGACCCGTTGGTCTACTGGGGCGACGTCCCCGAAAGCATGCAGTCGTTCATCGTCCCGTGGATGTTCGTTGCCGCAGCAGGGTACCTCCTGATGTGGCACCGTTTTTTCTTCGCATGGAGCGAAGCCGATGTGGCCTCACTGCACTGGCCATGGTCCAGCGATGACGGACGGGGAGTTCATCGGTTGGCGGGCCTCTACGCAGCGTTTTTGATCGCCTCCCTTCTCTGGATTGACCTCACGAGGTTATACATTGAGTCGCCCAGCGCCTTGGGAGCGTTCGTCGTGATCGCCGTGTTGTGGGTGGCCGGTTTGGCGTCGTTGGGCTTCGGCGTGTTGGTTTGGTCCTCTCGGGACCGCTTGGTCGGCGCCCGGTGGGCGCTTGTTGGATGCGTCATGCTGTCCATCCAGTGCACGGGTTGGGACGCTGTTTACTGGGTGGCCTCTTTCGGCTGGTGAGAACAGGCGTTCAAATACAACAGCAAGGACTTGGCTGCGATGAACATCAAAGGGTTCCTCGGCACCATGGTCGCCTTGATGTTGCTTGCAGGCTGCACGACGACTCCGGTGACCGATGCGGCCGAGCCCGAAACAAGCGATGCCCTGACTCCTGTGCCCGCCACCCTTTCGTTCTCGGCCCCAACCCTTGACCGGGACGTTGACCAAGGCCCCGTCCACGACCTGCGAACGAGTTTCGACGGACCCGTTTTGTTGCTCTGGGTTGCAGCCGGATGCAGCGGGTGCCACGATTGGACCGGGATGATCGCTGAAGAAATGGAAGCGGGGAACATCTCAAACAGCACCAACATTGTCTCCGTTCACCGTTACGCATCGTTTGAGTCCACCCAGTCGGTGGCTGAGCGCTACGGGAACAACAGCAGCACAACCTACACGCCCTGGCCGTTGCTGCTGCCGGACGAATCCACCACGGTCATCGATGCCGCCAGCGGACGGATGACCGATGTCGGGCTTTACAGGGCCTTCCAACAACCCGTCACACCCACCTTGCAGGTGATCGATGAAGCGGGTCGGCTGGTCTGGACTTCCAAGACATATTGGGCCAACACCACCGTTCTTGCAGAAGCCTTGAACATCATGGACATCGGGACGGCATGACATGGTCGCCTTCATCGACGTCCTCTTTTGGTTCTCGAGCCTCTATGTCCTCCCGTTTTGGTTGATGATGTGGTTTGCGCCCACCCACGAACGCACGGCAAGCTTGTTGCGAAACGAATGGGTCTACTTGGCGCCCCTCGCTGTGGCCTACACGCTTGCGGTCTTGCCGAACCTTACCGACATCTTGCTGTTGCTGGCCAGCGACATGCCCACGCCCGACATCGTGGTGGGCTTGTTTGAAGAGCGCGAAGTCGTGCTCATTGGCTGGCTGCACTACCTGGCCTTCGACCTCTTTGTCGGTCGTTGGACGTGGCAGCGTTTGATGGCCACCCAACAACCGCTGTACGTTTCCTTCCCCGTGTTGTTCTTCTCGATGATGGTGGCACCCCTCGGGGCTTTGCTTGGCCTCATCGTCACCCGGAAGCACTCGGACGCAACGCCTGTAGACCCCACCCCCAGCGTTTGAGGGCGGCACCCAACAGCAAGATGTCGTTGGAAGGGCTTTGCGTGAGCCTGTTTGTTCGCTACGCCCGGCTTCACGAACGGTAGCGATCGTTCATGCCCTTCCCCTCAAGGATGCTCGGCTCCCACTTCGCAATCCGGTTTGACCGCGTTTGGGATTGCTTGGCTTGGTTGAAGTGGAGGTGGTACGCACGTTGTCTTCCGGGCGTGAGCGCCTCAAACGCGGTCTTTAGAGCGGGGTGGGCCTCAAAACGAGCGTTCAGTTCATCGCAAGCCTCCACTTCGTGCCGAACACGCTCCACCTTCAAACCTCGGCGTTCGACATCAACGGCCGAGGCGATGATGGCCCGAATGTCGTCAGCGTGCGTCTCAATTTCTTGCATCGAAGTGAACCGGAGTTGGCGGGATTCTTGCGTGTTTTCCCCCGCTTTGACCAACAAGCCCTTCGGGTCTTCAAGGATGGCTCCTTTGAAAAACGAGAGACTGAAATGGTTGACGAAGGCCGCAAGCATGGCGACGTTTTTCCCATTGAGCGTGTAGGCCGGCATGCTCCATTTCATCTCCTCCACCAGTTCGGTTTCTGCAAGAAAACCTCGGAGGCGTCGCAACTCTTGCACATAGGGCAAGACCTTGCAGTCCTCGGTCCCCCCCTTCTTGCACCGCATGCAACCGATTTCCAGGTACGCCTCAAACGAATCCGGTCCAGCCATGCGTTGGCGAGGAAAAGGTGCACTTTTCATGCTTCGGTTTTTGTGATTCCTTGGAGAGGAAAGGCGCTTGGTTGAGCGGCCCTGTTCGTTCAATTTTCTTCGGATTCCGTGTACCAGTTACCGTAGAAATCCTCGGCGTTGTCCACCCGGATGAACAGGTCGAGCGAAGACCAGACAAGGCTGTTAAAACCGCTTTCCATGCCTGCCTGACCGCCTGCTTTGGCCGTCATGAACTCCAACGTGTCGGAGGGTGAATGCCACTCCTGCCAGAAGGAGATGTCGCCCCCCGGGCTGAAGAAATTGAACGTTGGGTAACCCGCTGAAAAGAAGGAACAGTGGTCGGAGGCACAGGATTCAGCGATCTGCCAGTTGATCGGGTTGCCTTCGGTGGGCGTGTAGGCGAGGTCGTCCTCAATCGTCTCGCCGACCCAAGCCATCATGCGGTCCATGTTGGTCTGGTTGGCGCCTGCGATGCTGATGTCCCAATCGTATTTTGTGGGAGAGAAGATTTCGCCGCCCGGGCCGATGATGGGTTCGGTGAGCGGGGTGATGGGGTAGTTGAGGGACACCATGTCGAAATTCATGTACGCCTTGACCGAGACATTTTCTGGAAGATGAGCGACGTAAGCAAGCGACCCCAGCAACCCCTCTTCTTCGCACGCCCACAGGGCGGCCACCACGGTGTGATCGAACTCCATCTTGGCCAAAGCCTGAGCCATTTCCAGCGAAACGGTGGAGCCGGAAGTGTCGTCGTTGGCGCCTTCGTTCGTGCCTCCGCTGGGCGGGGTGAACGCGTAGGCGATGTCAAAATGGCCACCGATGACGATGTACTCGTCCGGATTGGTTCGTCCCCAGTTGTACCCGACCACGTTGAGTTGGTCCGGGTCATCTTCGTAGCGCGTGACTTCGACGAAATCAAAGCCGAAGCCCCGCATGTTTTCGGCCATCGCTTCGGCGGCGGCTTCGTAAGCGGCACCGCCTTCGTGAACGGAGGCGGAAGCGCACCACCGGTTGTTGTACGAACTCGTGAGCATGTCGATGGTGTCGTAGGCTCGCCGGCCGTCGACCAGCATCAGTTCGGTGCTGTCCTCAAGGGGCAACGTGGCGTTCCAGGCTTGGTCACCGGCCGTAACGGCGAGGTCAATGCTGTCCCGCTCGGAATCAAGCACCAACATCGTCACAGCGGTGGCCGATGCGGGCAAGGTGAAGTTGACATCGTCTCGAAGCACACCGAACTCGTCCATGAAGAAGACGCCCGGAGAACGGCTGACCGTCCAGTCAACGGTGCTTGTGAAGTTGAGCGTCAGGTATTGGCCGCGCGTGGCGGTGGTGGGCATGGCTTCGCCGGGTGTCAATTCTGCCACCACCGGCGTTGCTTCGTCTTCACCAAAGCAACCCGAGAGCGGGGCAAGCAGGAAGAGGGTCACGATGAGGAAGGCGGACAGGCGGTGCACGGCATCATCCCCACGAACACGGCTCCAAGACCGTTTGACCGCCCATGAAGGGCTGCAAGACATCGGGGACGGCGACCCGGCCGTCTTCCAGTTGATATTGCTCCATGATGGCCACCAAAGCTCGGGAGGTCGCCACGGCGGTTGAGTTGAGGGTGTGGACGATGGGTTGGTTGGGATGGCCCGGTTGCCCGTAACGGATGCCCAAACGGTTGGCTTGGTAGTCCGTGCAGTTGGAACAGGAGACGATTTCCTTGTATTGCTTCGCTCCTGGAATCCAGGCCTCCAAATCGTACTTTTTGGCCGCGACCGTGCCCATGTCGCCGGTGCAGATGTTGACCACCTCGTAGTGGATGCCGAGGCTGTCCCAGAGGTCGGTGCAATTTTGCAACAACTCCTCGTGAAGGTCCCAAGAATCCTCGGGCTTGGCGATGATGATTTGTTCGATTTTTGTGAACTGGTGGACGCGCCAAATCCCCAAATCGCTCTGCCCGTGACTGCCAACCTCTCGGCGGAAGCATTGGGAGACACCGACCATGCGCAGAGGCATCTGCTCTTCGGGAATGGTCTCGTCCATGAACATCGCCGTGAGGGGGTGCTCGGAGGTCGCAATCATGTAGTACTTGTCGGGCTCAATGCCGTACATGACGGTCTCAAAGTCGCCGAGGTCGGTCACGCCTTCGTACGCTTCTCGGTTCATCATCACCGGGGGCTGAACGAAGGTGTAGTTGCGTGAACGAAGGAATTCAACGGCGTATTGCTGAAGGGCAAATTCAAGTCGAGCCAGGTCCCCTTTGAGGAAATAGAAGCGGCTGCCCGTGATTTTCGCCGCCCGCTTGAGGTCCACCCACTTGTTCATCTCAATGAGCTCGTTGTGGGTTCGGGGGTCGAACGAGAACGTGGGTTTCTCGCCGTGAACAGCGTGGGCGGTGTTGCCGGACTCGTCCTCGCCAACGGGCACGTCGTCGTGGAGGATGTTGGGGATGGACATCCGCAACCGGTCCCGTTCCTGCATGGCGTCGTTGGTTTTGCTTTCCCATTCGGCGATGCGTTCGCCCAAATCGGCAACTTGAGCGAGAATGCGTTGAGCGGCGTCGTGGTCACCCGCTTTTTTCGCTGCCCCGATGCCGCGTGCGGCCTCGTTCTTTTCTCGGCGCAACCGGTCCGTTTCGTGGAGCAGGTTTCGCCAGGCTTGATCGAGTTCGATGACGCGGTCGATGTTGTCGTGTGGAAGGCCGCGTTTGGTGTGGTCGGCACGGACGGCATCGGCGTGCTCTCGAAACATCGTTATGTCCAACATGTCCATCACCACGAGATGTTAAAACTCAAGATTTCGCTTCCAAGGAAGAAAAAGCCGCCGACCAGATAACCCATGATGGCCCCGCCGTTGAGCAACGGGAGCCCCGCCTGGGCCTTGCCGCGGGCCACGTAGGTCATCAGGGCAAGGTAGCCCAAGAGACCGCCGAGCAGCGTCGACATGGCGACGTTGAACGCCACGCTTGGGTCAAGCCACTGCATCGCGGACAGAACGAGCATCCCTGGGAAAATGACATCACCCAATCCCATGAACATGGCTTCTTTGCTCTTCTTTTCACGCCGCCGAGGCGGTGGGTTGTCCGGTGCCGGTCCGTCGTGAGAGATGGGCCTTGGCTCGCGTGCTGTTTCCTCAATGAGCGAGTAATCCCTTTCCTGAGGGGCGACCAAGAGAATGGGCAGCCGAAGTCCGATCATGGTGTCGGCCAGGTCGAGCATGTGTTTGGAACGGTAGACCGCCCAGAAGTCGTAAACCGCTGCGAGGACCATGAAAAGGATGGCCAGCACCGGTACGAAGGTGACCCCGAGCATCACGCACACGCCGGCTCCGAGAAGGACACCGGTGGTGTTGACCACGTACCACTCGCTGTGAACGACCAACAACACCAGCAGCAACACGGTCACGGCCAAACCAGCAAGCGTGGGCCCGAGAAGCAGTTGCAAGCCATACAGCGGGAACATCGCCTCGGTCAACTCGCCAACATGGACGGTGGTCACGCCGTTGTCTGAAGTCAGCGCCACCAAATGCGTGGCGTCGTCGTCAATGGCGAAGAAGACACCGTTGACCCCTTCGGGAACGGAGAAGGTGCCTCGATCGACCAACGAGGTCGTGTAGAGCCAGTGAACCTCCGTCTCGCCAGCCACCAACATGTCGCTGTAGCCCGACTCGTCCAAATCGGTCAATCGAAGCGAAGTCACGTGTTCGACCAAGCCGTCGAGCAGCATGCGGTCTTGGACGGCGTAGGTGGAATCGGCCGATGTCCCGTTCCACTCGACGCCGGTGACTCGGCCGCCTGATTCCCCGAGCAGCACCATGCGTTGGGCCCGGGTTTCAGGGTTGGCTTCGAGTTCGGAAAAATTGACCTCAAGGAAGGGTGAATAGCCCACATCAAACGCCGTGAAGGTAGCCTCCAATTCGGGCTGGAAAACCCCGAGGTAGGTGGCGTTGCTTTGAGCGCCGGGCGCCGGCCCGATGCCTCCGCTGTTTTCCTCGAGCAAGACGGCTCCGGCCTGCGACGGGGTCACCAAGAACCATTCGTCGTCATCGAGCAAGGTGCTGCCGTGGACGCCCTCTTCCACATCAAACCCGGGGAGCATCCATCGTCCCCCTTCCTGCACGAGTTGGTTTGATTCGGGGAAGCCTTGGAAGCGGAGCAATTCGTTCCGGCCGGTCACGACGTAGACGACATCGTCGGCAACGGGCAAGCCGAGGACGCATCCTGGAGCGACGTTGGGCAAGTACTCAATGTTCGGTTCGGCCCAAGTCTGGCACGGGTAACTTGCCTGCAGAACCCCTGAATCGCTGTCCACCTGCCAGATGTAATCGCCGCTTGCGAACATGAGCGTTTGACCCGCTTTGGTCATCGTGACAGGGTGGGCGCTGTTGTACACGTTGTGCTCGTGTTGCACCGTCCAAAGTGGAGCAGCGTAGTTGTTGGAGGCGTCCCATGCGCTGATGTTCACCGTTGAGTTCCAGTCGCTGGGCGTCACGGTGGAAAGGACGAAACCGTCGTCGCCCCACGTTCCCAAGACAACGCCGTCGTTGGAGGTGGTTGAGGTGATTTCAAAGGGCTCGGGTTCAAAATCCAACACGAGCATGTGGGCAAGCGGAACCAACGAGTAGAGGAGGGCAAGGCTGAGCACCGCATACATGCCGTATTTGATGATGAATTCCTTTCCCCACCGGGCGAGGAAGATGATCAGCGCAGTGAAGGCAAAGATCGCAAGAAGTTCAATCGCCACATAACGAACTTGGGTGGCGCCCGATGCGCCAAAGGCGTGCAACTCACCCACGTCGTAGTAGGGGCGAATGTAGAGGCCCAAAGCGATGGTGGCCACGAACATGCCGGCCATGCCGGCCATGCCGCGCCACTGTTCAGCCATAAGAGAACCGAGGCTGTCCCCTTCCCGGAGTTCGTCTTCGACTTCAGCGAAGCGTTTCGAGACGCGGCGTGACGCACCGCTTCCTTCTGCATCGCTCATGGAGGTGCCAGTTCGCTCTTCCATATCAGTCTCGCGATTTTGCACGGGTTTTAGAGCGAGGAAAGAGGCTATCACCGGACGCAGGTTGTGCGGCTCATGGACGGGCCGGACGATTTGCGTTCTTGGCTCGAACGAACCAAATCAAGAGGCATGGCGCTTGGGGTTGAAGCCACGCATCGCGCCCTTGGCTCCCTGAACCTTGGTGAACCCGCCTACGAGACGGTCCATGTCGCTGGAAGCAACGGAAAAGGCACAACCGTGGCGATGCTGAGCGCAGCGCTGACCGCCTGCGGCGTGAACAACCTTGCGTTCACCTCTCCGCACCTCGTAAGGGTGGAAGAGCGCCTCAGGATGAACGGCGTCCCCGTGTCCCGGGCCGAATTTGACCACGCCTTGGCCGCTGTTCGGAAGGTGGAAGACACCACGGGACACCCGCTCACGTTCTTCGAAGTGACCTTTCTGGCGGCTGCGGTGGTGGCGAGCCGACGCGACGTGGATGTGCTGGTCTTGGAAACCGGCTTGGGGGGACGCCTTGACGCCACCCGAGCCGCACCTGCCGATGTGGCCGTCCTCACCGCGCTTGCCTTGGAACACACGGAAGTGCTGGGAGCGACGTTGGAGGAGATTGCAGCAGAAAAAGCGGCCATCGCTCGACCGGGACGCCCGTTGATCGCTCGCCTGCCCGAAACTCTGGGAGCCCAACGGGCGATTGAATCCGGCGCCAAACTCGCAGGCAACGTCTCTCTGCAAGAAACGCCGGAGCCGGCTGCGCTATCTTGGGTGAAGATGGAGGCCGAGGACGGGGCGTTTGAGGAGGCCAAACGGCTTGCAAAGGCGGTGTGGCCCCACTTGATGGCGACGGAAAACCTTCCCTTCCCAGAAATAGAAACCCTTCACTGGCCGGCCCGCATGCAACGCATTCCAAGCCCTCTAACATCGGAGAGGACCTACTTGCTCGATGGAGCCCACAACCCGAGCGGGATGGCCAAATCGTGCAAGCAACTTGCGGGTTCCCTGCCGTTTGAAGGGGAATCATGGGGCCTGCTCATTGGCAGTTCCCCCCAGGTGGACATGGAAGCGTTTCTTCGGCCCCTGGCGAGGTTGGCCGAAGCAAGCCCTCCTGCGGTGGTGGTCGTTTCGGTCCCTCAGGGAGGGCGGTATCCCGGGGTGGAGGCCGAGGAACTGGCGCAGCACCTTCGCCGTGCTGGATTGACCGTGGAGCGTACCGAAATCACGCCTGCCGAAGCCGTCGCATGGTTTGAGGCGCAAATCGGCGGACCTTCAACCGTGCTTTCCATCGGTTCGCTCTACATGCAAGGCAACGTTCTGGAGGCGCTGGGCGCAACGGACGACGAGGCGCTGGCCGTGCGAGCGAAGGTATGAAACCAAGCCATCTTTTCAACGGGCACGGGGAGCGCATGAAAGCGAAACATCTGGCCATCCGTATCCAACAGTGTCTGGCGTTGGCCGAAGCCTCCAATTGCCCTCGAAGGAACTTCGGCGCCCTTCTTGTTGACCCCCAGCGTAACGTGGTGCTGATGGACGGTTACAACGGAGGCCCTCGAGGTGGAGGGCGGCTGTGCGGTGGCGAAGAATGCCTACGTGACACCATGAACATCACCTCGGGTACTCGAGTCGAAATCGGCTGTCATCACGCTGAGATGAACCTCATTTGCAACGCTGCGGCCAACGGTGTGCCCACGAACAACGCTTGGCTCATCGTCACCGGCGAGCCCTGCATGATGTGTGCGAAACTCATCCACCACG
>JAYOHN010000021.1:0-31332 GCA_038118245.1 Candidatus Poseidonia sp.
CGTCTACCGAGTGACCGAGCCAAAGCTTGCCATCCTCATGTTCCGCTCCGGCCGTGCTGTTTGCACCGGTGGAAAAGACGAGGACAACATCCACACCGGCATCGACCGCATGATCAAGGACCTGCGCGCTGCAGGCATCGAAACATGGGACCTCAAGGACGTCACCATCGAAGTCCAAAACATGGTCGCCACCTACGCTCTTCACTACCCTGAAGATTACGACGGCGTTGACAAGTTCACCGGTGAACCGCAAGCCGGCGTCCCACGCAAATTGAACCTCAACCACCTCACCTTCCACCTGCCGTTTGACAAGGTTGAGTACGAACCCGAGCAGTTCCCCGGCCTCATCTACCGACTTGACGATCCCAAGGTCGTCTGCCTTATCTTTGGCTCTGGAAAAATGGTCATTACCGGCGCTCGCCACAAGGACGAAATTTTGGAAGCCGTTGAAATCATCAAAGACGAACTCGCTGACTTGCTTTGAGTTGGCGCTCCCTCGCCAAGCGAGGAGAAGTCTTGATGGCCTCCATCACCCCTGCTCGCAACATGGGCGACAGCACGGTGTCCCTGCGCCTTCCGTTGGCGCTCGTGACCTTGCTGGTGCTTTCACTCGTCCCCGTGACGCCTGCCTCCCTTGAAGGGGCGGATGCCGGCGCCAAACACACCCAAGGCCAAGACCCCGGCGTCTCGGACGTCCCAACGTGGCGCGTGGGTGACCGTTGGATTTACGCCGGCACCTTCGACCCCACCGTTCTTGTGACGGACACCGGAGTTGACGCGACGGTGGGGGAAATCCAAGGGGACACCACCACCGAGGTCATCGGCATCACCACCCAGAACGTCGACAACATGTCGGTGCTGGCCTACACCCTTCGGTCGTCTGCGAATTTTGACAAATCCGGAGTTTCCCTCGAGGGCTACACGGGCAACGTCTACATTCAATACACCCAAACCGAGTACCTGCGGGTCAGCGACCTCGCCACCGTCCGCAGCGAGATTGACATGTACATTCGCTTCGTCCCAAGCGGCATCTCCTTCCTTGAGCAGATCCTTGGCGACATCACCATCACCACCACCTATTCACCGGTGAACGAAAATTACGATTTCCCGTTGCGAGCCAACGAACGTTGGACGACCACCACCACATCGTACGTTCAATGGTCGGGCCAAAGCGATTACATCACCCCTTTCCCACCGCCAAAAACCGACACGAACAGCACCACCTGGGTCGTGACCGATGTCGGCAAGCCAATCAACACCATCGGTCAATCGATTGACTACGGTGGGTGCAACGCCTCTTACAAGATGACCTCGTACAACCTCGACGGCGATTCGGAAGGCTACCGATGGTATTGTCCTGAGGTCGGAAATTACGCTTGGCTGCACACGGACGACGACATCGGCCTGACCATTGATTTCCGACTCAAGCGCTACGACCCTGTTGGGGCGACCGGCGTGCAACCCTACACCAACCCAGGTTTGCGCTCAACGTGTCTCGAGGTTGCGCCCGAACGCAGCATCACGGCGCTGAACACGCCCATGGCCGTGTGGGTGAACGCCTCCTCCTCGTGTTTTACCAACACCGCCGGATTAAGCCTTGAACTCCACCACGAAAACGAGGGCATCGTCCAGAGCCTCACCACCGCCGCCAACGGGAGTGCATGGACGGTGTTGGACATCGGGGATGCCGTCGATTCCTCATCCACCCAATTCGACCATGCAAGCCACGGCTTGGTGGCCAAAGCCGGCAACAAGGTGGGGGCCGCCACCGTGACGCTCGACGAATACCTCGTCGGCCTCGATGTGTATGCGGACGAAGAGGCGACGGTCATCAAGCGGACGCGGTGCGTGGGCGAAGATTGCACCACAAGCCAACTCAACGCTCTGTCGGGTTACAACGTGCTTCCCGGGGACGTTCTTGACATCGAGGTGGCGTTCAAGAACCGAGGCATCACCACAAGCGTGCAAACCGATGCTCGTCTCACGCTGCCCGACGGCACCGCCTCCACGCTGGAACTCCCGTCGCTTGTGACGTATCAGACCCACACCGTCCTTGCGAACTGGACCGTCCCGAGCGACGAAGCGATCGGAACCCTTGAGCTGCTGTGGGAAGCGGATTTGGCGGGTGAAAACAGCGCTGATGCCGACACGGAAAACAACCTCGGAAGCGTTGAGATTTTTGTCGGCCGATTGCCCACGCCGGTGGCGGTCGAGGCCTCCGGGTTGACGCAAGAAACCATCCTCATCAACGCCAGCAACAGTTACGACGAGGACGGAGGGGACGTCTCGTGCACCTTCCTCGTTCCGTTTGACGACGGGACGAGAACCTGGGCATATCAACGCGCAGTTTCGCCTTCCTGTCGCTTGAATTTCTCCTGGATTGACGACGGGGTATACCCGGTTGAAGTCACGGTGGTGGACGAAGAACGGGACGAAACGGTGGTGGTGGTCAACATCACCGTTGAAAACCGTGCACCGCAACTCGAAATTCGCAGCCAGCGCACCGAAGCCAAGGTGGAGCACCCCATCACGCTCTACGCTTTTGCCAACGATTCAGATTCCGAAAAAGCATGGCCGGGGGTGGTTGATGTTCATTGGCCTGGAGCAAACTGCAAAGAGGGCTATTACACCCGTACATGCACCACCACTGCGGCTACCGAAGGATGGAAAACGTTCACGGCCGTTGGCACCGACGACGACAGCACCACGGCTTCGGCCACCTTTGATGTGAAATTCACGAACATCAAACCGCACAGCATCAACGTGCAGCTGGTCGATGAAAATGGCCCCGTCCTGATGGATGCGCAAAACACCTGGCACGTTGACGAAGACCAGGGCGTGACCGTCAAGGGGCAAGCCCAGGACTCCATGGACGACCTCGACGGGCTCACCCACACGTGGTGGCCCGACGATGCCGAACCCTCGATCATCCGGGTCTTTGACGGACGCACTTCAGCGTTCGACATGCTTTGGACGAAGGCGGGGCTGCACAAAATGCGCCTCGAAGTCACCGACACCGAAGGTGCCTCAAGCGGGGTGCAGGAACGTTGGGTGAGCGTCAACAACGTCCCTCCAACCATTCAACCCATCGAAAGCGTACTGCCCATCGCCGAAGGCCAGAGCATCAGCGTGAGCGGCTCCGCCACGGACACAGCCTCCGACCTCAGCACCCTGGTCAAATGCTGGGACATCGACCCGAGCATGGATTCGGATGATGTGGGCAGCGCCGACGATGACTGCGACGTGCGCGGTGACAACCTCACCGTTTCGTGGAACCGAAGCGGCACCCACAAACTGGTCTATCACGTCACGGACGACGACGGTGCCCACGCAAGCGAGGTCTTGGAGGTCAAGGTCCTCAACACCCCACCATTGGTTCGAACCGCTGCCGTTGAATGCACGGCCCACCGAGTTTGCGTGCTCGATGCGACATCGACCCTCGACGCTCTCAACGACCTGGAAGACCTCACCGTGGTGTGGGACATCGACATCCACCACGACAGCAACGAAGACGGGGTGTTGGACAACGATGCAGACCTCATCGGCAAACGGGTCGAGCACGTCTTTACGGCCGACGGCCTCCACTCGGTGAAGGTCATCGCTTGGGACGAAGATCCCGAACGCCCCGGCACCAAAGTCGTCACGTTCACGGTGCTGCCCGCCGACCGAACAGCGCTGGAAAACCTCGGGGCCGCCCTCGTGGGCGAGGAAGCCAACCCCATGGCGCAACTCGGCTTGCTTGCCGGGGTGCTGGTCCTTTTGATGCTCCTTTCACGACGAAAGCCGAGAAGGCAAGAAGAGGCGGCTTGGAACGAAGTCACCAGCGGCCTTGGCGACGCCGGCTTTGAGGACCGAGAAGCACGCCTCGAACGGTTGCGACCGGAAGGACCCCCGCCGGCGTACCTCTTCCACGCATCGCTTCAACAAGCGCCACCGAATCCCCACCAAGCCGGCCCTCCGCTTCCCGAATCGGGATTGCCGGAAGGGTGGACCATGGAGCAATGGCAGCATTACGGGCAGCAATGGCTCGAGGCGCAAACCTCGGACGATGCGGGACATTCTCTTTTGTAGAAGGACGCCCAGCATCGGGCATGAACCGAAGTGCGCTCCGTGCAGTTCTCCTCGGTCTGCTGTTCCTGTTGTCTTCGGGCCTCCCGGCGCTCGAAGCCCGCGTGCGCCTTGACGACGCCTCGGCCAAACACACCCAACAAGGCGCCATCGGCATGGTGGATGTCCCGTCGTACCGCATCAACGACAAATGGGTCTACGAAACCCAGTTTGACGTGGCTCAACTGCTCGCTCAAGCCAACGTTTCCGCCTCGTTGAACACCCTGACCGGGGACACCTCCAACACGGTGACCGATATCGTGTACACCACCGACGAAAACGGCGCTACGGTCTTGGCCTACGAAATCGAGATCAGCGGCAGTTTCACCTCCGGCAACAGCGGCGCCACCCTCGAGGGCGTCAACGGCCGGCTCGACATCGACTACGACGGCGTCGACCTGCTCCGAGCGAGGGACCTGGCCACGATGAACAGCGAATTCACCCTTGAGGTGGTTTTCGTGCCGTTCAACATTGGGTTCCTTTCCCAAACGCTGGGTGTTGTCACCTTCGACAACACCTACACGCCGGCCAAAGAGCGTCACGATTTCCCGCTTCGCAACGGGGACCAATGGTACATGCGCTTCAACGCCACGACGGAGGTGACCGGCACCTCCGATTACTTCGACCCCTCAGACTTTGACCAAGAAGTCGCCGAAAACAATTCGTGGCAGGTCGTCAAAACAGGTGCTCCTCAAGAGGGCCAACAAACACCGCAATACACCGGCTGTTCCGATGCATACAAAATTGCGGAATGGAACGAAACCGGGGTCAACGCCGGATTCAATTGGTACTGCCCGGCGGTTCGAGGCAGCGTTTGGAACCGCATCACCAACCCCGCTGGGTTCACCATTGACTGGTTGTTGAAAACCTACAGTCCCGCCGACTCCAACAGCGTCGTTGCCGGCTCGTCTCCCGGTGGACGAAACACCGTGCTGGAAGCCTACACGGCGTATTCCGCCACGCTGCCCAATTCCATCGAACAGATCAGCATCACCTACGCCACTGCAGGCTCCCCCTCCATTCCCAAGCAAAACACCAACCTTCAACTGCGGTACGAAATCGCTGGTACCATTCACAACCCGACGACGGACAACAACGGTCAAGCCACGGTCGCGCTCAACGTCTCGGATGAAGTGGACGACACGCCCAGCAGCGACGACCACACCAGCAACGGCGTGGTGGTTTACGACCCCATCAACAAAATCATCGGAGCAACCACCGTCGTCGAGGACCTGAACGTTGTCGGAGTTGACCTTGTGGCGCAAGCCAGCTCCGTCATCGTTGAACGGACCCGCACGGGTGAGACGACGACCCTAAGCGCCTCGATCGGTTACAACGCCCTCCCGGGTGATGTGCTCAGTTTCTCGCTTCCTGCGCAAAACCGCGGGGTGCTCACGGCCCCGGCAACCACGATGGACATCGAAACACCGAGCGGCTCCACGGTTCGAGAAAACCTGCCTGCTATCCAACCCTACGCCGAGGAACGGGTGCTCGTCAACTGGTCGGTCCCTGCCGACATGGCCATCGGCTTGGCCACGCTCAATTTCACCGTTGACCCGGACGAAAACGTGACGGCTGACGCTAACCGGTCCAACAACCGCGCTTCGCTGTCCATCTTCATCGGCCGGGCACCGACGGCGGTGCTCGTGGTGGACGAAGGCAAATACACCTACGAGAACGTCACCCTGAACGCCACGGGCAGTTTGGACGAGGACGGCGGCGATGTTGACTGCCGCTTTGAGATCGAGTCCAGAGCGGGCCTCATCGATGTCATCGATGCCCCCGACTGCCAGACCCGTTGGAACTGGTCCAGCAGCGGACGATGGGATGTCAAGGTCCTCGTGATCGATGAGGAACTTGACACCGACGAGATCCTCGTGGAAGTTGTTGTGCTGAACCGGGCGCCAACCTTTGATTTGGTTGCACCCTCAACGGTCGCCGTAGAATCTCCCCTCACCCTTGAAGTTCGAAACATGACCGACATTGACTCCGTCTCTCCGGCCGGGCAAAAGGTCACGGTTTCGTGGCCTGATTGGACCAAGTGCGACCTGGTAACGGATTCGCCTGCGTCAGGGAAAACCTGCACTTTCACCCCAACCGATGAGGGGCCGCTGGTCATCACGGCCACGGCCACCGACGACCGGGGGGCGACCACCAACACGACGGTGGAGGTGGCGGTCCTGAACATCCCGCCGACCCTTTCCGCCCCGCAACTTTGGAAGGGCGGTGAAGAAGTCCTTCCCGACGCCAACGGGACCTGGCACGTAAACGAGGACGAGGTGGTCTTGCTTCGGGCAACCGCTCAGGATTCCGCCAACGACGAAGGCACCCTCATCGTGGAGTGGCACCCGTCGGTTGACGACCAAAACTGGACCGTGACCAGCGTCGGCGTCACCTCTTCCGAAGCCGTCTCATGGCCCGAGGCAGGCTTCCATACTTTGAACGTCAGGGCCATCGATGCCGACGGAGCCGCCTCGCCGACGCTCGAGGGCTTCGTGACCGTTCACAACGTTGCACCCAGCATTGCATGGACCGGTTCGCTCAACGACGGTTCCATCATCCAAGTCTGGGAGGACGACGGGTTGCTGAACCTCTCCGTCACCGTCACCGATTCCGCTTCCGACCTGCCCGACCTGGTGGTCTGCTGGGATTTCGACGCGACCGTGGACCTCAACCGAGACGGCCAGAGCGACAACGATTGCGAAGCGACCGGCACATGGGCCACCCCAACTTGGTCAACCCAGGGCCCCCGTACGGTCACCGTCACCGTCACCGACGACGACGGTGACACCGCCAAAACCAGCAAGGACATCTCGGTCATGAACAAGCCACCGTTGGCGGTGATTTCCGAACTCAGCGTGATCCAAGGCCTGGTGGAGGGCGACAACCTCACGCTAAGCGGTGCCAGTTCCCTTGAAACCGAGGGCGACCGCTTGAACCTCGCCTTCGCATGGGACAGCAACCATCTGGACAGCGACCTGGACGGTGCAGGCAAGGGGGACGTCGACTTCACAGGCGCCAATTGGACGGTGGAAAACCTCCCTGCGGGAACGTGGACGTTCACCTTAACCGTCACCGACGACGACGGCGAATTCCACCAATCCGAAATCACCGTCATCGTGGCTCCCGCTCCCGCCGAGGGCATCGTGGAGAGCATCACCGAAGCGCTGGGAGGAGGCGTCTACGCTCTCATCGGCCTCTTGGCCCTCGTCATCGTGGGTTTGGTGGTGTTCCTTCTCTTCTCGCGGCAGGGTTCGCCAATCAAGGACGAGGCGTTCGGTATGTTTGACCAAGCGTCCTTTGCTGCACCGCCCTCGGCCGCCCCACTTGCAAGCACCCTTCCCGCGCCCTCCCCCGAACCGCAGAGCACCGCTCCGCCCATGCCCGCCGACCTTGCAGCCCCTGCAGGAGGTCCACCGCTTCCGGCAACGGGCCTACCCCAAGGATGGACCATGGACCAGTGGGTCCACTACGGCGAGCAATGGCTTGCTGCAAATCAGCCCGCTCCTGCCCCACCTCAGCCCATAGTTTCACAAACTCCACCCACCCCTGCCTCAGCGGAGTTGCAATCGTTGCTCGACGATCTGGACTTCTGAGGAAACAACCATGGCGAACCTCTGGCAGTTTTTCGGCCTGCCCGACCCCGACGGCAACCCTGCTCCAAACCGACGTGCACCGTCAAACTCGACCGCCACCGAACCCGTGACCCTCAACCAAGAGCCCGTGGCGGCAGACCGGGAGGCATCAGCACCGGAAGAGGAACGGCAGCCTTCGGTGCCGATGTCCGGCGCGATTCGAAGCCCGCCTTTGGGATGGAACGGGCCACTCACGCCGGACGGCGAGCCGTTTCACGACCTTGGGGTCGTGAGGAAACGCCCTGCTCCGCCTCCTCGCAAAGCGCTGAGGTACATCGCCCCAGACGACATGAAACGCCTCCCCACCCAAGCCATGTTCAAGCGGGTTCTCCAAGGCGACACCGCCATTGTCGACCTTCGCCCACTGGTCCACATGGAAAGCCACCAAATGGCGTGCCGTCGGGAGCTCAAGCACGCGGCTGACGATGCCCGCGTGAGCGTGTTCGCCATGGACGCCGAAGACAAGTTGTTGATGGTGCCCGGCATGAACGTGGTGGTGGACATGGAAAAGCACACGCTGGGCCTTCAAGCCTTGATTTGATTTCAGGCTGTTTCGCCAAGGGCAGTGAGCAGCGCCATGGCTTCGCCAGCAATCCCCAACACCGTTGATGCTTCACCGTCCACCAACGAAGCGTGGGCACCCATCGGCCCCGCCAAATCGTAACCTCCCGCTTTGCCCTTCCACGAGCCGGAGTCGAGCAAACCGTTGAGTTGGTCATCGCTCAGGGCCTCAACGGCCACCACGGCGTGTTCGCACCAGAAGCGCCAAGCACCGTTCCAATGCACCCCGGTCGCCGTCCATACCTGATGATGACGACCGCTGAGTCGGTGCAACATCAGGGCTGCATGGTGGCGGTCGCGAGGTTTGCCGAGACTGAGTGAATGGTCGTCGGGATCGCTCAGCATGGTATCGGCCACCACCACCACATCGTGGGACGGACGGGGAATGGCCGCTGCCTTCCGTTTGCAAATTTCGAGCACTTGATGGTCCACCGTGCCTGCGGGTGGCGTTTCGTCCACACCGGGAACGCCTTCCTGCTCGAGATGAGGAAAAAGGGGCGCCAACATGGCGAAACGCCGCTCGGAATTGGAGGCCAAGCGGACCCTCATGACACGAAGATGTTCAGGAAGAACATGGAGGTTCCGCCCAAATGAGAAGAGGGTGATATTGAAGAATCGTAACGACAACGGGGAACCGAGGGAGCCGCATGTCAGCTATTGAGAGAATTCCAACGCACATTGAGGGCCTTGACGAGAAAATGCAGGGCGGCATTCCTCAAGGCCACATTTCCATCGTTGCCGGCGCCTCCGGTGCCATGAAGTCAAGCCTCACGTTCTCGATGTTGTACAATGCGGTGCTCTATGGAGAAACCAGCGGCATTTACGTCACCCTCGAACAGGGCAAGGACTCGCTACGCTCGCACATGGCCAACATGGGGATGAACGTGGACGACCCTCGGGTTCGAAACCGCATCGCCATCATCGACCTTGCCGACCTGCGGGTTCAATTGGACGAGCAAGGCATGGGCAACCGAGTGGACTGGATGGGCCAACTCATCAAACAACTCACCTCGTACCGACAATCCATTGGCTTTGAATTGCTGGTGTTCGATTCCCTCGGGGCCTTTTTCACCCTCACAAAAATGGAAAACCCTCGGGACGAAATTTTCCGCTTGTTTGAAGCCGTCCGCCGGCTCGACTTGACCTCCTTCTTCATTTGCGAAATGACGGGTGAAGACCACAAGCAGTTCGGTGAATACGGTGTTGAGGACTACCTCTCTGACGGCGTGATGCACCTGGTCATGGAGCGACACGGAGACGACGTCACGCGAAAACTCGGCATCGTCAAGATGCGACACACCAACCATTTGCTCGGCTACAAACCGTTCAATTGGAAGGAAAACGAACAGCGATTCACCATCGTTTGAGGTTACTCAACCGTCACGGATTTCGCGAGGTTGCGCGGGCGGTCGACGTCCCGTCCCAAACGCAACGCCGTTTCATACGCCAAGAGTTGCAGCGGGACCACCGTCAGTAAAGGCGTCAGCCAAGGGTGAATGGTCGGAACGGCGATGGAAACATCCCCCTCGGAAGCGATGCTGTCCCCTTTCTCGTGAATGAGGATGATTTTTGCGCCCCGGGCTTTGCATTCGTGCAGGGCAGAGAGCGTCTTTTCCTTCAAGTGGTCGTTGGGTGCCACCACCACCACGGGACTGCCTTCTTCCAGCAAAGCGATGGGGCCGTGTTTCATCTCACCTGCCGGATAGGCGAGGCAAGGGATGTAAGCGAGTTCCATCAATTTCAAGGCTCCTTCTTTGGCGACCGAGGCGGACAAACCGCGTCCAAGGTAGAGCACCGATTTGGCTTCGGCGAGGAGGTCAACCGCTTCACCGATGGGCCCCGTGTCTTCAAAATACGTTTCCATGAGGTGCGGGGCTTGCTGAAGTTGGTCGATGAGTTCCCGGCCTTGTTCCTTCGAGAGGTGACGGGTCCGTCCCAACTGCGTCGCGAACACGGCAAGCGCCGCGACCATGTTCGTGAACGCCTTGGTCGAAGCCACCGATTGTTCGGGCCCCGAGTGAATGTAAACGCCTTGACCGCAGAGGCGAGCGATGGTGGAACCAACGACGTTGACCACGCCGAAAATTTGGCCGCCTTTCAGTTTGATTTCCTTCACCGCAGCGATGGTGTCCGCCGTTTCTCCCGACTGGGAAACCGCGAGGTAAAGGGCCCTTGGGTTGATCACCGGGTCGTTGTTTCTGAACTCGCTCGAAATGTGGGTGACGGCGGGGATTCGGGCCATCTTTTCGATCAACATCTGTCCGATTTCAGCGGCGTAGTACGCCGTGCCACAACCCAAGAGGCGGACATGAGGGGCTTGGACCAAGGTCTCGTGCCCCAATCGCATGCCTCCGAGGCGTCCAGTTCCCATCTCCCGGTCAATGCGACCGGCGATGCATTGACGCAAGGCGTCGGGCTGTTCGTAGATTTCCTTGAGCATGTAATGGGGCGCGTCGCCCAACTCGGATTCGCCCCAAGCCTCTTCGAGAACGGTGACGTTGGGTTGGGAAGGTCGTCCCTGCCCCGAATGCATCGTGATGGTGTTGCGAGATACCACGGCCACGTCCCCGTCATCGAGGTACACCACCCGTTGAGTGTGGGACGTCAACGGGTGCGGGTCGCTTGAAACGAACATCTCGCCTTCGCCCTGCCCGATGATGAGTGGCGAGCCGTTTCGGGCGCAGATGAGGAGGTCTTCGTCACGGAACATGATGCACAAGCCCCAAGTGCCCCTGAGTCGCTTCAAGGTCCGTTGAACCGATTCAAGCGGGGTGGCACCTTGTGCCCGCTCAAGCGCCATCATTTGCACGAGCACTTCAGAATCGGTTTCGCTGATGCATTCGATGTTCTGTTGGGCAAGATGCTGACGGAGGGAGCGGAAGTTTTCGATGATGCCGTTGTGAACGAGGTGGATGGTGCCGTCGTGGGCGTGATGAGGATGGGTGTTGACTTGGGTCACACCACCGTGCGTGGCCCAGCGTGTGTGAGCGATTCCCATGCTTCCCTCAACTTGAGCCGGCAGAATGGCCTGTAGGTCTCCGACTTTGCCGACCGTTTTGTGAACGGCTATGCCGTCCTCGCCGTGGATCGCAACCCCCGTTGAATCGTACCCTCGGTACTCCAATCGGCGCAAACCTTCAACCAGCAACGGCAGGGCTTGTTGGTCCCCAATGTAGCCAAAAATACCGCACATGCTGATTTCCTCAAAGGTCAAAGGTGGTTGAACATACGGGGCAAGTCGTGCGTTTGAGCATCAAGTCTTTCACGCCAAACGCGGCGCTGCACGAAGGGCAGGTGACTTCCCGCTTGAGGTCTGGCAGGGGCAGTTGCGGCGCAGGAAGGGTGGCGTCCGGAACAGGAAGCGGTTGAGGCAGCGGCATTGGAAGTGGGATTGGGGGAAGACCGCCTTGGAGGGCTGAGGCCATCTCTTGCATTTCGCGTTGCTGTTTTCGCTTCATGCGGCGCTCGAGCCTTGCATTGCCTTCGCCTTCCTCAACCCTTTTCTCGAGCGTTGAGGCCAGCGTGGCCTCCTCTTCGTCCTCCAGCACGGCCACGGGACCTTCGTGAACGACCAACTCCTCTTCCTCGACCGTGAGGAGCGGCCCCTCGTCCTCTTCGGGCGTGATCATCAGTTCAACCGCATCCTGCTCATCGGCGATCTTCGCTTCCAACTCTTCAAGTTCGGTGTGTGACCGGCGAAGGAGCACGACCACCGCACCGAGGAACGCAACGAAGAGGACCACCGAAAGGCCGAGAATGCGCAGTTTCATTTCGTTGGAACTTCCTGGCAGGTACTCAAACAACGTGTCGAGGTACCCTGGCCCCTCTCCACCGCTGGATGAACCGGCCAGTGAAACCACCTTGGTGAACCCGTAGCTTCCACTCGGTGTGACGGTGGTCACGATGGTGTCGTCTTCCATCAACCCGATGCCGAAGATGAACCCTTCAAACAGCATGTTGGAGAGCCCCGAAACCGGTTCGCCCGTCTCGTCGGCCACGAGGCCCATTCGGGTCACTGGACCGTACACGTTGATTTCGTCGTGGAAAACGTAGACGCCCTCGTTTCGGTGAACAAGGCTGACATGCGTGACACCAGGAGCGTTTGCCCGGTGGTACACATCGTTGGACCAAACGGCGTTTGAGGTCACCGTCACCACGTTAGCGAATCGACCTTGACCCTCCACCCAGGTCGCGACCAAACGGTCTTCATCGTCTTCAACCAGCACCTCCAGCTGAGGATGCATGGCGTTGTCGCCGATGGAATACTGGAAGCTCCACGCAGAGGAGGTCAACGACCCGTGCGTGTACATCAAGCCAGCTCGTTCGATGCCGGTGACATCGTCTCGGTATTCTTGGTAAATGAGATGGAGGTGTTCGTCCCCAAGTCCGACGCCCAAGGGTTGAGCATCTCCGGGACGGATGTCGATGTTGGACAGCACGTTGACCGGGTTGCTCCACGAGTTGCCTTTGTCAGGGGTGGAGGAGGAGATGACGAAAAGCGAGGTGATGTCCTGCCACGAACCGCTGGTGGAGAGGTCCCGGTGGTAACCGGCCAGCACCATCGTGCCGTCGTGTTGGTCAAACGTGAAGCCGTAATAGGCGCCTTCGGACAATTTGATCGAAGGCATGTGGTAGTGCTTCGGCGTCGTTTTCCCAGCGGCCGAAATGGAGGTCATGGCGATGTCGGTGAGGATGTAGCCCTCAGCGCTCAACGAGCGCCGGGTCCAGGCGACTTGGACCAATCCGTCGTCCCGTTGGTAGGTAGCGAGTTCGCCACCCCAGGCCTCGTCGAGCACCACCCCGCCCGGCATCGAGAGCGTCGACGTGACGGTCCGCACATGCAATTCGCCATCGAGCGTGGTGAAGAGCAGCCCTCCTTCGTCCAGACCGATAAAGTCCACGGGCACCTCACCGGTGGCGAGCGAGACGCCAACCTTTGAGCCGATGTACAAATCTGCGACCGTGACGTTGAACCTCATTTCGCTGTGGGCCAACTCCACACCGGACCCGCTGAGAACCGCCCGGTAAGACAGTGTACCGACCTCATTGGAAACATGAGCAAAACGAGCGAAGGAATAGCCCGACGTGGTTGACGAGCCCGGTACGAGAATGACGCTTTGGTCGTCCAAGCGGTCCCATCCGATGCCCTCAGCCCACACTTCCAGTCCGATGTTGAGGTTGGTGGCGTCGCCTTGACCCAAGTTGTCCACGCGAACGGTGATGTCGTACGGTGTTCCAGGGGAAGGAATCACCGGCTCGGTGCGGGCTGCACCGGGCATGAAACGAAGCATGGGTTGAAGCGGTCGTTCCTCGATCTCAAACGAAAACGTGTAGACGTTGTCGCTTCGGTCAGGGTCTTCGTATTGTTGGGTTGGATCAAGGGAGAGGGTGACGTCGTGCACACCGGCCTCGGTGGCCCACCAGTAGAGGGTCACCTGCACGCTTTCGCCTTGATTCAACGAGGTCACCTTGCCCTCCGAGGGGTAGGTGGAGGAGGTGCTGCCTTCGCCTTCGAGGGTCAAATACACCTCACTGGCGTCCAAATCACCGATGTTGCGCAATCCAAAGCGCACCTCAAGGACCGTTCCCGCCACCGCCGAGTTGACCGAAATGCCACCGTCGTACACGCCGACCGAACCCGCAAAGGCGAAGTTCGGGGCAGCGGGAAGGTTGTCCACTTCGTAGGTTCGTTTCAGCACCTCGCTCTTGACCTCGGTCGCGTTGACCATCCGAACGCTGATGCGGTGTGAACCGTCGCCAACTTCCGTGGAGTCCCATCGGAACGACCAGGTTTGAGTGCCCTCTTCTTGGAAGGCGAGGGTGTCGCCAAGTTCCCACTCCCCGTTGTTGATTTTGTATTCAATACGGTCGTGTTCTGTGCCTTCCGTCGTGCCTTCAAAATCGACGAAACCAACGAGCGGTGTTCCGAGAGCCGGTTCAGAAATGGAGACGGCCATGCGGGCAAAACGAACGATTCGGAAATCAAGTGCGGAGGCTTCGCCGCTTTCGGTCAGGGCACGGGCGTAGACCAGCGTGTAGGCCTCGTCTTCATCGACCCAATCATCGTCCACGGTGATGTCGAAGTACCAATCCTCAACGGTTCCGTCCGCACCAAGCCAGTTGGTCAATTCGGTGCTGTCACCGTCATCGTAAAATTGTTCGAACTTCACCTGAACCTCAACATAGTTCTCTTGGTTCGTGTCGGTTGTCCCTTCAACCGACAGAGTGTTGCCTGCGAGGTAGAGGCTTTGGTTGACGGGTGAAGCCATCGCCACATCGTCCCCAAGACCGTCGCCTCCGGGAGGCGGGTCCACCACGACGCCTCCGTCCCCGTCCAGCGGCGTGCAGGACCGCCCAAGGACCCGGTCGATGGCGCAGGAAGCGTCAACAAGTCCGAAGCCCCACTTGTCGTTCCATCGGTCGGAAATACCGGGTTCGCTGGCGCTTCCTCGGGCCTCTGAAGAATTGCGGAGGATGTTTCGGACGTCCTCGGGGTCCAAGGTGTCGTCGGCTTGCAACATCAACGCCACCACACCAGAGACCACAGGCGTGGCCATGCTTGTTCCGTCCTTGGAATCGTACTCGTTGTCAGCGAGGGGGCGCTCTGGCTGACCGGGGAAGGAAGGCCCTGTCGCAGCCGTGGCGGAGGTGATGCCGGTTCCGAAACCGGTCAAATCCGGCTTCAACTCGTCCCACTCGTCGTCGTCGCCATCGTCCAATCGGGGACCGAAATTGGAGTAGGAGGCGATGACGTCGTTGGTTCGGTTCACCGTGTTTCGGTCGTTCGCCGAAGCGATGGAGATGGCTCCGTCTGCACTCGCTGGCGAGGGGACCCGCTTGCTACCGTCGTTGCCCATGGCGACCACGCACACGATGCCCGCATCGCGGGCGTCGTTGACCAAACGGGCTTCGGCTCCCGAACCGTTGTCGCCTTCGTCACCGGGATTCAAGGGCGAACTCACCGAGCCGAAGGACATCGACGCGACGTCAATGCCGCGACTGGATTCGTTGTTGCCCCAATCGGTGTTCTTGTTGTTGATCATCCATTGGATGCCGTTGAGCGAAGCTTGCGAGTTCGTGCCTCCCGAATCGGTCAGGACTTTGATGTCCACCAGATAAGCGCCCATGCCGGTACCGGTGTGCACCCGTTGGGCTCCACCGGTTCCGAGGGCCGTGGCGGCGACGTGCGTGCCGTGACCTTGCCCGTCATCGGGGTCAACGGTGCCGTCGGGATTGGATGCGGTAGAAGTGGCGTCAAATCCGGCCACCCATTTTTGGTCGGTGTAACTGGTGGCATCGCTGTCCGGTTCGTCATCGATGTCGTCAAAGTCGTTGAGCGCTCGATGTTCGTTGTCAACGCCGGTGTCAAGCACAGCGATGACAACACCTTCGCCGGTGTAGCCGCGTTCGTAGGCGCTCGCCGAGTACACGTCGGAGGGCATCGCTCGTGCAGCTTCCGAGGCAACACCGTTGAACGGAACCATGACGTTCTGCATTTCAACAACCACGACCCCGTGGAGTTGATGGATGTCAAGAAGCGCACTCACAGGGACCTTGTCGACAACAACCGAGTCGATGGAATCCATGACTTGGAACCATGCACCGCCGGCTTCGCCCACCCATCCGTGGCCCTCCAAAAGAGCGACGAGGGTGGCCACCTCGTGTTCGTTGGGCGCCCATGCGTAGTCCACGACAACGGCGACGGTCTTTCGGCCGTCCGGACCGAGGATGGAGGTTGGAGAGATGGACGGTTCACCAGCGAGCACGCGTTGAAGACGGTCGTCCATCCCGTTCCAATCCAAATCAGGCCCGTACGAGAGCCACCACATGTCCGGCTCTGCAGACGGGCGCTCGGCTCGGTCGTACAAACGCAGCGGCCGTTCGCAAGGTGCATCGCCGCACATCAACGGAGGGAGACCGTCCACCAAGATGGGTTCGCCGTGGGTTGGGAGAGGCGCTGTTGGTGATGGGTTTGAGAGACCGGCTGCACTCACGTCAGCGAGGAGCAACAAGAACGAGAAAAGAACGGCAGCGGAAGTGAAGGTTGGATTGGCTTCGCTGCGCATGCACTCACCTCGCAGATTTGTGGAAAGCCTGCCCACCTTTGAGCCTATCCTCCCCTGTATCACGCCGTCGCTTGGTTTTCGCCTTAGGAACGACGGGGCCACTCGAAATGGGAGGGGTCGTTTGAACACTGAAGATGAGGACCGGTTGACCGTTCCACCAAGCCCAGCTGAGCAGCGCAGGTCGGGCAGGTCCCCGCATTGGCGAGGTGTTCCATCCATGCGGTTCGGGTTTCAGGTTCGTCGCCGGCGAGAAGGAGGTTTTTGAGCGGTTGACGGAGGTGTTTTGGGACGCTCAGGCCCCGGGCTGTCCAGGGGTCTTCGACCAAACTCAGGTCGATCATGCTCGCTTTGAGCCGTCGTCGCTGAGCAGCATGGGCGTCCCCTTGGCTCGGGCCGCCATCCACCACGCCAAGTTCCACCGGCCCGCCTTTCGCCACCCAAGGGAGGCATGCGTACGCCGCGATGAAGCCGCCGATGTGGGCCATGTGAGCGATGCCGCTGGAAACCCCCGACTCCATCGTTGCAAATGCACGAACAAGTTCCAATCCGAAGTACAGCAAGGCAATGAGAACCACCGGCCAAGGGCGAATGAGCAGGAGTGGAAACGGAATCTCGTCTTTCGGCCAGCCCGCCAAATAGGCGCCGAGCAAGCCAAACGCAGCCCCTGAGGCCCCAAGCGCTGGACGCCATGAGTCAGCGTTGAACGCCACCCAACCCAACGAGCCGCCAGCCAGACCGATGGCGTACACAACGGCGAATCGCCGACCACCAAGACGTTGTTCAAGCGGTACGCCAACCAGCGCAAGGATGACGACGTTGCCGAGGACGTGCATCAAATCGCCTTGGCTGTGCAAAAACCCCGCAGAAAACAAGGTGTGCCAGAACAACGGGTCAGCGGTGCGGGCCGGGACCAGCACAAAATCGCTCCAGACCCAATACGAAACCACCTCCCACGAAGCCAACACCGACCAAATCACCTGAACGACCGAACCGAGCAACACGCTCACCGTGATGCCCAGCGCCACCGATGTGCGTGTCCGTGCGGCGTAGAAGAGGGGGGCAGCAACAGCAACAAACCAGAGGAGAAGCACCGCCCATTCCGCCGCACCGAACAACGCGACGGCGAACCCCATGCACTCTGGTTGGCTTGGCCCTCTTTGGAGTTATGGAACGCCCTGTTCCCAACAGGAGGGTTCTTCGCCGATGGCGAGCCCGACAAAGCATGGGTGCGCTCTTGAACCTCGACGAGGTCGAAGTGCGTCGAGGCATGGGCGTGGTTTTGCGCCATCACAGCCTGTGCGTTGATGGAGCGCAGTACGTCGCCTTGGTCGGCTCAAACGGTTCTGGAAAATCAACCGTTCTTGAGGTCGCGGCTGGGCTCTTGCCGCTCGAAAAGGGTCGTGTCCTCCACCAAACGACCGTCATCGTTGACCACGAAGGACGCCGAAGGCGCAGCCCCTTGACCCTTGGTTTGGCGTTGCAAAAAAACGGTGTCCTGGGAAGCGAAGTGGTGGAAGACCACCTCCGCACGGCTTGCACGATGAGCGGTTCGAGCGTGGACATCGGCCCGTTCCTTGAATCCTTCAAACTCAACCACCGAGCAAAAGACCCGATCGCTCACCTTTCGCAAGGCCAAGTGAGGAAAGTCGCCGTGCTTTCGGCCCTCCTTCCTGCTTTTGCAAGCGAAGAGCCGTGCCTCGTTCTGCTCGACGAACCGTCCACGGGTCTTGACGACGACGCGGTATCGGTGCTTTGCCGATGGCTTTCGGTGCTCCGCCAACGGGGGCACGGTTTGCTGGTCGCCACCCATGACCAGCGCCTCATCGAACCGGCCACGCACCTGCACACCGTGGCCACCGCCACCACTCAAGCCACGGAAGGAGCGGTTGACGACGCTGATTTTTCAACGCCTTCAACACCCTCGCGACGGGTTGCGCCGTCGTCTTTCGGCCTCAAAACCCATCGCCAAACCATGTTGTGGTTGAACGCCAACGGCATGGCAGCGGTGCTCTCGCTCGGCCTCATGCTTGCTTTGGGCGACTTTTTCAGCCGCCTATCGGAACTTCAGCAGCTCGGTTTCCTTCTCGCTCCCGCACTGGCTGCAGGCTTGTGCGGTGAGCCCTTGGTCGCCGCCATGCGCGAAGAGAGAGCGGACGCTTGGTGGACGGCAGTGGGTGGGGGCGTCCCGCATGCATCGTGGTTGCCTTTTCTCCTCGGAGCGGTGGTTTCTGCCGGAGCGTTCGTTGGGTTCCAGCAACCCCTGGAAGGCACGGTTCTCCTCGTCGGCGGAGCTGTTTGCTTCGTTGTGTGGCACGGCGTACGCTACCTCCAACTGGCCACATCTCGCCTTGCACGCCCGCACGCCGCCATGGTCGGCCTTCTCACGCCCGTCCTCATTCTGCCCTATGCGTTGCTCATCGATTGGTTGACCCGCTGAAAACACCAAGTTCAAGGAGGAGGTTTTTGACCCCGCCTCATGAAGTCGGCGAGCCTCGTGCTGTTCACCGGCTTTGCCGGCATCGGCACATCGCTTCTGTTGGCCTTTCTTTGGGCACCGAGCGTCTCCATCGATGCGTTTGAATCTCCGGCCGCCCAGCGTATTTTCTACTGGCATGTACCGGCTGCATGGGCGGCATTCATCGCTTTTGGCGCCCTGTTCATCGGCTCTGCAGGTTGGTTGTTCAAGCGTTCCGAGCGCATGTGGCGCCTCCATGTTGCAGGGTCCGAGGCGGGTCTGGCCACCGGTTTGATGACCGTGTGGTCGGGATGTGTATGGGGCGCCGCTGAATGGGGCACGCCTTGGGATTGGACCGACGTCCGCCTCAACACGTTCGGGTTGCTTACCTTTCTCGCCATCTATGTTGTCTTAGGCCGCAACAGCCAACCCGACGGCGTTGAAACACGTGACACCTTCGCAGCCTTTGGGCTGTACGGATTCGTCTTGGTTCCCCTCACCTACATCGCCACCCGCATCTGGACGATTCGTCACCCAGGACCGGTCGTCGGAACCGACGACGGCGGCTCGATCAACAGCGACATGGGGATGGTCCTCCTCTTTTCCGCCATCTCCTTCACCGTCCTCATCGTCGGCCACATGATGGCCTCGATGCGATTAACGCACTTGGAACAGCGGCTGGCGGCCCTGCAAACCGTCACGGACGAGGTGATCTGAATGGACGGCATGGGGTACTTGGCCGTCGCCTACCTCGGCATGTTGGTCGCCATTGCGTTGTGGACCTACACCGTTGTGCGCCGCTCCCAACGGCTTGATGCCCGCCTTGCAGCGCTTGAATCCGTGGCTCCCTCGGTCGCTGTTCCATCCCCTCAAAATGACGAGACGACCGGTGTCTGAGGCGCACACCTTCAAAGGCCCGAGCCAAGCACCTCCGGCCGAGGGGCATGGTTGCGCATCTTGGTGGAGAGTTTTGCTTGGTCTGCGGGGCAGACCCTCCGCTCTACGGCGACCGGATGTGCGAGCCTTGCTTGCGCGCACGTACCGTGCTGGCTCGAGTACCGGAAAACGTGCCTTGGGTTCGTTGCGCTCGTTGCGGTATCGTTGAGATCGACGGCAAGTGGGAGGACACGACCGAGGAAAACGTGTGGGATGAACTCCTCCACCGGAATCTGGTGGTTCACGAACGTGCTGAGGACATCCAACTCGCCATGGAACCGGTGAAAGTTTCGGACCGTCACACCCTGCTCCACATCCAACTTGAAGGGGTTGTTGACGACCTGCTGTTCCAAGAAGAACACACGATGCGGGCTCGGATGGCGAACGGTGTTTGCTTGACCTGCACCCGCCGTGCGGGGAATTATTTCGAAGCCACCGTTCAACTTCGCTCGACCGCCCGCCGCTTGAGCGAGGAGGAGTTCCAAAAGTTGAGGGCGACGTTGGACGACGTGCTCGACAAGCTCTCTGACGACCCCATGTTCTTCATCACCACGGAAGGCCCGGTCACCGGCGGTTACGACGTGGTGCTCGGCAGCAAAGGCTTGGCCCGAGCGTGGGGTCGTCACCTCGTCACCGAACACGGCGGCATGGTGGTGGAAACCAACTCCACGGTCGGTCGGAAAGACGGGGTTGATGTGACTCGGCTGACCTTGCTTTACCGAAAACCCGGGTACGAAATTGGTGACGTTGTTCAGTGGCGCCATCACCTCTGGCGGCCGTCTGCTTGGACCAAAGACGGGGCCATCATGGAGCGGGTGGACCGTCGGGAACGGACCGGAGCCACGTGGCGTGACCTTGAATCCGCCAACGTGGTGGCTCAACGCAAGAACGCCCTTGAAGTGGACTTCATCAACGAAGACAGCTCGGTCGGAGAATTCCTTGACCCGAGCACGTGGGCCATGACCTCGGTTCGCCTCCCGTACGAACATGTCCCCGGCCGTCAAGGTCTTCTCGTTCGACACGAAGACGCCTGGTTGGCGCTGCCGCACCTCGCCGTGGATGCGAGTGCCGGGGAGGAGGGTTCACCATGACCGAACACGAGGAAGAGGAATCCCTGACCTTGGTCGACCTTGCTGAACGGCTCGACCAGCAAGGCATCGTGGGCTTTGTCCGGAACCTCGTTGCGGACCTTCGGGCTGGATTTGCTGCGGTCAACGCCGACCGCTTTCCCTGGTTGAACACGCTCAAACAAGCCCCTTGGAGCGGGGTCTTGTGCCTCGGAATGGGCGGAAGTGCCGCTGGCGGCGATTTCTTGTCAACCCTTTCGGCCCACGGGGGAGGATGCCCCATCATCGTCCACCGAGACTACAACCTGCCATCCTGGTTTGACGGCACGTGGTTGGTCCTCGCCACCAGCCACAGCGGCAACACCGAGGAAACCGTGACCGCAACACAGAGCGCCCTGTCAAAAGGAGCGACCGCTGTCGTGATCGCCACCGGCGGCGAGTTGGCGGGCTTGCCCGAATTGCACGAACGATGTTATCTGATTCCCACCATCGGAGGTCAACCTCCCCGAACGGCCTTTGGCCACCTGTTTTCTCGCCAAGTGGCTTGCCTTGAAGCGCTTGGCCTCCTTCCCGCAACCGACCCCGGAGCGAGGGCGGCCATGTTGGACCGGTTGGAGGCCAACAGCGCCCATTTTGATGTGCTTCGCCATCCTGAGGGGGACATCGCCCTTCTTGCAGCGGGTTTGGTGGACCGCCCGATGGCGGTCGTGGGGCCGACCGAACTCGCTCCCGCCCTCAACCGATTCAAGAACCAAATGAACGAAAACGCCGCTCGTTTCGTGCGTGTCGGTGTTCTTCCTGAAATGAACCACAACGAGAGCGTTGCTTGGGGAGGCATTGGGCCAAACGGAGACCAAACGGCACCCGAGCAAGCCCTTCTTGTCCTCACGTGGGACGGAATGCATCCTCGTGTATCGCAACGATTGGATTGGATGGTGGCCCACGCCACCACCGAGCATGCATGGAACCTAGCGGGCGAAGGGACTTCACTGATGGAGAACTTGCTCTACCATTGCTTGGTGATGGATTGGCTGTCGACCACCTTGGCCTTGCTCCAAGGAAAAGACCCAGCGACCATCGCGCCCATCGACGCGCTGAAGGCTCACCTCCAATCGGTTCAGTAAAGCGGGCCGCAAATCAAACGAGGGTCTGGATAGGCAGCAAGCGCAGCGAGGCGGTCGTCTGCCGACACAACGCCCGGTAAATCGCCTCCAACAGGAGCAGAGAGTGCCATTTGGACATGAACGTGAGGGGGCCACCCACCGTTTTCTTCCTGGTCGCCCATGCGAGCCAAAACAGCACCGGCCTCGAACGTGTCGCCCACCGACCAGTTGGAGATGCTCTCCCAGCTCAAGTGACCGTACAACACCCAGAATTCCGTGAGGCCGTCCGCCGGTGCCTCGCCCACCCTTCCAGGGAGAGCCAACCGATGGTGCGTGATGAGGGTGGGCCCGTAGGAGCCGTCCTCGTCGTTGACGGTCACGGCGAAGATTTGACCCGGCCCGAAGGCGTGGACCGGAGTGTTCACCGGTGCCCCTAAATCCAAGCCAACATGGTGGTCGCGCTGCCCTTCAAAGAGGGGCGTTGTGTACATGGCGGGTCGATGTTCATCGTATCGGCCGACCGAATACGGGTACGGCGCTCGCCACCCTTCGGGTTGAGGACGCGTGAAATCGTGGACCCAATACGGACCGTCAAACATCACGGTTGGATGGAAGGAAAACGTTTCGTTTGGAGCCATCAAGCCCCCGAAGCGCCGCTTGCACTTGAGGTTTCGGCGAAGCCTCAAGGCATGTCAGCCTCGCCAGAGGAGCATGCTCGGGAGCATCACGGTCCTCCTGCTTGCGAGCATGTTGCCCGGATGGGCGCTGGCCTCGGTCATGGACGGGAGCGGTGACCGCTTGCGAAAGGCCATGCTTGCTCCGGCGTTGGGCTTGTTGCTCCTCTACGGAGCGAGCGGCACCCTGCTCTTGTTGAACATCTGGTCGATGGCCCTGATGTGGCTGGTCGTGCTGGGGCTCAACGGGCTTGCCTACCGGACGGTCACCGCCAGGCACGAAGAGGTCGCCCAACGCAGTCACTGGCAGCGTCTTGAGGCAGCCATGCACGGCGAGGTGTCGGAGAGCGCCGACACGCCAACGTTGAGCAAGGAGGCGGAAATGCAGTTGAACTTTCAACGCCAACGAAACCTTCCCCTGATGGCCGTCGGGATGGTCGTTGCCTTGACCGCCCTGTTGAGCCCTGTTCTCCAACCGCTTCCCTTCGGCGTGGATTGGATTGGATTTGCCATGCTGACCCAACAGGTCGTCCTCGTGGGCGAGTTGGTGCTTCCTGGGACCAACATCGGCTTTTGGACCTACCCTCCGGCGTTCCCTTCTGTCGCTGCATGGTTGGCTGCTACGCTGAACCTCGATGCGGGTGTTTCTGTTTTTCACCTCGGCCATTGGACGCTGTTTGCGGTCTTGGTCGGGCTCATGGGCGCCCTTGACCGCCACGGTGCAGGAGCTCAGGCCGTCTTTGCGATGGGCTTGGGCCTCGGGTTGTTCGCCAAAACCTTTGATTCAGGGTACCCGAGCGTGGCCAGTCAACTTGGCATGGTCGTTGGCATCTTGACGTTGTTTCGACCGTCCGATCAACGCCAAGGCTACCACACGGCGGGGGTCGCCCTTGCGTTGTGGTGCGTTGCCCTCATCCACCCAACCGGAGCGATTTACCTGTCCTTGTTGCTGTTGAGCCATGTGCTCCACGGGGTGAGTTTGGAGAACGAATCCCATCGCGAATGGGCACGAAAAGTGGCGTATCTGGCATCGGCCTTCATCACCGTGGGCTTTGCTGTTGCGCTCATCGTGATCGCCCCTCGGTTGTTTGAAGAAGCCGTTTTCTCCGAATACGGCTGGCAGGGCGGACGGCCGTTGCTGGTCTACAACGGGCCCCTGCTCGCAGTTGCTTGCTTTGCAGCGGTGGCTCTTCGTCACAGCCTGGAAGGGCGAATCGCAACGACCTGGTTTGCGTTGCTTTGGTTGCTCAGCTTGGTTCATTTGGTGGAAGGGTTGCAAAACGTTCCCGTGCTCTCCCTGTTGTCCTACACCCTCTACTCGATGGCCCTCCATGGCTTCCATGTCCCTCTTGCCGTCCTTGTGGCCTTGTGGTGGTCACCAACCACCGCACTGAACACCCACAACAGCGGGGACGAAACGCAGGTGAAGGCCATGCCTCAAGCCGTGGCTTGGTCGTTAACTTCCATCGTGGTGGTGGGCACCTTGGTGGCCGCCGCCGTGGCCGTTCAACTCGCGGAACACGACGAGTTGCTCGCCGTCTCCCCTGGCGACATGGCGCTTCGTGAAGCTCTGGGGAACATCGACGGTCCGGTGTACACCGAAAACATGCATTGGGGGTACGTTTGGAACGCCCATGAAGGCATGCTGACGACCTCGATTCCAACGCTCGGCCTCGTTTATCTTGAGGACAGCGAGCAAAACGCCGCCACACGCGCCGTTTACAGCGACAACGTCAGTTACTTTTCTGCAAAAAACATGCGTCACGCCTTGACCTCACCCCTGGGCACCGTTCAGTGGACCCTGGCCGCATCGCCGTATTGGGAGCCTGCTTTGTCCGTGGACGGCGCCACGTTGTGGGAACTTCGCCCCGAGGGAGATGGGAGCACACCGCTGTTGACCGGCATTGATGAAGAGGACTGCGAGGCATGCACCGAACGCTTGGACCCGTGGAGAAACCACAAGTTCCGTGACCCGCTTGGGTTAGGCGAAGAACGCCCGTTTCTTGCTGAAGGGAGCCCGGGCGTGTTGGAAATCCAAGCACCTTTGGGGCGTTCAGAGGTCTGCCTCGTGTACGAAATCATCGGGAGCCCGTCTGCGTTGTACCTCAACGCATCGAGCGGGCTTGAGCGCCCGTTTCATGCGCTCCAAACCTCCCCGGGTTACCACCAGTCGTGTTTTGCGTTGAACGGCACCTTCTCCCTCGATGCCTTGTCGTTCACCTGGAAGGGGGATGGGCCGTCCCGGTGGGTGAACCCGCTGGGCCTTTCGGGGCGGGACACGGTGATGATCGACCAAACCGGCGTCAAATTCCAATGGTTGGAATGGCGCGAAGGGTGACATGAGCAAACACCATGTGAGAGCACCCGAACCGAGCATCATGAAGCGCATCGTCGTGCTCCTCCCGGTGCTCAACGAAGCGGACGGGTTGCGCTGGGTGCTGGAACGCATCCCCTACGAGGCGATGATGGAACGGGGGTACGAAACCGAAGTTTTGGTCATCGACGGTCACAGCACCGACCAAACACCAAGCGTGGCCACCGACTTTGGCGTCCGATTTCTTGCGCAGGAAGGGACCGGTAAAGGCAGCGCGCTCCGCCATGGCTTTCGAGAAGCGGTGAGCATGGACGCCGACATTGTCGTGATGTTGGATGCGGACGGCACGTACGCACCCGAAGAGATGGCTCGTCTGGTGAAACCGCTTCACCGCTACGATGTCGTGGTGGGCGACCGACTCAGCGGGAACATGGCGCCGGATTCCATGACACGCCTGAATTACATCGGCAACCACCTGTTGACTTGGCTGGCTTCGGGCCTCTACGGTACCACGACCAAAGACGTCTGTTCGGGGTATTGGGCGTTCAGTCGGGAAGCCATTGAACGGATGATGCTCAACAGCGTGTCGTTTGAAATCGAAGCCGAGATGTTTGCAAGCATGGTGCATCGGAGCCTTTCCTTCACCTTCCGCCCGGTGTCCTACTCGGCCCGAATCGGGGAGGCGAAACTCGGCTCGACCGCAGACGGCTGGAACATCCTGCGCAAACTTCTCACCCGTCGTTTTTTGCCAGAGCCGCTGATGTAAACGGGAACAAGAACTCAAGACGAGCAAAGGGGTCGCCCGGTCATGAAGCGCATCAAAACCGTGGTCCTCGGGGCAGGCGGTTTGGTGGCTCAACGCTTGCAACAACGCTTGCTTCACCACCCGTGGTTTTCCCTTGCCGGCGTCGCAGGGTCGCCCCGATTTTCCGGCCGGCCTCTGGCCGAGGTCCCCTGGGTGTTGGAGGAGCCCCGTCCAGCCTTTCCCGAGATGCGCGTGGGGGACGTGGAGGACGTTACCGTCATCGAGGCCATGGTTCGTGACGGCGTCAAAATCGCCTTTTCCGCCCTGCCCACTCAAGAGGCTCGTCGGTTGGAACCGTTGTGGACGGCGCACGGGGTTGCGGTCTTCTCCAACGCCAGTGCGTGGCGAATGGACGATGACGTTCCGCTTGCGATTCCAGAATTGAACCCGGACGTCCTGATGCAAGGTGGGAAGAGGCCGCTCTTGCATGCTTGCGCCACCAACTGCACGCTGGTGCCGCTGGTGCTTCCGCTGGCCGCTCTTGAGGAGCGCTTTGGCGTCGAAGCCTACACCATGCGCAGCGAACAAGGCTTGTCGGGAGGGGGGCAGCCCTACCTCGAATCGGCCCTTGAAGCGGGCAAGGTGAGTCCAACGATTCCGGGCGAAGCCGAAAAGACCGAGGCAGAACTTCGAAGCGTCCTTGGGTGGCGTGGCGAGGCGAGGCTGGAATGCACCCGAGTGCTGCGTCGCGACGGCCACCATGTGTTCGTAACCGCCCGCACAAAACGCCCGGTTTCGCAAGAGGATTTGCTCGCTTGTTTGGAGGCTTGGACGGGGGATGAGCGGTGCCGTTCCCTCCCGAGTGCCCCTGCTCAACCGCTGATGATCGTCGACCAAATCGACCCCCTCGCCCACCTCTTCGCCGACGGGACGCACCTTCGTTCAAGCGCTGACCCGAGCCTTGACCTCAAGGCCGGCATGGCGGTGGTGGTCGGGAACGTGACGTGCCTCGGGCCGCACGAAGTTGGCTTCGAAGCGTACTCGCACAACACCCTGCGGGGGGCTGCAGGCGGCGTGGTGTACCTCGCAGAACTCGCCCACGCCTTGGGGGTCTTGGAGGGCTAAGCGCCCCACCCGCAGGGTAAAAGGTCGGGACCGTCTCCTGCGATTCGGTGCCGCCATGGGACTAACCGCCATGATTCCCGACATGACCATCGGTCAGTTGACCGTTGAAGCAGCGGAGCGGTGGGGCGAGATTTGGGATGCCAACGCCACCCGGATGACCATTCTCCTGCTGTGCCCCCGCAAGGAACGCAAAGTCATGGAACTTCACGGGGACATGGTCGAACACGGCCAACCGGTCATGACGGTGTTTCATCGACCCCGTGCCGAGGCGTACTTGCTTGAAGAACAGGGCTTTGACCCGCGAGCCGCCTCGTTTCAATTCGTGGACATCGCCACAGCCGACATGGGCTTGTGGCTGCAACACCTCGTGAACAACGAGGGGTGGCTTCGAAATTCCATTGAATTGGCCTCCACACCGTTTGCGGTTGGCCTGCCGACCCAACGTCCCTTCGAAGCGGTCCAAACCCTCTGCTTCCGTCACCCCTCGCTCCCGGCTTTGGAACGGTATTTCCTGCCCTTCCCCCCCGATTCGCTCCCCGGAAAGTGCTTCGTGAGCCTCCCGAGGCGAGCCGCCGCCGAGATGGCTCGTCAGCAAGCCGAAGTGTTGGGCGTGGGTCGCTTGGAAAAACCGACCCCAGAACCTGAACCAAAAACGCCGGCTCCAACCCCATCGAAGGTGCCTGCTCCCGTTGCAACACCCCTGCCTGAGGAACCTTCACCGAACGAAGAACCCGAACCTTCCTCAAACCACGAACCACCTCCCGAAGCCCCCGAGAACCCAACGGAGGAAGCTGAATCCGTTCCTCTACCGCCCTCTTCCTCACCGCCCACATCCCAGGAGGAGCAGGCAAACACGCCGCTGCCGCCCAAAGATGAGCAGAACCCTGCTCCTGCCGGAAGCGAAGCCTCCGTCGCCGAGGCTTCACCTGAGGCTGAGGAAAGCGACACCGACGAGAACGTGGCGTTGCCCGAGGTGGAGGAGGAGGCTGAGGCCCAGATGTCCGAAGTGGAAATGGAACTCAGGGCCTTTTTCCAAGAATTGATCGACGCGGGGGTAGAGCCCTCCGCCTTCATGGACGACCCACGGTGGGAAGACCTCAACGAACGGGCCATCGCTGAAGGCATTGAAACATGGCCCATCCTCCTCCAAATGACGGCCATGGGCTGAGAAGGTTCAAATCAAACACGCCCGTCCAAACATCGAGGGAGCACCATGGGATTCTGCATCAATTGCGGCCAACAGCACCCCGACGGTACACGCTTCTGTCGCTTCTGCGGCAACCAACAACCCGGCGAGCCCTTGCTCCAGCGCCTTCGAATGGAAGCCCAACAAATTCACGCCATGCGGTTGCAAATGCAGCAGCAACAACAACCCGGCAACCCCTATCAGCAGCGCCGCTGGTGAGGGCATGCGACCCAAGCACCTGGCGATGGCCCTCTCCAAACTGCAACCTCATCCGTGCAGCGATGTTTCCTTGGAGCAGTACGCCACGGAAGGCGACCTTGCCGCCTATTGGATGCTGGCCGTGGATGAATTGGACGGCTTGGAGGGGGCGGTCGTGGCCGACCTTGGAGCAGGCAACGGCATCCTCGGCATTGCCTGCTTGTTGCTGGGAGCCCACCACGTCCATTTCTACGAATGCGACGAAGCGGTGGTGGAAGTGCTTCGCTCAAACCTCGCCCAGCTTCCAGAAGACCTGCGAGACCGGAGCACGCTCCATCAACAACGAATCAGCGGGGAATCCCTCGGAATTCTCGAGGTGAGCGTGGTGGTGATGAATCCCCCCTGGGGCGTGCAGCGAGCCAAGGCTGACCGCCCGTTCTTGCAAACAGCGCTGACCAGCGAGGCGAACGCCGTCCATCTGCTTCACAGCGACCACGCCACCCATCTCGAAGCCTTCGCTTTGGACCACGGGTGGGAGGGCGAGGGGGTGCTTCGAACGAACTTTCGCCTCCCCGCCGTGTATCATCACCACGCTCAACGCAGCGGCAGCACGGAAGTGCGCTGTTGGCGGTTCCACCGTCCCGGCGATGCTCGATTGGAGACAACCGAGGGTTGAGGAGGCGTAAGGGGGGTTCAAAAGGAGTGAACCCTCCCCTGCGATTAGCGAACGGTGTGCGACCCATCTCGGGCCATGCCTGCACATGGAAGGAAGAACATGACGGCGAGCCTCGTCACCCCAGGAAGCATCATCGCCCAAGAGGGTGAACACGAGAACGGCGAAGGGACGGCCATCGCCTCAGGAAACATCGTTTCGACCGTGGTCGGCTTCGTCCAGGTTGACAACGGCGTCATCACTGTTTCAGCAGCCAACACCATCGTTGAGCCCGAAGTTGGCGACACGGTGCTTTGCGAAGTCGTGAAACTCAACGAGAAAAACGGCGAAGCGATGATCACCTGCGTTGAAGGAAAACCGGGCTCGCTCCAACCTCAGCACCTCTACGGCCAGTTTTTCGTCACCGGCTTGGTTGACCGTTTCATGCACCAAACCTCCGACGCCCTGCGCCGAAGAGATGTGTGCCGAGCTCTGGTCAAGGAGGTTCACCCTGTGGTCCGTCTTGATTTCCGAGAACGCAACGACTGCGGCGTGTTGCACGCCATTTGCCCGCCCTGCGGCGACACCCTCCAACCGGAACTCGACGGGGATTGGAACGTCAAGTGCCCCACCTGTGGCCACCAAGCCTACCGAGCGCTCGCCGACAACTACGGCGCCGGATGGGCTGAACTCGACCAAGGCGCAAGCGCCCTCAACAACGCTGGCAAGCGCTGGGGCGCTGCCGCTGAGGCCATGTTTGCAAAAGGCCCATCGGGCCGTGCCACCTTCATTGCCGCCGATGTCCGAGAAGACGGGCGAGAACGCACCTACTTCCGCTTTGAAGGCGAAAGTGGCGGCGGTCGAGGCCGTCAACAACGCGCCGCCCCCGGCACCCGCCTCTTCGTAGGGGGCTTGCCTCGAGATGTTGGAACCGACGAACTTCGTGAACTCTTCAAGGCCCACGGCGACATGACCGACTGCATCGTTTTGACCGACGATGCCGGCGTGAACCGAGGCTTCGGTTTCGTCACCTATGCCGAGAAATCCATGGCCGACGCCGCCATCAAAGCGCTTGATGGCCATCGCATCAACGGGCGCCGAATCGGGGTCCGTGACGCCGATGATGACAAGAAAAAGGACAGGAAAAAGAAGGAGCCCCAAGGCTTGAAACTTTACATTGGGAACCTTCCGTTCTCCGCCACCGCCGAACAACTCCAAGCCTTGGTGGCGGCACACGCCACCGTGAACGAAGTCGTCTTAGCGACCGGTCCGGGAGGCAAACCCAAGGGCTTTGGCTTCGTGTTCATCGCTGAAAAGGACAAGGGTGAGGCGGTCGTGAACGCCCTGAACCAATCCGAGGTTGACGGCCGAAAAATCAAGGTTGACATCGCTCAATCCAAAGGCGGTAAGAGCGGTGATCGTCGCGGCAACAGAGGCGGCGACGGCGGTGGAAAATCCGCCCGTGAACTCCAAGCCCTTCGTGAAGAGGGTGAGGGCGGCAAGAAGCGCAAGCGACGTCCTCACCACAAGAAGGATTGAAGGCGTCGCCCCTCCGCCTTGAAGCATGGTTGAGTCCAGCGACCCGGCATGGCTGGTCTTGGACGGCTACGAAGACGAACCCGCAGCCTTCGGTGTACCGCCTTACGTCGGTTTCCACGTCCGATATGTCTGCGGCGTTCTTGAACAAGCCAACGAAGCCTACGCTTACTTGACGGTTGACCGTTGGCGACTGCTTCAGCGAAACGAGCCCGAGCGAGCCGCTGAACTTCTGAAACGGTGCAAGGGCTTGGTGTGCATCGCCGGTGCGGTCGTCCCCGGGAAGTACTTGCGCGGCACGCCCATTTCGCTCAAGGAAACCCAAGCCCTCATCCGCAGCCTTCCGAGCGGCACCCCAGCCTTGTTCGGTGGATGGGCGATTCGGGGGTGGAAACAGCAGGGGTGGACGCCGCTGCGGCCCAACCTCTTCCTCGCCGTTCAGGACACGGACGCCACCCTCCACCACTTCCTTCACAACGGTGCGTGGAAGCACCAGCGCAGGACGGCCGAACAGTGGACGGCATGGGCGCAAGCAGGAGCTTCGAGCAAGGCCGTGACCGACCATCCGGACCTGGGAGGCGAAACGAAAACCGGGCCGCTCACGTACGAAGTGGAAGTCTACCAGGGCTGCGTGCGCTACAAGCGAGGATGCAAATTCTGCATCGAGCCAAAGAAAGGCGTCCCGATTTGGCGAACGCCGGAGGACATCATCGAGGAGGTTCGCATTGCCCACGACGCCGGCGTGCACCATGTCCGCCTCGGCGGCATGACCGACACCTACACCTACATGGCCGAAGGTGTGCGTGAACTGGAATACCCGGTACCGAATCCCGAACCCATCGCTCGCTTGTTGCACGGCCTGCGCGATGACGAGCGGTTGGGCATTCTTCACACCGACAACGGCAACCCGTCCATCATTGCGGAGAATCTGGAGCCCTCCGAAGAGATCACCAAAACACTGGTGGAAACCCT